>JAZKCB010000242.1:0-17034 GCA_040388335.1 Pseudomonadota bacterium | reverse complement strand
GAGGGCGTGGACGCCGCGCACAAGGCCTCGCTGATGTCGGCTATTGCATTTGGCGTGCCGGTTCAGTTTGACAAGGCCTATGTCGAAGGCATTACCAAACTCGGCGCCAAGGACATCAAATACGCCGAGCAACTCGGCTATCGCATCAAGCTCCTCGGCATCACCAAGCAGGTCGCCAAGGGCATCGAGTTGCGTGTGCACCCATGCCTGGTGCCCGCCAAACGCCTGATCGCCAACGTTGAAGGTGCCATGAACGCCGTGATGGTGCACGGCGATGCCGTCGGCACCACCATGTATTACGGCAAGGGTGCTGGCAGTGAGCCCACGGCCAGTGCGGTGATAGCCGATCTCGTGGATATCGCCCGCCTGAACACCGCTGACAGCGCGCAGCGCGTTCCGCACCTGGCCTTCCAGCCGCAGTCCATGAGCAGCACGCCTGTGCTTGACATGGGTGAAGTCGTGACCAGTTATTACCTGCGCCTGAATGTGGCGGACGAAGCTGGCGTGCTGGCGAAAGTAACCGGCATTCTGGCCGAATCCGGCATCAGCATTGACGCCGTCCTTCAGCGTGAAGCCGATGAGGTGGGCGGTGAAGGATCGACCCAGACTGACCTCATCATCCTGACGCATGACTGCGTGGAAGCAAAGATGAACGATGCGCTGGCGCAGATGCAGGCACTCAAGACAGTGCTCGCACCCATCGTCCGAATCCGCAAGGAAGAGCTGGTCTGATGCGTTATCTCTCGACAAGGGCCGCAGCCTCTGATGCCACGGGCCGCAAGCGCTTCTGCGAAATCCTGCTGGAAGGTCTGGCTCCTGATGGCGGCCTGTATTTGCCCGAGCAGTATCCTCAGGTTGATGACGCAACGCTCACAAAATGGCGAGTACTTTCATACGCAGACCTGGCCTTTGAAGTCCTGTCGCTGTACATCGACGACATTCCTGCCGCAGACCTGAAAGCCATTTGCCACAAGACCTATACACCGGAAGTGTTCGGCACGACCGAGATCGTCCCCTTGCGCCAGCTGGAGCCCGGCCTGCAGCTTGAAGCCCTGTCCAACGGCCCGACGCTGGCCTTCAAGGACATGGCCATGCAGTTGCTGGGCAACCTGTTTGAATACGAGCTTGCGCGCCGCGGCGAAGAACTCAACATCCTGGGCGCCACCAGTGGCGACACCGGCAGTGCGGCCGAATACGCCATGCGCGGCAAAAAAGGCGTGCGTGTCTTCATGACCTCGCCCGACGGCCGCATGAGCCCCTTCCAGCAGGCGCAGATGTTCAGCCTGCAGGACGAGAACATCCACAACATTGCTGTCGATGGTGTGTTCGATGATTGCCAGGACATCGTCAAGGCCGTCTCCAACGACCTGGAGTTCAAGCGCAAATACAAAATCGGTACGGTCAACTCGATCAACTGGGCACGTCTGATGGCGCAGGTGGTGTACTACTTTGCGGGCTACTTCCAGGCCACAAAATCAAACACTGAAAAAGTCAGCTTCACCGTACCTTCTGGCAATTTCGGCAACGTCTGCGCTGGCCATGTGGCACGCATGATGGGTCTGCCGATTGCCCAACTCGTCGTTGCCACGAACGAGAATGATGTGCTGGACGAATTTTTCCGCACCGGTATTTACCGTGTGCGCGGCAGTGCCGATACGCATGAAACTTCCAGCCCGTCGATGGATATTTCCAAGGCGTCCAACTTCGAGCGTTTTGTGTTTGACCTGCTGGGCCGCGATGGCGAGAAGGTCAGGGCGCTCTTTCATGACCAGCTCGGCAAGATCGGAAAGTTCGACCTCAGTGAGCTGCTGGCGTTTAAGCAAGCCCGTGCGACTTACGGTTTTGTGAGCGGTAAAAGCACCCATGCCAACCGCCTGGCAACCATCAAGGACACCTACGCGCGCTTCGGCACCATGATAGACACGCACACAGCTGACGGCGTGAAGGTGGCGCGCGAACATCTGCAGACGGGTATTCCGATGATCGTGCTCGAGACGGCCCTTCCCATCAAGTTTTCAGCCACCATTGAAGAGGCGCTGGGTCGCCTTCCAGACAGGCCTGCAAAATTTGAAGGCATTGAAGCCCTGCCCAAGCGCGTGAAAGTGATGCCGCCCGACGCGGTGCTCATCAAGCGCTACATTGCCGACCATGTTCACTGACAAACACCCGAAGGCCGACGCATGAATGTCGTAGGGTTTGCCGGCTTTTCCGGATCTGGCAAAACCACGCTGGTTGAGCGGCTCATCCCCGTACTCAAGGCCCGTGGCCTCAGGGTGTCGGTCGTCAAACACGCGCATCACCGCTTTGACATTGATCACCCCGGCAAGGACACTTTTCGCCACCGGCAAGCCGGTGCCTTTGAGGTCGTCGTGGCGTCTGATCGACGACTTGCCCTCATGCGGGAGTTTGAACAACCGTCGCAACTCACGGTCCACCAGCTGATTGCCGAGTTGTACGAGGGTGTGGACTGGGTTCTGGTTGAAGGCTTCAAAAGCAGTGACCTCCTCAAAATCGAAGTCTGGCGCGCGCCTTCTGCCGACTACGCGGGGCGCGAAGCGATGTACATGGAAGACGACTTCATCGTCGCCATCGCCACCGATGACGCTACGCAGTTGCCGCATGAAACCCTGCGCCCGGTGCTGGACCTCAACAATCCGGAGGCGGTGGCTGACTACCTGATCCGCGACCGGGAGCGCTTCAAGTATTCGTTTGAAATCCGGCTTCCCCAGGACGTTTGATGCCATGACTGCAGCTTCATCACCACCCGCGCGCGCGCCCCTGAGGCCGCTTGTTGATGCACTGGCCGAGCTGCTGTCGTATGCAGCGCCATTGCCGGGTGTCGAGGCGGTTTCCACCTTTGATGCCGATGGGCGCGTGCTGGCGCAGGATGCCGTCTCCAGCCTGAATGTACCGGCGCATGACAACAGCGCCATGGACGGTTATGCCCTGCGCGCTGCCGACTGGACAGCTGCTGATGCTGTGCTGCCGGTTCACCAGCGTATTCCGGCAGGCAGCGCGGGTTCGCCGCTCGCAGCTGGCTCTGCCGCGCGCATTTTCACCGGTGCGCCGGTGCCCGCCGGGGCCGACACCGTCGTGATGCAGGAGGACTGCTTGGCCGTAGAGGCCGTCGATGGTGGCCTGCCCGGCGTGAAGGTCCGCGTGCAGCCTCAACCGGGCACGTCGATACGCCGTGCAGGTGAAGACGTGGCCTCGGGTGCTGTGGTGCTGCGCATGGGTGAGCGGCTCACGCCGGCGTCGCTGGGCCTGGCGGCGAGCATTGGTTTTGACACGCTGCAGGTGGCACCGCGCGTGCGTGTGGCACTTTTCTCGACGGGTGACGAACTGGTCATGCCCGGCGACGTGGCGCCTGCCGACATGAAGCCCGGTGCCATCTATAACTCCAACCGCTTTTTCCTGCGCGCGCTGTTGCTGCGCCTGGGCTGTACCGTGACAGACATGGGCATAGTGCCTGATCGCCTTGATGCCACGATCGGTGCATTGAAAAGTGCCTGTGCCCAGAACGACCTGATCCTGACCAGCGGCGGTGTGTCTGTCGGTGAAGAAGACCACATCAAGCCCGCGGTAGAGGCACTTGGAAAGCTGGCCTTGTGGCAGATGGCCATCAAGCCCGGCAAACCTTTTGCGTATGGACGTGTTGAACATGAAAAACAGGCCTCCCATTTCATCGGCTTGCCGGGAAATCCGGTCTCCAGTTTCATCACCTTTCTGGTGCTGGTGCGGCCTTTCATACTCAAGCTTCAAGGGGCCGCGCGTGTAGCGGCGGAGCCGCTTTCCATGCGTGCTGATTTCAACTGGCCCCGGCCTGACAAGCGGCAGGAGTTTCTGCGCGTGAGGCGCAATGTATCCGGCGGGCTTGACCTGTTCAACAACCAGAGTTCGGGCGTGCTCACCTCTGCAGTATGGGGTGACGGTGTGATCGACAACCCCGCAGGTACAAGCATTGCCCAAGGCGATACGGTGCAGTTCCTGCCCTTTTCGGCGCTGATCGGATGAAGGCCTGGCCATGAAAGTGACCATCAAATATTTCGCCTCCGTTCGCGAAGCCGTGGGCAAAGGCAGCGAGGCACGCGAAACCGCAGCCACAACGCTGGGCGCATTGCGTGACGAGCTGCTGGCCCTGGGCACGCCTTATTCAAACGTGCTGACCCGCGGCAAGGCCGTTCGCATGGCGCTGGACCGGGTCATGAGTGATGAATCGGCAAGCCTCACGGATGGCTGTGAAGTCGCTTTTTTCCCGCCGGTGACCGGGGGCTGACATGACGGCCCGCGTGTCCATTCAGACTGGAGACTTCGACCTTGCAAAAGAAGTCGAATCGCTTCGGCAGGGTGACAAACGCGTTGGTGCGGTTTGCACGTTTACAGGCACTGTAAGAGACCGCAATGACGGCCAGACCGTCACCAGCATGGAGCTGGAGCACTACCCCGGCATGACCGAAAAAGCCATAGAGGCCATGATTGATGAGGCCTTCAGGCGCTTCGATATCTTCGGCGCACGTGTGGTGCACCGCGTCGGCCTCTTGCAGCCGCTGGACCAGGTGGTGATGGTGGCCGTCACCTCAGCCCATCGCGGCGAGAGCTTCAAGGCCTGCGAATTCCTGATGGACTACCTCAAGACCCAGGCACCGTTCTGGAAGAAGGAAGAAACGCCCGATGGCGCGCGCTGGGTCGATGCCCGTGTCAGCGACGATGCGGCGCTGGCCAAATGGGGCATAGAGCAGTCCAACGCCGGTTGAATCCGGCCTTCAGGCCGCCACGGCTGACTTGTCCAGTGGCGGTAATTGATCGAGATGCTGCTTCAGCCAGTCCAGCAGCATGCGCACACGCGGCAACGCGATGCGCGTGCCGGGCACCAGCGCCTTGAGCCAGATGTCCGGCACTTCAAACTCCGGCAGTATTTCAACCAGCTCGCCTGAACGTATCGCCGGCCCGGCCATGTAGTCTGTCAGCACCGCAATCCCGCTGCCCGCAATGGCTGCGTTGCAGATCGCTGCGCCGTCGTTGCTGCGCAGCTTGGGCCGTACATCAATGCCGATCAGGCCCTGCTGGCTCATGAATTCCCATCGCGGGCCGGTGGTGGCAAATACCACGCAGTCGTGGTCTTGAAGCTCGCTAACGTGCTGCGGTGTGCCTCGCCTGGCAAGATACGAAGGCGATGCGCACAGGTAGCGCTTCAGGGGGCAGAGCGCGATGTCCTGCACGCCGCCGTACAACTCGGGCCTGGCACCCAGCGCCAGGTCAAAACCTTCTTCCAGGGGGTTGACCGACCGGTCTGCCAGCACGATGTCCATGCTGATCTTGGGCTGGCTGCGCAGAAAGCCATAAAGAATGTCGCTCAGGTAAAGGATGGCCATGGTGGTCGGCACCTTCACGCGGATGTGGCCTTCCAGGTCGCCGCTGGACCTCGCCATGCCGTCCAGTGCATCGTCCATTTGCCGGACCAGCTCGCGCACGGTCGGCAAGTAACGGTCGCCGACATCGGTCAGTGTCAGCTTGCGGGTAGAGCGCGTAAACAGCGGTGCACGTATGCGCCATTCCAGCTGGTCTATGCGCTTTGAAATGACCGACGGCACCAGATCCAGCTTGCGGGCAGCGGCTGAAAAACTGCCCGCGTCAGCTGCGGCAACAAAAGCTTTGAGGTTGGCAAGTGTGTCCATTATTCATCGCGATCTGGAAAAGGTATAGCTTAAAAATAAGTCATTGTCACTCAAATCGAAGTTAATTAGCATTGCCACATGCATGGGGCTGCCACACGCCTCGCCACGCTTTCAGAGATCCAGGAGACAAAGTGCAAACAGCAAAACAATTGATCGATGGCAACTGGGTGAGCCATGTCGGCGGAACAGAACGCCTGGGCAACGCCCTCAACCCAGCCACGGGCGAAGTCGCCGCACATTTTTGTGAAGGCACGGCTGCAGAGGCTGAAGCCGCAATCGCTTCGGCACTGCGCGCCTTTGAAAACACCCCCTGGAAGAACAGCCCGCGCCTGCGCGCCCAGGTGCTGCTGGACTTTGCCGACAAGCTCGATGCGCGCAAGGAAGAAATCGCCGACTGGCTCGTCACCCTCAATGGCAAGCTCAGGCGTGAGGCACTGGGCGAGATCGGCGCGGGGATTTCCGAGTTGCGTTATTACGCCGGCCTGGCGCGCAACCTGTTTGGCCGTGTGCTCGAAGTCGAGCCCGGCTGCTACTCATCACTGGACCGGGAAGCCGCGGGTGTCTGCGCCATCATCCTGCCGTGGAACGCACCCGTGACCCTGCTGGTCCGTTCCCTGGCACCGGCGCTGGCTGCGGGTTGCACTGTGGTCATCAAGCCCGCCTGCCAGACGGCTGTCGTCAACAACATGGTGCTCGAATGCATGAGCAGCGATGCGCGCGTGCCAGCAGGCGTCATCAACTCCGTGACGGAATCAGGCGCAGAGGTGTCGCGCTACCTTTGCGAAGCGCCTGACATCGACGTCATCAGCTTTACCGGCTCATCGGCGGTCGGCAAGATGATTGCCGAAACCACCGCCACCACACTCAAGCGTCTGTCGCTCGAACTCGGCGGCAAGGCCCCGGCCGTTGTGTTTGCCGATGCCGACATGGACAAGACGGTGGCCGGCATGGTCGCTGGCGGCATGGTCATGGCGGGCCAGCAATGCACAGCGATCACGCGTGTGCTGGTTGAAGATTCGGCCTACGACAAGTTTGCAGCCAAACTCGCTGCGGCCCTCAAGGCCGTCAAGGTTGGTCCCGGCAATGACCCGGCCTCCCAGATGGGTTGCCTGATCGATGTACGCAACCGCGACCGTATCAATGCGCTGATGGACACCGCCGCTGCCACCCAGCGTGTGTTGCTGCGCGGCAATATTCCGGGCGGCGCACTCGCCAAAGGCGCTTTCATTGAGCCCAGCCTGATCGAGGTCGATGACCTGCAGTCGGACTTCATCCAGAAAGAACTGTTTGGCCCGCTGCTGGTGATGGAGCGCTTCACGACGGAGGACGAAGCCGTGATGCGCTCCAACGCCACGCGTTTCGGCCTGGCTGCGAGCGTGTGGAGCACGGACATGAAAAAGTCGCGCCGCATTGCTGCGCGCCTGCGTTCTGGCACGGTCTGGTCCAACAGCCACAACCGCCTGTTTGCAGAAGCAGAGACCGGTGGCTTCCGCGACAGCGGTTATGGCCGGCTGCACGGCGCAGAAGGCCTCAACGACTTTCTGCAGACCAAACACTTTTACTTCGAGACCAACACATGAGCCAGCCAGAACAGCAGAGCGGCGCTCACTTCTTTCTCGAAGGGCTGACCGAGCTTGGTATAGAGCATGTCTTTTCCAACCTCGGCACCGACCACGTCTCCATCATTGAAGAGCTGGCGCGCTGGGACGAGGAGGGCAGGGCACACCCCAACATGATGCTGGTGCCGCATGAAAACGTCGCCATTCACATGGCGGCAGGCTTTGCCGCCATCACCGGGCGCGGCCAGGCGGTCATGGTGCACGTCGATGCAGGCACAGCCAACGCCGCCATGGGCATGCACAACATGTTTCGCGGCCGCCTGCCGGTGTTGCTGATGGCGGGCAAGTCGCCTTTCACATTGCGCGGCGAGTTGCCCGGTTCACGCGACAACTACGTGCATTTTGTGCAGGACCCGTTCGACATGGCCAGCATCGTCAGGCCCTATGTGAAGTGGGACTACTCCCTGCCCAGCGGCGTCATCGCCAAGGAAGTCCTGCGGCGCGGCCACTCCGTCATGCAGAGCGACCCGCAAGGCCCGGTCTACCTGACATTGCCTCGCGAAATGCTGGCCGAAACCATTGCCACCGACAAGGTGCAGGCCTACAGCGGCGAGCGCTACGGACCGGTGATGTCGGGTGGCATCGATCACGAGCGCGCACAGGCGATTGCCGCGCAGCTGATGTCGGCCAGCAACCCGATTGCCGTGACCTCTTACCTGGGCCGCAAGGCCGAGGCGGTGGCTGCACTTGAAGACCTGGCGCTGCTGTGCGGCATCAGGGTGTTCGAGTTCAGTCCCGGCTACATGAACATATCGCGCAATTCCCCGTGCTTTGGCGGCTTTGAGCCGGGCAAGGGCATGGCCAATGCTGATGTCGGCCTGCTGCTGGATGTGGATGTGCCCTGGCTGCCCAGGTTTGTGCAGGCCAGCAGCGAGACACGCTGGACCCACATCGACGTCGACCCGATCAAGAAAGACTTCCCCATGTGGGGCTTTGCCACCGACATGCGGGTGCAGGCCGACTGCGCCACCGTGTTGCAGCAGGTTGCAAAAATCGTGCGTGCAAAAGCCGGCGACGCTTTTCATAAAAAAGTCTCGGCCCGCATGGACGGCTGGTTTGCAGCATCCGTTGAACGCAAGGCCGCAGTGGCCCGGGCAGCTGAAGACTACGGCAAGCCGGGTGCCATCACGGCAGCATGGCTGTGTGCCGCGCTGGGCGCTGCGATCTCGCCAGACGACATCGTCATCAATGAAGCCATACGCAACACCTTTGCAGTGCTGAACCAGATTCCCCGCAGCAAACCGCTCACCTTGCTGTGCGGCGCAGGTGGCGGCCTGGGTTACAGCGGCGGCATGGCGCTGGGCGCCAGGCTGGCCAACCCCAAGGTGCGTGTCATCCAGGTGGTTGGCGACGGCGGTTTTCATTTCTCGACGCCGACTTCTGTCTATGCCACCGCGCAGCGCTACAAGCTGCCCATCTTCACCATCGTGCTCGACAACGGTGGCTGGCAGGCGGTGAAAGAAGCTGTGCTGCGTGTGTACCCCGATGGCGTGGCTGCAAAGACTGACGAGTTCCAGGCGCGCCTGCAGGGGCGCGACAGGCAGTTTGAAAAAGTCGGCGAGGCCTTTGGTGCGTACGGCGAATGTGTGAGCGACCCTGCAGAAGTCGAAGCCGCCATTGCACGTTGCCTCAAGGCGGTCGATGCAGGCCAGGCCGCTGTGCTGAATGTCCAGATCGGCCTTCAATAAAGAACTTGCAGGTATGGAGTGAAAAAGCGCCGTCCGAGCGCTCCCGAACAACTTGTTTAAACAGGAGACAAAAATGCTGAACCCAGAGAAACTTCAATTTATCCGCCGGGCTCTCATCGCGTTGGCCTTTGTGCCCATGCTGCCACTGACGGCCGCTGCCCAGGGAGCCTACCCGAACAAACCGGTCACCATCGTCGTCGGTTATTCCGCCGGCGGCGGTGTCGATGCCATGGCGCGCATCCTGGCCGAAAAGCTGCCTTCCATCATTGGCCAGCCGGTGATTGTTGAAAACCGCCCCAGCGTCGGCGCCATTGTCGGCACCAGCTACGTCGCCAAGGCCAAACCCGATGGTTACACGCTGCTCATGGGTGCGCCCGGCCCCATCATCTTCAACCACGCGGTCTATGCCAAGCTGCCCTACGCGCCGCAGGACCTGACGCCGATTTCATTTGTCAGCGACTCGCCGCTCATCCTGATCGTCAACGCCAACAACCCGGCCAAAAATGTGCAGGAACTCGTCGCGCAGTCCAAACAGAACCCCGACAAGGCCAACTACGGCGCCAGCTCGGCATCCTTCCAGCTGATTACCGAACTTTTCAAGAAAAAGACCGGTGGCCAGTTCACGCACATCCCGTACAAGGGCGCCAACGATGCCGTCACTGCGGTAATGGCCGGCGACATCACCATGGCCCTGGCCGATTCGGGCCCGGCATCTGTCGGCCTGCAGAGCGGCCGCGTCAAGGCACTGGCCGTGACCTCGGTGCAGCGTATGAAGGACTACCCCAACGTGCCAACCCTCGCCGAGCTGGGCATTGATCTCAAGGTCTCGCTGTGGATTGGCCTGCTCGCCCCGGCGGGTATACCTGCAGATGTTCTCAAAACTTTGCAGGACGCTGTTGCCAGGGCGGTGGCCATGCCTGATGTTCAGAAACGCATGACCACCATGTCGGTCATCCCCATGAGCAACACGTCTGAAGAGTTCGCCAAAGTCATCGCCTCTGAAATCCCTGTGTGGAAGCAGCTTGCGATCGACAACAACATCAAGGCCAATTAATGCCCAGCCTGCGCCCGTTCTACCGCCGGCACGTTCTGGCACTGACGCTTGCGATGATTGGCGTCTTGCCCGCAGCCGCGCAGGTGGCCAGCTATCCGAACAAGCCCGTCACCATCGTTGTGGGCTTTTCGGCGGGTGGTAGCAGTGACGCACTGGCCCGCATCGTGGCTGAAAAGCTGGCGGTCGGCCTGGGTCAGCCCGTGCTGGTTGAAAACCGCCCGGGTGTCGCATCGATTGTGGGCGCAGCGTTTGTGGCCAAAGCCAGGCCCGATGGCTACACATTGCTCATGGGTGCCAGCGGCCCCAATGTTTTCAACTACGCCCTGTATGCAAAACTGCCTTATGCGCCGCAGGAGTTCGCGCCTGTCTCACTGCTGGGCACCTTCCCCCTCCTGTTGCTGGCCAATGCCAACAACCCGGCCAAAAATGTGCAGGAGCTGGTCGCGCAATCGAAGCAGAACCCTGACAAATCCAACTACGGCGCCAGCTCCGCATCATTCCAGCTGGTCACCGAGCTCTTCAACACCCGGACCGGCTCGAAGTTCGCGCACATTCCCTACAAGGGCAGCAATGACGCCATCACGGCGCTGATCTCCGGCGATGTGACGATGACGCTGGTCGATGCAGGTGCGGCGTCTGCCGTGCTGCAGGGCGGGCGCGTCAAGGCGCTGGCCGTGACCTCTGCAGAGCGCCTGAAAGACATGCCGAATGTGCCGACGCTGAGCGAGCTGGGCGTTGACCTGAAGGTGTCTTTCTGGAGCGGCCTGCTGGCGCCCGCGGGTACACCGGCTC
Source organism: Pseudomonadota bacterium (assembly GCA_040388335.1). Taxonomy (GTDB): domain Bacteria; phylum Pseudomonadota; class Gammaproteobacteria; order Burkholderiales; family Burkholderiaceae_C; genus Polaromonas. The sequence goes on along the minus strand of JAZKCB010000242.1, from coordinate 6,206 downwards.
CGGTCATCAAGCGCCTGCAGGAAGAAATCGCACGCGTCATGGCTCTGCCCGACGTCAAAGCCCGCTTCGCCGCCATGTCTGTCGTGCCCGCCAGCAGCACACCTGAAGAATTTGCCAAAGTCATTGCCACAGAAATTCCACTTTGGAAGCAGCTGGCGTTCGACAACAACATCAAGGCCAACTAGCTGCCTGCAGTTCGGCCGCCCCTATTCATGAACCCAATGGAGAAAAAATCAATGCATCCCAAATCCCCACACTACCAGCGCATCGCCACCGAAGAGGCATTTGCCCCGCCCGAGCTGCTGGAGGCCTACCGCAAGATCATCGCCAAAGGCAATGTGGACCCCGGCTTCAATGGCCTGATGGGTTTTTACATGACCAGCCCGAGCGACCGCGCGAAACACATCATGCGTTGCCTGACCGACATGGACGAGCTGCGCATCCAGCACATGGACGAGTGCGGCATTGACCGCCAGGTGCTGGCCATGACCTCACCCGGTGTGCAGGTCATGGACAAGGACGATGCCGTCGCCTTCGCAAAGGTCGGCAACGACTTTCTGGCCGATGCCGTCAAGCGCCACCCGACACGTTTCACCGGCATGATCTCTGTCGCGCCGCAGGACCCTGCCGCGGCAGCAAAAGAGATTGAACGCGGAGTGACGCAACTGGGCATGAATGCCATCGTCATCAACTCGCACACCCAGGGCGAGTATTTATCTGACCCCAAATTCTGGGACATCTTTGCCGCCGCCGAAGCGCATGACGCGCCGATTTACCTGCACCCCAATTCGTTGCCCAAGAACATGATCGAACCCTTCCAGGAAGCCGGTCTTGACGGTGCGATTTACGGCTTTGGTGTCGAGACGGGCCTGCATGCCATGCGCATCATCACCTCGGGTGCGTTTGACCGCTTCCCCAAGCTGCGCATGATCATTGGCCACATGGGTGAGGCCCTGCCTTTCTGGATGTACCGCCTGAACTACATGCACCGCGCCACAGTTGCATCCAAACGTTACGAAAGCATGAAGCCCATCAAGAAGACGCCCGGCGACTACCTGAAGGAAAACTTCTACATCACCAACAGCGGCGTGGCATGGGAACCGGCCATCAAGTTCTCTCAGCAGGTTCTGGGTGTCGACCGCGTGCTGTATGCGATGGATTACCCCTACCAGCACCAGCTTGACGAGGTGGTCGCGCTCGATAACATGGACATGAGCATGGAAGACAAAAAGAAGTTCTTCCAGACCAATGCCGAGACGGTGTTCAAGATCCGCTGAAGCGAAACATATCCCAACTTTCAGGAGACAACATGAAATTTATTAACCGTGTGCTTTCAACCTGTTTGCTGATGGCTGTTGCCATCGCATCCCAGGCGCAGACCTGGCCTGGCCAGACCATCAAGATCGTCGTGCCCTTCACACCCGGCACCGGCATGGACACCATTGCCCGCGCTGTGTCACCCAAGCTGAGCGAGCGTCTCGGCCAGCCGGTGATCGTGCAGAACACCCCCGGTGCCAGCGGCAATATCGGTGCCGAGGCTGTCGCCAAGGCCACGCCTGACGGCTACACCGTGCTGATGGGTGCCAACACCATGCTGATTGCATCGCAGCTGTACCAGAACGTGCCCTTCAACCCGGTGAAGGATTTTTCATCGGTGTCCATGGCCGCCTACGGCACGCTGATGTTGGTGTCCAACCCCAAGACCAACATCAAGTCCCTGAAGGATTTGCTGACCCTGGCCAAGGCCAAACCCGGTTTTATCAGCTACGGCTCCCCCGGCATCGGTACCCCGCATCACATGGCGATGGAACTGCTGAAATCTGAAGCCAAGGTGTCCATGCTGCACATTCCGTACAAGGGCACGGCAGGCTACGTGCAGGACTTGCTGGGCGGCGAGTTGATGGTCGGCTTTTTGCCGGTGCACGTGGCCCAGGGTTTTGTCACGGCGGGCAAGCTCAATGCGCTGGCTGTCGGCAGCTCCAGGCGCAATCCGGTGGCACCCAATGTGGCGACCATGCAGGAGCTGGGCATGAAGGGCCTGAACGTCGACATGTGGTACGGCTTTTTTGTACCCAACCGCACGCCGGCCAATGTGGTCAACCGCCTCAACACTGAAATCGCGGCCATCATGAAGCTGCCGGATGTGCAGTCGGTGCTGATCAAGGGCGGGCTGGATGCCTCGTCTTCCACGCCTGCAGAGCTGACCACCATCGTGGGCCAGGACTACACGCGCTGGGGTTCGGTCATCAAACGCAACGGCATCGTGGCGGAATAAGCGGCTTGCTGGCGGCGTCGGCACCGCGCGGTTGCCGCGCCCGCCGGCAGGGGCACCACGCCCACCGTCGCTGAAATATTGACATTGATAAATTGATTTGAGGACAGACGGTGGAAACCAGTAGCAAGCTCTCGAACAGCGAAGAGCGTCAGACCGACGCTGATGTGATCATCGTCGGCGGTGGCCCTGTAGGCATGGGCCTGGCCATTGAGCTGGGGCAGCGCGGCGTTCGCTGCATGGTGGTTGAGCGCTATGCGCAGCCGCAGCCCATCCCCAAGGGGCAAAACCTGACCACGCGCACCATGGAGCACTTCCATGCCTGGGGTGCCGAGAAACAGCTGCGCGCGGCCCGCACCATTCCGCCCGACTACGGCATAGGTGGCCTGACCGCGTATGGCACCCTGCTCGGCGACTATTCCTATGACTGGTTCCCGCGCGACCTGGTCAGGCCGTATTATTTTCAGGCGAATGAACGCCTGCCCCAGTACGCGACCGAGGCGGTACTGCGCCAGCGCGTATCTGAGATTCCTGCGATCCAAACCCTTTACGGCCATGATGCCGGCGAGATGACGCAGGACGATACCGGTGTGTCTCTGTCCATCAGGAACCGTGCCGACAACACTGAACGTGTCTTGCGTGCGGACTACCTTGTGGGTTGTGATGGCGCCAGGTCGCGTGTCCGCGAACAGGCCAGCATCTCCCATACGCGCTCTGACCATGACCGGCTCATGGTGTTGCTGGTCTTCAGGTCGGTGGAGCTTCACAAGCTGCTGGAGCGCTATCCCGACAAGGCTTTCTACAACGTCCTGCACCCCGGGCTGCAGGGCTACTGGAAGTTCTTCGGGCGTGTGGACCTGGGTACCACATGGTTCTTTCACGCCCCGGTACCGCCAGGCACGACGGCCGACAACTTCGACTTCAAGGCTTACCTGTACGAGTCGATAGGCGCAACGATTGACGTCGAGTTCGAACACATCGGTTTCTGGGATCTGCGCTTCATGCTCGCGGACTCCTACCGCAATGGCCGCGTGTTTATTGCCGGCGATGCCGCCCACAGCCACCCGCCTTATGGTGGTTACGGCGTCAACTCCGGTTTTGAAGATGCAAGAAACATCGGCTGGAAACTCGCCGCCACCCTGCAGGGTTGGGGCGGTGAAGGCCTGCTGGATTCCTACGACGCGGAGCGCCGGCCGGTGTTCAGGTCGACCATCGACGACTTCATCGCCAAATCCATCGAGGACGACCGCAGCTTTCTGGAGGCGCATGACCCTGAACGCGACCGGGGCGCCTTCGAGGCCGCCTGGCAGCAACGGGCCGCAGGCGTGGTCGGGGAGGTCAACTCCTTCGAGCCGAACTATGAAGGCTCTCCGGTGGTGTGGCCTGGTGATGGACATGCTGCCTGCAGTGCCAAAGGCTCGCACCGGTTCGAAGCCCGTGCCGGTCACCATCTCGCGCCAGCTGCTCTTGCCTCGGGCGGCAACGTCTTCGAGTCGCTCGGCACGGGTTTCAGCCTGCTGGCGATCGGCGTGCCGCAGACCACGGTTGAGCGCTTTCGCACTGCAGCGGCTGAACAGAAGCTGCCATTGACCATCTGCGTGGCCGCGCCTGAAGGCGAGGTCCTGCGCTATGAGGCCGCGCTGGTGCTGGTGCGCCCGGACGAGTTTGTCGCGTGGGTATCCAACTCAGCTGAAGTCAGTGACGGCCAGATTCGGGACGTGCTGCGAATGATTCAAGGAGTGAAGTGATGAACAAGAAAATCAAGATAGCCGTCGTCGGCGGCGGTATAGGCGGTCTCGGTTTTGCGCTGGGCCTCAAGCAGCGCGGCATTGACTGCGATGTGTATGAGGCCGTGCCCGAGGTCAAGGAGCTCGGTGTCGGTATCACGCTGCTGCCGCACGCCATGCGCGAGCTGGCCGCGCTGGGGGTGCAGGCCCAACTCGAAGCCGTCGCGATTGAAAATCTCGAGAGCGTTTTCTTCAACCGCTATGGCCAGTTCATCTACAAGGAGCCGCGCGGCCGCCACGCCGGTTATGCCTTGCCCGAGCTGGGCATACACCGCGGCAAGCTGCACCGCATCCTGTATGACGAAGCGCTGGCACGCCTGGGTGCGGACCGCATCCACACCGGTTACCGCTGTGTGGGCGTCGAGCAGGACGAAGAGGGCGCCACCATCCGTTTTGCAGACTCTGCAACAGGTGCAGCGTGTGAATCGGTTCGCGCCGATGTGGTGATCGCCTGTGACGGCGTGCGCTCAGCGGTGCGCAAGCAGTTCTACCCCGACGAGAAAGTTGCCTTCGCCGGCATCAACACCTGGCGTGGCGTCACAAGGCACAAGCCCATCCTCACCGGCAAAAGCTACATCCGCGTGGGCACCATCGAAACCGGCAAGATGGTGATTTATCCGATCATCGACAAGCTCGACGACAACGGCATGCAGCTGATCAACTGGACAAGCGAAATCCAGGGTGACGCCACCGACATGAACGACTGGAACCAGAAGGGCAAGGCGGCAGATTTTGCGGACATCTTCAAGGACTGGAACTTCCCCTGGCTGGACGTGCCGGCGCTGATCGCCAACTCGGAAGAAATTCTCGAGTACCCCATGGTCGACAAGGACCCGGTGGCGCAATGGACCTTCGGCCGCGTCACGCTGCTCGGCGACGCCGCCCACCCCATGTACCCGCGTGGCTCCAACGGCTCGGCCCAGGCCCTCATCGACGGCCGTACGCTCGCCGACCAGTTGCAGCAGCACGCCGACCCGCTGGCAGCGCTGAAGGGCTACGAAGACCTGCGGCTGAAAACCACCGGCAAGATTGTCGAGACCAACCGCTCGACGCCGCCTGACTTCATCATCATGAAGGCCGATGAACTCAGCGGCGGCAAGCCGTTCGGCAAGATTGACGACCTGATCAGCCAGGACGAGCTGCGGAAGATTGCCGAGAACTACGCCAATATTGCTGGCTTCTCGCAAGCTGCGCTTAAAGCTGCTGCTTGAGGAGGGCATCCCAGGCCTGATCCCGGACTTATCTGCGATCGGGCGAGGTGTGTGCCCCTCACGACCAAGCCGGGTCTCGCCCCGGCGGGCGAGGCACTTTTCTTTGCTTCGCCAAAGAACAAGTACCCAAAAGAAAGGCGACCCGCCGTCTGGGTCCCTTCGCTGTCGCTGCGGGCAACCTGCGCTGCTCGACTCCGGCGGCAGTCCAAACAACTCGCCAGCGGCTCAAACAGGTTTGGCCTGACCTTCCGCCTCCGTCTGCGCTGCTCGCCCAGCCTCAACGGGTGGGGAGTGAGTTCGGATTCGGGGAGTTTGCATTTCTTCCTGTCATCCGGACTCGATCCGTGATCCATCTCCGCTTCGTTCGAGATGGATTGCGGATCAAGTCCGCAATGACAAGCCCGGGGCATTCAGTCCGAATTTTTTGACATCTACGGCAAAAATTTAACGTACACATTAAAAATAAACTAAATGTTAATCTGGGTGTTAACATTTTCAGCCTCAGGCGCGTCAACGCGCCATTTGCGACCCAAAAACAGCCTAAAAAGTGCCATTTCAGGCATAAAATCCGGCTCAAGCCCTTTAAATACGGGCGTCAGCAGCTATTGATTCAATAGCAAAATGGTTCTCCGATGTGCGCCTGTGCCCTGAGCGCCGCTTCTCTCGCAGACTCCAGACCCGAACTCGTCCCTGTCAACGCCCCACGCTGCTTAGCTTGATATAGCGCAAGCCGAAGCACGGGTGGCGCTTGAAAATGGCGCGAATGTCCCGAACTGGTTTCCAATCAGAAAGTTCGGAGAAACCACCCTATGCGACAAGACAAACTCACCACCAAGTTCCAGGAAGCCCTGAGCGACGCGCAGTCACTCGCGCTCGGCAATGACAACGGCTACATCGAGCCGGCCCACCTGTTGCTGGCCATGCTGCGCCAGGACG
>JAZKCB010000241.1:0-21199 GCA_040388335.1 Pseudomonadota bacterium | reverse complement strand
ACATCCAAATCAGCTACGCTTGACCTCCTAACGAGGAGGATTCGTGGCCAAGCTCATCACAAAAATAGTCGCTGTGCTCGCGGCAACTGCCGCCCTGCAGGCGCATGCGTTCCAGATCACCAGCCTCTCGCCGCAAGGTGAGGTGTCGCGCGTCCGGCAGGTGGTGGCCAAATTTGATGAAAGCGCCGTCAATTTCGGCGACCCGAAAGCACCCGCCCCGCTGACCCTCAGCTGTAGCGATGCGCAGGCCACCAAAGGCAATGGCCGCTGGATCAGCGACCGGGAATGGGCCTTCGAGTTTGAAAACGACCTGCCGCCCGGTGTGACCTGCAACCTGCAGGCCCGCTCCGGCATGAAGTCGGCTGCGGGTGCACCGCTGAACGGATCAGCTGCCTACAAATTCAACACGGGCGGCCCTTTTGTCACCTCGCTACGTCCAGGCTCCTACGAGCGCATCGACGAAGAACAGTATTTTTTGCTGCGCCTCAATGGTCCCGCCCTCTTGCAGAGCGTGCAGGAGAACGTCTGGTGTTCGGTCGAAGGTCTGGGTGAGCGCGTCCCTGTCAAGCTGGTGACTGGCGCCGAACGCGACGGGCTTTTGAAATCGCAAGGGCTGGACAAGGCCGCCGCCAAAGATCCCCTGAACTTTGTCACGCTGACCTGTAACCGCCGTCTGACACCAGCCGCCAGGATACAGCTGGTTTACGGCAAGGGCGTCAGCACCCCGAGCGGTGTGGCCAACTCGGTCGAGAAACGCTACAACTTCCAGGTGCGCGAGCCTTTCTCGGCCACGTTCAATTGCGAACGCGAAAACGCACAGTCGGCCTGCCTGCCGATTCGTCCCATGAGCCTGAACTTCAATGCCCCTGTGCCGCGCAAGCTGGCTGAAGGCATACGCCTGAAATCAGGCTCTGACACACTCAAGCCGGTGTTCGATGCCGAGAGCGGCGATGCGGCAGACGTCGTCAGCAACATCAGCTTCAAGCCGCTGTTTGCCGAGCAGGCGCAGTATGTGATGGAACTGCCCAAAGACTTCAAGGATGCATCAGGACGCACCTTGCGCAATGCAGACAGCTTTCCCTTGAAGGTTGCAACAGGCGCCATGCCGCCGCTGGCCAAATTTGCGGCATCACCTTTCGGCATCGTCGAGCGTTTTGCCGAACCCAATACAAAAACAGGCGACCCTGCGCTGCTGCCCGTTACGCTGCGCAATGTCGAGGCCGCACTGCAGGTCAAAGGTGTCACGCCAGCGGCCATCAATGCGCCCGCAGGCAAGGTCAGTGACCTGCAACCCAAAACCGACGCAGACATCATCGCGTGGTTCCGCAAGGTGCAGCGCTACGACGACTACGAGATCGAGCGTAAACAAGCCGCCGTGGACATCAAGGGGCCGCTGCCGAAAATACTGGACGCGAAAACCAAAGAGTATGTGCAGACGCGAATGCTGTCCCTGCTGGCTGGCCAGGCCGGTGTGAAGACACTGGACCTGCCCAAACCCGTCAACAGCGACCCGCGCCCCTTTGAAGTGGTGGGCATACCGCTGGCGCCTGGCTTTCACGTGGTCGAAATCGCCTCGCAAAAACTCGGCATATCGCTGCTCGACGAGCGCCACGGTGCGAACCGCACCATGTATGTGCGAACGTCTGCACTGGTCACCAACCTGGGGGTGCACTTCAAGCTGGGGCGTGAGAACGCCATGGCCTGGGTAACCACGCTGGACAAGGGCGCGCCGGTTGCCAACGCCGTTGTGCGGGTGTCTGATTGCCAGGGTGCCGAGCTGGCCAAAGCGAGCACCAATGCGCAAGGCATTGCCAACTTCACAGGCCTGTCGCCACAGGCGCCGAAATGCGGCAAAGACGATTACCGCAACGCCTATTTCGTCAGTGCACGCGTGGCAAATGCTGGCATCGAGGACATGGCGTTTACATGGAGCGACTGGCACAAAGGCATAGAGCCATGGCGCTTCAATGTGCCTACCAGCACCGAGCCCCGGCCCGACGAGGTCGTCCACACGATTTTTGACCGCACGCTGCTGCGCGCTGGTGAAACCGTATCGATGAAACACATCATGCGCACGCAAACCAGCAAGGGTTTTGGTCTGGCCGAGGTGCAGCCGTCAACGCTGGTCGTGACGCACATTGGCAGCGGCCAGAAATACACACAGGCCATTGCCTGGCGCAAGACGGCAACCGGTGGCTCAAGCGCAGAGAACACGTTTGCGATTCCGCCTGCCGCCAAGCTCGGCATGTATGAAGTGTCATTACAGGGCGATGCGAAGGCAGGTGATCGCAGCCGGACTTTCAGCAGCGGGCAGTTCAGGGTTGAAGAGTTCAGGCTGCCGGTGCTTGAGGGCCGCGTCACACCCGCCGAGAAAAAAGCGCTGGTCAACGTGAAGAGCGTACCCACCGATGTGCAGATCAACTATGTGTCAGGCGGCGGTGCGGTCAACCTGCCGGTTCGGGTGTCTGCACTCGTGCGCGGCAAATCCCTGAGCTACAGCGACTACGAGGAATTCAACTTCTCGCCACCGCGCGGCAAGCGCAGCGACAGCAACGAAGGCGAAGAAGAAAACACCGCCTCGCAGGACCAGCGCGTGATTGCCTACAAGCTGCCGCTCACGCTGGACCGAAACGGCGCGGGAAAGGTCGCGATTGACAATGTGCCGGTCGCCAGGCAGCCGCAAGAGCTGTTGCTGGAAACGACCTACGCTGACCCGAACGGCGAAGTACAGACCATACGCAGTGTGTCCACGCTGTGGCCGGCAAGCGTGATTGCCGGCATCAAGACCGAGGGATGGGTATCGAGCAGCCAGAAGATCAAGTTTCAGGCGCTCGCGCTCGACCTCAGTGGCAAGGCTGCTTCCGATGTGTCGCTGGAAGTCAAAGCCGTGGCGCGTATCGTCACCACCAGTCGCAAGCGCATGGTGGGCGGCTTTTATACCTACGACAACAAGACCGAGACCAAAGATCTCGGCAGCGTCTGCAGCGGTAAAAGCGATTCACGCGGCCTGCTGCTCTGCGAGACAAAACTCGGTGAAGCCGGTGAGGTTGAACTGATCGTCACCGCCAAAGACAAGGACGGTAACACCATACAGGCGGCGAGTTCTGTCTACGTGACCAAACAGGGCGAGCTCTGGTTCGGCGGTGAAAACCATGACCGCATGGATGTGCTGCCCGAGAAGAAAAGTTACCAGCCCGGCGACACTGCGAAGTTCCAGGTACGCATGCCCTTCCGCTTTGCCACAGCGCTGGTGGCCATCGAGCGCGAAGGCATTATTGAAACGCAGGTCGTGCAGCTCAACGGCCAGGACCCCACCATCAACCTGAAGATCAAGGACGGCTGGGGACCGAACGTGTACGTGAGCGTGCTGGCCCTGCGCGGGCGCCTGCGCGAGGTGCCGTGGTACAGCTTTTTCACATGGGGCTACAAGGCGCCGCGTGAATGGTGGACCTCTTTCTGGTACGAAGGCCGCGAGTATATCGCACCGACTGCACTGGTCGATCTGAGCAAACCGGCCTTCCGCCTCGGCCTGGCAGAAATCCGTGTCGGTACCAAGGCCCATCAGCTGGATGTGAGCGTCAAGGCCGACAAGGAAAGCTACGCCGTCCGCAGCCAGGCCAAAGTGACGATCCAGGTCAAGTTGCCCAACGGCCAACCTGCTGCAAATGCCGAGGTCACACTTGCGGCCGTAGACCAGGCCCTGCTGGAGCTCATGCCCAACAGCAGCTGGAATCTCCTGGACGCCATGCTGCAGCGCCGCGCCTGGGGCGTGGAAACATCAACAGCGCAAATGGAAATCATCGGCCGCAGGCACTATGGCCGCAAGGCAGTGGCAGCCGGCGGTGGCGGCGGGCGCAGCAACACACGCGAGCTGCTTGAAACGCTACTCCTCTGGAACCCGAAGGTCATGCTGGACGCCAACGGCCAGGCGGTGGTGAACGTGCCGCTCAATGATGCATTGACGACATTCAAGATTGTGGCCGTCGCCGATGCAGGTACCGGCATGTTTGGCACCGGGCAAACCAGCATCAAGGCCACGCAGGACCTGCAGATCATCAGCGGCCTGCCGCCGCTTGTGCGTGAGGACGACCAGTTCCGGGCGCAGATCACCTTGCGCAACACCACCAAGGTAGCCATGAAGGTCGAGGTAACGCCTCGTGCAACCTTGCTCGACCTGAAACCGCAAACGATAGACATACCGGCGGGCGAGGCACGTGAAGTCGCCTGGATGGTCACCGCTCCGGCACAACTCGCGTTCACGCGTGCCGAAGCCATTCTCTGGGAGATCGAAGCCAAAGACACCATCAGCGGCGCACGCGACGGCCTGAAGGCGCGCCAGCGCATCATCCCAGCCGTACCTTTGAGCGTGCAGCAAGCCACGCTGGTGCAGGTCGACGGTTCGTTCAACCTCGACGTCAACCCACCGGCTGATGCGCTGCAAGGCCGGGGTGGTCTGAAAATGTCGCTGCAACCCAGACTGGCAGAAGGCATGGACGGCGTGCGCGACTGGTTTGCCAACTACCCGTTTGCCTGCCTCGAACAAAAGACCAGCAAGTCAGTTGGCCTGCGCGACGGCAAGCTGTGGCAGACCGTCATCGGCCAGATACCGAATTACCTGGACAAGGACGGGCTGGCGAGCTACTTCCCGCCGCGCGATGGTGAAGCTTCACGCGGCAGCGATGTGCTCACGGCCTACCTGCTTGCCGCAACGCATGAGGCCGCGGGTATCAACCCGGCCTTTGCATTGCCCGATGACGTGCGTGCACCGATGGAGCGTGGGTTGATGGCTTTTGTCGAAGGCCGCATACAACGCGAGTTCTGGAGCCCGCGCAAGGACCTGGACGTGCGCAAGCTTGCCGCGATTGAAGCACTTTCGCGCTACGGAAAAGCCCAGGGCCGCATGGTCGGCAGCATCACCATCGCGCCCAACCAGTGGCCGACCAGTGCGGTGATTGACTGGCTGAATATCCTCAAGCGGGTTGCCGACGTACCGCAACGCGAGCAGCGCATGGCTGAGGCCAACCAGATCATCCGCTCACGCCTGTCCTTTCAGGGCACAAAACTGATCTTCAGTACCGAGAAGGACGACTACTGGTGGTGGCTGATGACCAATGGCGATGTCAACACGGCGCGCCTGATGCTGGCCGTGATGGACGACCCGGCCTGGAAGGACGACATGGGCAGGCTCGCGAATGGTTTCATTGCACGCCAGCAAAAGGGCGCATGGCACACCACCACTGCCAACCTGTGGGGTGGCCTGGCGCTGGACAAGTTCTCGGCAAAGTTTGAAGCCATGCCGGTAGCCGGCGTCACGAAAGCCACGCTGGCTTCAGCAGCGGCGACCGTCGCCAGTGTGGACTGGAGCAAGGTTGATCGCGTCAAGACCACGGACACTGCAGGCGCACCCAACCAGACCACGTTCTTTGGCGCGCCCGCATCGCCGGGCAACCTGAAGGGCAACAGCATGTTCCTGCCATGGGGCAAGACGGCCAAAGACACGCTGACGGTCACGCACCAGGGCGCAGGCAAACCGTGGCTGACGCTGCAGTCGATTGCAGCCATCCAGTTGAAGGAGCCCTTCAACGCGGGCTACCAGATCAAGAAAACCATCACCCCGGTGGAGCAGGCTGTCAAAGGGGTGTACACACGCGGTGACGTGCTGCGCATCACACTTGAAGTCAATGCCAGCGCCGACATGACCTGGGTGGCGATTACAGACCCGGTGCCCGGCGGCGCGACCATACTCGGCAGCGGCCTGGGGCGTGATTCACAGATCGCCACCAGTGGCGAGAAGCAGACTGGCGCAGGCTGGCCAGCATTTGAAGAACGCAGCTTTGAGGCCTTCCGAAGCTACTACGAGTACCTGCCCAAAGGTGTGGTGAAGATGGAATACACCGTGCGCCTCAATAATGTCGGTGACTTTGCCTTGCCGCCGAGCCGCGCCGAGGCCATGTATGCGCCCGAGATGTTTGGCGAGGCACCGAATGCGCGGATGAAGGTGGAGGCTTCAAAATGAAATCGCGCGGCGTGAAGATCTTTGCAGCGGGCATGCTCCTGGCGACAGCGTGTCTGCAAGCTTCATGGGCCATGCCAACCTTCGACGAGGTCAAGCGCGACTTCAAACCCTCAGACACCGTCATCCTGGATCGCAACGGCGAAGTCATACAGCGCCTGCGTACCGATGCGACAGTCCGGCGCGGCCAGTGGGTGGCGCTTGCTGATGTTTCGCCGGCCCTGCGGACCGCGCTGGTGCTCAGCGAAGACAAGCGCTTTTACGAGCACAGTGGCGTGGACTGGCGAGCCGTATCCGCCGCCGCATGGGGCAACCTGTGGAACACAAAGACGCGTGGCGCATCAACCATCAGCATGCAGCTTGCGGGCCTGGTCAATGAAGACTGGCGTGCAGGCCCTGGCGGGCGCAGCCTGACCCAGAAGATAGGCCAGACGGTGTCAAGCCAGGTGCTCGAAGCCCGCTGGCGCAAGGACCAGATTCTGGAGGCCTACCTGAACCTGGTGCCTTTTCGCGGCGAGATCGTGGGCATTGATGCACTGAGCCGCACGTTGTTCGGCAAGGCCGCGCACGGCCTGGATGAGCGCGAAGCGGCGATTGCAGCCGCCCTGGTGCGCGCGCCAAATGCCAAAGTGGCGCAGTTGTCGCAGCGCGCTTGTGGCGTGCTGAATTTGATCCAGGCGCCTGCGAAAGCAGATTGCGAAGGTCTGGATTTATTCGCCACGGCCGCAATGCAGCGCAAGGCATTTGATGCATCCGAAGGTGATGCGCCCCATCTCGCACGGCAACTGGTGCGGGCCAATACGCCGGCAAAGAAAGCTGCGCCCGCCTCAGTGACATCCACATTGCGCGCGCCACTCCAGCGCTTTGCAGTACAGACGTTGACCCAGCAACTGCGCGAGCTTCATGGTCGACATGTGGGGGACGGTGCCATGGTGGTGCTGGACAACGCCAGCGGCGAGGTGCTGGCATGGGTCGGCTCTTCAGGCGAGCTCAGCGGTGCAGCAGAGGTTGACGGCGTGATGGCCTTGCGTCAGCCGGGCTCGACGCTCAAACCTTTTTTGTACGCCCAGGCGATTGCTGAAAAACGCATGACAGCGGCTTCGCTGCTCGACGACTCACCCGCCAACATACAGACCGCTGGCGGCCTCTACATCCCGCAAAACTACGACCGCCAGTTCAAGGGGCCCGTATCGGCACGCACGGCTCTCGGAGCATCGCTGAACGTGCCTGCCGTTCGCACGCTGGTCATGGTGTCACCCGATGCCTTCCAGAAGCAGCTGAAGTCCTTTGGCGTGCCGCTCAGGGAGTCGGGTGACTACTACGGCTACAGCCTGGCGCTGGGCAGCAGCGAGGTGTCACTGCTGTCTTTGACAAACGCCTACCGCACGCTCGCCAACTCGGGCCGCTACAGCGCAGTGGCCCTAGGCAGAAATTCAAAACCCGACTTCAAGGTCGCCGTCGATCCGCGCGCGGCCTTCATCGTCACCGACATCATGGCCGACCCGCTGGCACGCGCACGAACCTTTGGAACGGACAGCATCCTGGCCACCCGTTTCTGGACGGCCGTCAAGACAGGCACCAGCAAGGACATGCGCGACAACTGGGCCATGGGCTTCTCGCAGCGTTATACCGTCGGCGTCTGGGTGGGCAATTCAAGCGGTGCGCCCATGTGGGACGTGAGCGGCACCAGTGGTGCAGCACCCGTCTGGGCTGCACTGATGAATTACCTGCACAAAAACGAACCCAGCCGCGCGCCCTCCCCGCCTGCCGGGCTGGTGCAGGCACGCACGCAGTTTGGCAGGCAGCTTGAGGCGGCGCGCAATGAATGGTTTATCGCAGGTACAGAGCAGACATTGTTCGCCATGGATGCCGCGGACGCGACCGGACTGAAACGCACGAAGAATGTACCTGCCGATGACCAAGGCGCACCACGCATCACGGCCCCCACATCCGGCACCATCATTGCACTGGACCCGGACATCCCGCCCAACCGCCAGCGCCTGGGCTTCAGCGCCGAAGGACGAAACCTGCGCTGGCTGATGGACGGCAAGGAGTTTGCGCGAGGCAGCCAGGCGCAGTGGCTGCCCTGGCCGGGGCGCCATGTGGTGCAGATTGCAGACGCGCGCGGCGCCGTGCTTGACGAGGTACGCCTGGAAGTGCGCGGTGCGGGCGTCAAAACTGCGCCCATATCTCCGCCAAAACCCGCATCAAAATAATTTCACGCTGCAAAAGCAGTATTCACACCGGGCAACATCGTGGCGCCACTACCATTGCTGGATGTACCAAGGAGACAGCCATGCCCGTGATCACCAACATTGCAGACCTGCGCGAACTGGCCAAAAAGCGCGTGCCGCGCATGTTTTACGACTATACCGACTCGGGGTCGTGGACGGAAGGCACTTACCGCGCGAATGAGGCGGACTTCCAGAAAATCCTGTTGCGCCAGCGTGTCGCCGTGAACATGGAAAACCGCAGCACGGCCACCACCATGGCTGGTGTGAATGTCAGGATGCCGGTGGCCATTGCACCCATCGGCTTGATGGGCATGCAGCATGCCGATGGCGAAATCCACGCCGCCAGGGCTGCCCACAAATTCGGCATCCCGTTCACGCTGTCCACCATGAGCATATGCTCCATGGAAGACATTGCCGCAGCCACGCAGGCGCCCTTCTGGTACCAGCTCTACATGATGCGTGACCGCAGTGCGATGGAGGCCATGATTGCGCGCGCGCGCAAGGCCAATTGCAGCGCCCTGGTGCTGACGCTGGACCTGCAGGTCATAGGCCAGCGCCACAAGGACATCAAGAACGGTCTCACGGCGCCGCCCAAACCGACCATCGCCAACATCATCAACCTGATGACCAAGCCGCGCTGGTGCCTGGGCATGGCGGGCACCAAACGCCGCAGTTTTGGCAACCTGGTGGGTCACGTCAAGGCCGTGAGCGACATGAGTTCTCTGGCCGTCTGGACCAACGAACAGTTCGACCCGCGCCTGTCATGGGCCGATGTGGCCTGGGTGCGCGAACGCTGGGACGGCAAGCTGGTGCTCAAGGGCATACAGGATGTTGAAGACGCGAAACTGGCCGCACAGAGCGGCGCAGACGTCATCGTCGTCAGCAACCACGGCGGGCGCCAGCTCGACGGCGCGCCATCGAGCATCAGCGCCCTGCCGCCCATCGTTGAAGCCGTGGGCGACCGTATGGAGGTCTGGATGGACGGCGGCATACGCTCCGGCCAGGATGTGCTCAAGGCATGGGCGCTAGGCGCGCGTGGCACCATGATCGGCCGTGCAGTGGTTTACGGGCTGGGCGCCATGGGCGAGGCGGGCGTGTCAAAAGCCCTGCAGATCATCCACAAGGAACTGGACGTCACCATGGCCTTTTGCGGCCACACGGACATCCAGAAGGTCGACAAAAGCATCCTTCTGCCGGGCACCTATCCGGCATAAGCCCGCCTGAGGTTCGTGCGCGCCTAGCGCCGTATGAAGTCGATCAGATCTTTCGACAACTGGTCCTTGTGTGTCGCCTGCAGGCCATGGGCAGCACCGTCGTATTCAATCAACGACGCGTTGGCGATGCCGATCGCGGCGGGCCGTCCAGTCACGTCAATCGGCACGGTCTTGTCGTCCGTGCCGTGAATCACCAGCGTCGGCACACGAAAGGCGGCCATGTCCGGCCTGAAGTCGGTGGTGGCGAAAGCCTTGGCGCACTCCAGCGTGGCCTTGATGCTGGCTTGCATGGCGACATTACATGACCACTGGATAACTTCATCGCTGGTCGGGTGCGATATGAGGCCCACGCCGTAAAAGTCCTTGAAGAAGCCTGCAAAAAATTTGGCCCGGTCTTCCTTCATGCTTTTGGTCATGCCGTCAAACACGGACGGGTCCACGCCTTCGGGGTTGTCCTGTGTCTTGAGCATGTAGGGCACTACCGAAGACACCAGCACTGCCTTGGAGATACCCTTGCCGGCGTGCCGGGACATGTAGCGCGCCACCTCGCCCCCGCCCATTGAAAAACCTGCCACCATGGCATCCTGTGCGCCCGTGTGTTCAATCACGGCGGCCAGGTCATCGGCCAGTGTGTCGTAGTCGTAACCACTCCAGGGCTGGCCAGAGCGGCCGAATCCGCGCCTGTCATAGGCGATGGTGCGATAACCAGCATTGGCCAGCGCAAGGGCCTGGTCGTCCCAGCTGTCTGATGAGAGCGGCCAGCCATGAATCAGGATGACTGGCTGACCTGTACCCCAGTCCTTGTAATAGAGTTTCGTGCCGTCTTTTGCCTCAATGAACTTCATGAAGTGATCCTTGAAAAAATGTTCGAAGGAACAGTCTTGTTGTCGTGGCAACGCTTTCACATCGGCCAATGAGTGCACGCCCTGTAAGCGGTGACTGACGGGCGGACAATGTTTTTCAGCCTGCGCGAAATCTTTTTTCAGAAGCGGCAAAATCGATACATGCCCCACATACGCCGTATCGCCCATCTCGACATGGACGCTTTTTTTGCGTCGGTCGAGTTGTTGCGCTACCCGCAGCTCAAGGGCCTGGCGGTGGTGATAGGGGGCGGGCGCCGCAAGGTCGACGAGGCCATCGGCGCCAACCCCGAACGGTTGCCGCGATTTATTCCTGTATCCGAATTCCCGCTGCTCAGGGATTACGTTGGCCGCGGTGTCATCACCACAGCAACTTACGCTGCACGCCAGTTCGGTGTCGGCTCGGCCATGGGCATGATGAAGGCGGCCAAACTCTGCCCGCATGCCATCGTGCTGCCGGTGGACTTCGACGAGGTACGGCGTTATTCACGCCTCTTCAAAAGCACCATTGCCGAGATTGCACCCGTCATACAGGACCGGGGCGTGGACGAGGTCTACATCGACTTCACCGATGTGCCCGGCGGGCAACGCGAAGGTGGGCGCGTTCTTGCGCGGCTGATACAAAAGGCGATTTTCGAGAAAACCGGCCTGACCTGCTCCATAGGCGTTGCACCCAACAAGCTGCTGGCCAAGATGGCGAGCGAGTTCAACAAGCCCAACGGTATCTCCATCGTTTATGAAGCCGACCTTGAGCCAAAAATCTGGCCGCTCAATGTGCGCAAGATCAACGGCATAGGTCCGAAGGCGGGCGAGAAGCTCGCGAAGTTGCATATCCACACCATCGGCGAGCTTGCGGCCCAAGACCCTTCGTTCCTGGTTGACAACTTCGGCAAGTCAACCGGCGCGTGGATGCATGAAGTGGCCTGGGGCCGTGACGACAGGCCCATCGTCACCGAAAGCGAGCCGGTCAGCATGAGCCGTGAGACCACCTTTGGCCGCGACCTGCATGCGGTGCGTGACAAGGCCGAACTCGGCGAAATATTCACCTCACTGTGCACAAAACTCGGCGAGGATTTGCAGCGCAAGGGCTACGTCGCCAGAACCATAGGCATCAAGCTGCGCTATGACGACTTCAGGATTGCCACACGCGATTACACGCTGGAATCCTGCATTGCTGATGGCCAGACAATTCGCAAAATGGCCGGTCTGTGCCTGAAGCGGGTGGAGTTGCGGCAAAAGCTCAGGCTGCTGGGCGTTCGCGCCAGCAACCTGGTCAGGCTTGAAGATGCCACGATAGCGAATCAGGCGACGTCGAAGCCCGCGCAAGCAGGATCTTCTTCAGCCCGGGTAACAGACCATCCCGTCACCGACCAGCTTTTTTAGCAAATACCTTTCATGCCAGGCCAAACGAATGGTCCAGTTCTCGCCCCGGCACCCGATCAAGCTTCGCTTTCGCGGCAAGAGCGGGGTCATCAGGACTTGAAGGTCAGTGCGCCCAGGGTCGCGGCGTTTGTGCGGCGCTGCCAACAGTGACCGGGCCAGTTGTTGTGCCAGTATGAGTATGAAGATGATGGCGGCGAGGTGCACGGCGCAGGCTCAAGTGACGTCACGGGCTGTTTGTCCAGGATCACGGCCAGCCGCAGCAGGGGCGAAGAACACGTTACGACCAGGGACTTTCGTACCTGGCCGTAATCAGCCTGCGTAGCGGAAAACTGCAAGCCATTGATGGATGGGCTGAACCCTATTTCAGCGTCGCCAGGTAGGCAATGAGGTCCGCACGCTCCTGCGCGCTGTCCACCTGAAAACCCATGCGCTGGCCCTTGATGAGTTCTTCAGGATCTTCCAGCCAGACATTCAGTGTTTGCGGTGTCCATCGCAGGCGCGACTGCGCCAGTTCGTCCGAATATTTATAGCCAGGCAGGCTGCCGATGCGCCGGCCCATGACACCGCGATGCGCCGGGCCAATCTTGTTGCTGTCGACCGCATGGCATGCCGTACAGCGTGCCTGATAGAGCGCCGCGCCGCGCTGCACATCACCCGCGGCGGGTGTGACCCATTCCCGGGCGGCGGAAACCGGACTTGCAGCCGTCTGTGCACAAGCACCCACCATCACGCCAAACCAGAGCAGCAAACCGCCGATGATTCCACGCCGACAACCGGCCACCTGACGCCGGTTATTCGACTTGTGTGGCTTGCTGGCTATACGCATACAACTCCAGGCGTTGGATTTCAACTATGTGGACGCACTCCATCAGCGCAGCCCTGCCCTCAATACGTGATGTATTTCCGCTTTGGATTCAAAAATTCGCGCATCAACGTCTTTTTTACAAAATTTGAATCCGGGTGTATCCAGACGTACGTATGTCAGCTTGAGCATGCATACGGTTGCAGGCCACCCACGAATTCCCGAATTCCTCATAGGACTCCTCATGAACAAGAAGTTTGCAATGACCCTCCTGGCCGCTTCGGCGGCCCTGACCTGTGTTGGCGCACATGCCGAAACCGGCAAGCTCCTGCTGACCGGCGGTGTCAGCAGCGTTGACGGCGCGGCCGGCGGCGGTTTGACGCCCTGGGCCGTTATCGGCAGCAACGCCACAGACGGTGAAACCGGCTTTTCGGCTTTTGCCACGAATGTCGGCACAAAGGACTACGGCCTGAATATTTTTGGCGCTGCAGTCGGCTTTAACGATAAATATGAAATCTCGATCGCCCAGCAGGACCTGAACACCCGCGGTACCGGGGTCGCCCTGGGCCTGCCTGGCCTGCACCTCAAGCAGACCATCCTGGGCGCGAAAGTGCGCGTTCTGGGTGATGCCATTCTGGACAGCGACAACGCCATGCCGCAAGTGGCCGTCGGCCTTGAATACAAACAACTCGGCTCAACCGGTCTGGATGGCACGCTCAACACCCTGGGTGCCAGGCGCAACGGCGTCGACCTGTATGTCAGCGCTACCAAACTCTTACTGGGCCAGAGCCTGCTGCTCAACGGCACCCTGCGCGCAACCAGGGCCAACCAGAACGGCCTGCTGGGCTATGGCGCCACCTTGGGCGGCAATGAAAACCGCTACAGCCTGCAGCCTGAATTCTCAGTCGGCTACCTGCTGAGCAAAAACGTGGTCGTCGGTGCTGAATACCGCTTCATGCGCAACAAGCTCGAGACGGCAGGCCGTGCCGCCGGCCTGGGCAACGGCCTGCGTTCTGAAGACTGGAAGGACATCTATGTTGCCTGGGCCCCGACCAAGAATTTCTCTCTGACGCTGGCCTATGTGGATCTCGGTGTCATCGTACCGGCCACCACTGCCAGCCGCAAACAGACCGGTTACTACCTGTCGGCGCAAATCGCATTCTGATCTGTCCCACGCGAACACCAACCCCACCAGGAAATCACATGAAAAAATCACTCATCTCCCTCGCCATCGCTGCCTCTGCCCTGCTGGCAGCCGGCGCATCCTTTGCGCAGATGGCCCCCAAAGACGACCAGCTCTACAAGGCTTTCGGGGAGAAGGCCGGCCTTGTTTCCTTGATGGACGACTTCATGGTGCGCCTGATTGCCGACCCGCGCACGGGCCCGCACTTCAAGCCGGCCAACCAGCAGCGCATCAAGGAGCAACTCGTCGACCAGTTCTGCGCGCTCGGTGGCGGCCCCTGTGTCTACAAGGGCGCAGACATGAAAAGCTCGCATGCGAATCTCGACATCAAGAAGTCAGACTTCAATGCGCTGGTCGAAGTGCTGCAGCAAAGCATGGACGCCAAAGGCATTCCGTTCACGCGGCAAAACCAGATGCTGGCCCTGCTGGCACCCATGAACCGCGACATCATCACGCCGAAATAAGCCTGCCCACACCATGAAAAAGATCCTGCTCCTGGCCGCCCTTTCCTCTACCCTTGCCAGCGCTTCGGCCGGCAATCTGGTGGTGTCCGTCATCGACAAGGATGGCAAGCCGGTGCAGGACGCCGTGGTGGTCGTAATCCCCGCCAACAAGTCTGTGCTGCCAAAGACGGCACTTCCGGTTGAGGCCGGCATCAACCAGGAAAAGATGCAGTTCATACCTGCCGTCTCACTGGTGGCGCCTGGCGCAAAAATCAGACTGTCCAACAACGACCCCTGGAACCACCATGTACGCTCTTCACCCGCCGGTGCAGAGCAGTTCAACTCCAGCAAGGTCGGGTTTGACATGCTGCTGGAAGGCAAACCCGAAGGCAAACCCGCCAAAACGGCCGACATCACACTCGACAAACCCGGCATTGTTGCCGCCAACCTGCTGGGCTGTTATATCCACGGCTCGATGCGCGGTTATATCTACGTCAGCGAATCGCCCTGGGCCGCCAAAACCAGCGCCGAAGGCTTCACCACATTTGAAAACCTGCCCGACGGCCCGGCGCAGGTCAAGGTCTGGCAGGGCGAGCAGCTGATTGACCTGCCACCGCAGCAAACCACGATTGGTGCCACCCTGGGGAAAAACGTGTTTCAGCTGACCGTGGTGCCGCGCAAGCGCAGATCCTGAGCGCTCAGGCCCCGGCCTAGGTTCGCGAAAGCGAAAAAGCGATCAACTGGGCTGCCGTTCTGAGACCGAGCTTGCGCTTGAGGTTGGCGCGGTAGATATCGACGGTGCGGACACTGAGGTCCAGTTCCGATGCAATCTGCTTGGTATTCTTGCCCCGGCCCAGTCTTTCCATCACCTGAATTTCACGCTGGGTAAGTACGGCATCGGAAGAACCCTGTGGTGATCTCAGGTCCGTGCCGCCGCGCAGACGGCTCAGCAGCCTTTCACGAAGGCTGGGGCTGACCCAGGTGCGGCCCTCGGCAATCTCAAGCGTCGCAGGCACCACGGTGGCATGTGCGCTCTCTTTCATGACGTATCCGCGCGCGCCCAGTGACAGCACCTGCTCGCCGTAGAGCATCTCGTCATGCATGGAGACTACCAGAACATACCGTTGGCCCTGGGCCTGTACCACGGCCTTCACGGTATCCAGCCCTTTCGAGTCATCCATGGACATGTCGCTGATCACAATATCCGGCTCAAGTGCAGCAATCTGAACCATGCCATCCGCAAGATTGGAAGAAGAACCCAGAAGAAGAAACCTTCCGCTCGCCGAGATCAGGGTCTCGAGCCCGAAGCGGACAATGTCATGGTCATCGAGGATATAAACTGATTTCATTCCGGGCTGTAATGGCGTTTGGGAAAGCATAGCAACAGAGTGGCATGAAATCAAAAGTTCAAACTCACACGCGCTAGGTAACTTTACCTAGGCCCTGAGAAAGGATGGCAAAAATGGGAGTTCGCCAAGATTCCTTCCCCGCTTCGGAGCAGCCGTCAAATCAGCCTGTAGCCATCAAACTGACTTCTGTCATCTGGCCACAGCTTGCCGCCTGCGCAGTCCTCTTGCTGCTTGGCGCACTGAGTATCTGGCTGCTTTCTGCCGTGCGGGGATATGTGGCAGGAGAAGGCATATGGTCGAAGGCGCAAAAGAACGCAGTCATTGAATTGCTTCAATACGTGGACACCGGCAGTCCGGTTCACTTCGCACGCTTTCAGCTGTCCATGAACATCCCCATGGGGGACCAGCAGGCCAGAATCGAACTTGACAAAAAAAAACCTGACATGGATCTTGTCCGGTCAAGCCTGCTGGCAGGCGGTAACCACCCTTCCGACATCAACAGCCTGATCACCCTGTACCAGTGGTTTAGGGTCTATCCCCGCTTCAAACGGGCGGTCTCGCTTTGGACTGAAGGCGATACATACATGGCACAACTCCAGGAACTGGCCATTGAAATACGGGAGAAATACTCGGCACGCCAGGGCAACTATGCAGACCCGGAATACCGGCGCAGGATCCTGGAGATCAACGACAGGCTGGCCCCCCTGGAAGATGCTTTCTCGGCGACCCTGTCTGAAGCAGCGCGCGAGATCTCGGCGCTCATTTTCGGATTCCAGGTACTTGTTGCGCTGGCCCTGCTGTGGGTAGGCCGCAGAATCTCCCGCGGCGTGATAGCGGAGGCATTCAAGTCCTCACAACAACTGGGGGAAGTCAGCCGCCGGCTGCAGCTGGCCAACGAGGCATCCAGCGACGGCTTGTGGGACTGGGACATCGATGCAGGCGAACTGCTGATGTCGACCCACCTCAAACGCCAGCTCGGCATGGCTGACGGCGAGCAGCTCACGCGGCTGGCACAGGTATGGGAGCGCATGCACCCCTCGGACGTCGGGCGTTTGCGTACGGCGTTCCGGGCTAACCTGGCCGGTCGCATCGACCAGGTCAGCGAGAAGTGCCGCCTCGGCATCCGGGGCGAATACCGCTGGTTTCACGCACGGGGCAAGGTCACCCGCTTCGAAAACTCTTCCATGCTGCGCTTCAGCGGCGCCCTGACCGATATCACCAAGGAGATTCGAACCGAACGCGCATGGAAACTGAGCGAGGAACTGCGCAGCGCCATTTTCGAGGCTGCCAGTGACGTGATCGTGGTCCTGGACGAAGTCGGGCGCGTGCGGTTTGCCAACCCCGCATCGCTGCAGGTTTTCGGGTTTACCCCCGAAGAGATGATCGGAGAAACAATAGAAAGGCTGCAGCCTGAAGGGCTGCGAGTAGCACACGCACACGGTTTTTCCCGGTACACCAAAAGCTCGGTCAAGTCGATGGACTGGCGCAGGGTACAGACCATGGGCCTGCATCGGAACGGTACGGAATTTCCGCTCGAAATTTCCTTTACCGAAGTGACCGTTGGCAAGCTGCGGTTTTTTGCGGCCTTCCTGCGCGATGTCAGCCCCTGGCAAAAGGCACAACTGGAATCACAGCGCTCCAGGAAGCTGCTCGATGCCACGCAATCGCTGGCCTGCATCGGCGGCTGGGAAGAGGACCTTGCAGGCGGCAACCGCGTCTACTGGACTGATCAGATGTACCGCATGCTCGATCTTCAGGCGGACAGTTTTACCCCGGACGCCACCAGTGCACTGAAGTTTGCGGCACCGGAATTCCGCGGCGTCATGAAAGACGCGATGGCGAAGGAGGAAAGCGACGGCATTTCGCACGACCTTGAGCTGGTCATGGTGACGGCGCGCGGCCGCCGGTTCTGGGTCCATTCCAAAAGCAGCCTGATCATGGATGGCAATGTGCTGATCAAACGCACGGCGATTGTGAGGGACATCACCCTGCAAAAAACCGCCCAGCAAGCCCAGCGCCTGACCTGGACGCTGCAGCAGCGCACCTCGGAACGACTGACCCTGGCACTGCGCGGCGCGGAACTGGCGCTATGGGTCTTCGATATGTCCACCGGCCGCGTCACGCATGCCCAGCGCTGGGAGATGTTTGGCTATGACAAGCCGCCAGCAAGCTTTGAGGAGTGGAAGACCCTCATTCACCCCGAAGACGTCGAGGCACGACTGGCCAGCATGGACCGTTACTTCTCGGGGCTGTCGGACTCCGACGAAGCCGAATACCGGATGCGCAAGGCCGATGGCGGCTGGGTGTGGGTCAGGGGCCGGGGCCGCAAGGTCAGCAATACCACCAGGGACGAACATCTCCAGTATGCCGGCGTGGTGATGGATATTTCCGCACAGGTGGCGGCCAGGGAGGTCATGAAAGACCAGCATAACTTTCTTGAAGCCATGGTGGAGGGCATTGACATCGGCGTGATGGTGTCTGACCACGATCGCATCATCTACATGAACGCGAGCCTGCGAAGGATGCTCGGCTATGGGCCCGAAAATCTTGAAGGAAAAGTGGTCAGCGACCTGTACACGCCGGAAGGCTATGCACAAAAGCTGTTGCGCCGCCAGTCGCTGCAAAACGGCATCGCCTTGCCGGTGGAACTCTCGGACATGCGGCGAAAGGACGGCAGCACACTGCGGATGACCCTCAACACATCGATGGTCATCTGGAACGGCAGTCCGCACTACATCACTACCGGAACGCCGCTGTCCGAGCAGGAAATGTTTGAAGCCCAGATTCGCGCCAGCCAGAGCCGGTTCGAGCGCGTGCTCATCAGCGAGCTGGAGGCGCAGCAGGCCCACATTGCACGTGAGCTTCATGACTCACTGGGTTCTGAGCTGGCCGGGCTCTCGCTGGTGCTGGGTGGCGCGAGGTCTGTAGCCGCCGCACAGGCACCTGACATCACGCGGCACCTGGACATGGCCATGGAACAGGTGAAGATGGCGGTGGATGTGACGCGCGGGCTGGCGCGTGGACTGACGCCGGTCGGAGAAACACCCGGTGGTTTGTGGCGGGCGCTGGAGCGCCTGACAGATGACTACCGCGACATCAAGGGCGTGATGTGCGAATTCAATACCGAGGGAGAAGTCGATGCCATTGATGTCGACGTCGGCAACCATCTCTACCGCATTGCGCAGGAAGCGCTGAGCAATGCAGTCCGCCACGGGAAGGCCAGCCAGTTGAAGGTAACGCTGGGCAGGCACGACGGTTTTTACCGCATGTCCGTCAGCGACAACGGCAGTGGCTTCAGGGGTCAACCCAAACCCGATGGCAACGGTCTGGGAATGCGCTCCATGATGGCCCGGGCCCGGTTCATCGGTGGTGAGATCGGGTACGACACGCAACGTCAAACCGGTACCCAGGTGACTGTTCAGTGGCCAGTGATCAAGCCCGAAACAGCGCAACGCCGACCACGGACAACATCCAGCCTGCCTAAGTAAAGCTACCTAGACACTCCTGCAGACATCACGGATGTTGCGGGCGCGGAAGGCCCGATATCGTTGGGTCATGTTCAAGACAGGACGTCAATCCGCAACCCTCCGTGACCAGCAGGGGCTGGCCGCCGGGCACACGGACATCCACCTCAACGCCCGTGCTGAAGGGGGCGCATTTTGACGGCACCCACGACCCAGGGCGGCAAGCCTGCCCCAGTGACCTTCAGCCTCAACGGCCTGTCGGCACACGACGAAACCCTTTTCAAATCCTTCGTCAGGTTGCTGGCACACCGGACGCTGCAGCAGTGGACCTTCACGCCGCAAAGCGCGGACGTGTGGGTGGTGGCACAGGCCGCGGCGAATACCGTCCCCCCGGCGCAGAAGGCACTTGTCGTCGGACACGACCACCAGGGTGAGGCCCATTTTGTGAGCGTGCCTTTTCATGCGGATGCGCTGGAACAGGTACTCAACCACCTGGGGAACATCGTCGCAGGCGAAAAGCACACGACAAGCAGCGCGCCGGCAGCAGACATGCCGCAGGCCCAATTCAGACTTCTTCGCTGGCCGTCGGCCGCCCTGCTGACCTCCACCGACCGCATGCGCCTGGCCACGATGATGACCGGCAAATGGACATCGATGGCGACGCTGCAGGACCGCTCCGGTGTGTCTGCCGCAGTGTGCAGCCAGTTCCTGGCAGACCTCCAGCACGCAGGCCTGCTGGTGGACTTCACCCAGGCACAGCACACAGTGACCGAAACGCGTCAGCACGATACAGGTGCAGGCGAAACCATGTTGTCGCCAAGAAATATCGAGCCAGGACTGATCTCCAGGATTCGCAGCCGGCTTGGCATTTTTTCGTCGGGGCGCACGTGATCGAACACAAGATACTTTTTACCGGTACAACCGGCGCCGGCAAAACGACCGCCATTGGCGCGGTCAGCGAGATCCCGCCCATACGCACCGATGTACGCAACACCGATCCGACCGTTGCCAAGGCCCTGACCACGGCGGGCCTCGACTACGGCGAGCTGACGCTGGACAACGGCGAAAAGCTCAGGCTGTACGGCACGCCCGGCCAAAAGCGCTTCGACTTCATGTGGCAGGTGCTCTCCCGCGGTGCGCTGGGCCTGATCATCCTGATCGACAACAGCAGCCCCGATCCGCTCGCGGAACTTGATGTTTACCTGACAGGCTTTGGCAAGCTTATCCGTGAGGCTGGTTGCGTGGTGGCTGTGGGCCGTACGGAGACCCATCCCAAGCCAGACCTGGAAACCTATGCCAGACACCTTGAGTCGCGTGACGTCCTGTGCCCCGTACTGAAAACCGATGTGCGGCAGCCTGTGGAAGTCATACAGCTGATTGAACTGCTCCTGCTTCAACTTGAGACCAAAACAGGGATTCCGTCATGATTCTGGACGCCGCCGTGAAAAACGCAGCCCTGATTGCCGTCAACGAAGTGATGGACCAGATCAAGGGCTCGAGAGCTGCGGTGGTGTCTACCGAAGACGGCTTTGAAGTGGCCTCACGCATCGAGAACACCACCGAGATCGCCAGGCTGTCGGCGCTGGCCAGTTCGATGGCGGCCCTAGGCGCCATCGTGGGCGAGGAAGGCCGGCTGGGCGCATGCCAGAAAGTCATCATCGAAGCGGCCGGCGGCCACATCGTGATGGTGCAGGCGCATCGCGCCGACGTTTCGCTGGTGCTCAGTGTGGTGGCCGGACAGGACGCCATCATCGGGCAGATTCTCTACTTTGCGGGTCAGGCCACCCGCGCGCTGGAACGGGCATGAGCAAGGCCGAGATCAACCGCCTGCTCGGCGTGCTCGCCAGCTATCCCGGTATCAAGGGCTGCGCGCTGGTCGACTCAGACACCGGCATGGTCTGGTACCACGCGGGCGACCTGCCCGACCTGGAGCAGACTGGCGAAGCCGCTGTCGAGTTCTGGCGCGTGCAGGCCAGGCTCTCGCCACACTTCTCGGCGCTGGGCGCATTGCAGTCGGCAGCCTATTCATTTCTCAACAGCACGATTGCGCTGTTTCCGTGTTTGCCCAACCCGCTGGTGCTGGTCTGCATCGCATCCAAGCAGACCATCGACTGGGCGCGATGGGGCGAAAGCGCCCTGACGCTGAAACAGGTACTGGCAACGGAAGACGCGACGAACAAGCTTTAGGGGCATCCATTATTTCCGGGCAGTTGCCGCTTCTGACGCCGCGGCAACAGGGCCTTTCATCCGGCGG
>JAZKCB010000240.1:0-5425 GCA_040388335.1 Pseudomonadota bacterium | reverse complement strand
CCCGGCTGGTGGTGCCGTATGCGATGGACACCAACGACATGCGTTTCTCGCTGCCGCAGGGCTTCTCCCAGGGTGACGATTTTTTCACCTATCTGCGGGACAGCTTCGATGCACTGTACGCAGAAGGTTCGCCCGAAGGTGAAGACCGGCCGAAGATGCTGAGCATAGGCATGCACTGCCGCCTGCTCGGCAGGCCCGGGCGCATCGTCGCGCTGCAACGTTTCCTCGACCATATCCAGCAACACGCGCATGTGTGGGTCTGCCGGCGCATCGACATTGCAAGACATTGGGAAAAAACGCACCCGCATGCGGCGAACTGAAAAGACCTGACATGAACATCACCCTGGACCAGGTCAACAACGCAGCGCATGCCGAAGCAGCTCAGCTGCTTGACGGGCTTTACGAACACTCTCCCTGGATTGCAGAGCAGGCGCTGCTCAAGCGCCCCTTCAGGTCACTTGCGCATCTCAAACATGAAATGGTCCGCGTTCTTGAAGACGCAGGGCGCGATGCGCAGCTCACCCTGATCAGGGCTCACCCTGAACTCGCGGGCAAGGCCATGGTTGACAACAGCCTCACGGCCGAATCAGGCAGCGAGCAAAAAACCGCCGGCCTCACGCAATGCACGCCCGAAGAATTCGCAATCATCCAGAAGCTCAACAGCGACTACAACACGAAGTTCGGTTTTCCGTTTGTGCTGGCCGTACGGGGTCCGCGGGCCATCGGCCTCAACAAGCAGCAGATCATCGACACGTTTGCACGCCGCCTGAAGAACCATCCCGACTTTGAGCTGAAAGAATGCCTGCGCAATATTCACCGTGTGGTGGAGTTGCGCCTGAATGACAAGTTCGGCGTCCAGCCCACAATGGGTAACGACGTCTGGGACTGGCATGAAGCGCTCGCGCAATACAGCGACCCGGGCTACCTTGAAAAAGGACAGCTGACGGTGACTTACCTGACCGACGCGCATCGCGCCTGCGCGGCCTTCATCTCCCGCACGATGCAGGCCTGCGGGTTCGATGAAGTCAGCATTGATGCAGTTGGCAATGTGGTGGGGATTTACAAGGCTGAAAAGCCCGGCGCCAAAACCCTGCTCACTGGTAGCCACTACGACACCGTTCGCAATGGCGGCAAATATGACGGACGGCTGGGCATCTTTACGCCCATGGCCTGCGTGCGCGAGCTTCATCAACAGGGCAAACGTCTCCCCTTCAACCTGGAGGTGGTCGGTTTTGCCGAAGAAGAAGGCCAGCGTTACAAGGCGACGTTTTTGGGCTCCGGGGCGCTGGTTGGCGACTTCAAGCCACAATGGCTGGACCAGAAAGACGCAGACGGCATCACCATGCGCGATGCCATGACCCATGCAGGCTTGTTGCCCGCAGACATTCCCGGCATCAAACGCAAGCCGGAGAATTACCTCGGCTTTGTCGAAGTGCATATCGAACAGGGGCCGGTCCTCAACGAGCTGGATCTGCCCCTGGGCATCGTGACGTCCATCAACGGCAGTGTGCGCTACCTCTGCGAGATTACCGGCGTCGCCAGCCACGCAGGCACGACCCCGATGAACCGCCGCCGCGACGCGGCCAGTGCCACCTCGGAGTTGGGGCTGTATGTCGAAAATCGTGCGGCCAAAGACGGTGATTCCGTCGGCACCATGGGCATGCTCCAGGTGCCGAACGGCTCCATCAATGTGGTGCCGGGTCGCTGTCTTTTTTCACTGGACATGCGTGCCCCTGTTGATGCACAGCGCGATGCACTTGCTGGCGACGTCCTTGATGAACTGAAGGCCATCTGTGAGCGGCGTGGCGTACAGCACTCGCTGGAGCTGACAGAAAAAGCAGCAGCAGCGCCCAGCAACCCTGCATGGCAGGCCAGATGGGAAAGCGCAGTGCGTTCACTGGGGCTTCCCATTTTTGCCATGCCCAGCGGTGCCGGACACGATGCCATGAAGATCCACAAAATCATGCCGCAGGCGATGCTCTTTGTACGCGGGCAAAACTCCGGCATCAGCCACAACCCGCTTGAAAGCACAACCAGCGACGACATGCAGCTCGCGGTTGAAGCTTTCAATTTTTTAATCGGCAGCCTTGCCAGAGAAGTTCAATGAGCACCCCTTCCGACTACGACAAACTCGACAGCTGGGTAGACGCGCACTTCGACGAAGAAGTGCGCTTTCTGCAGCAACTCGTCCAGGTGCCGACCGATACACCGCCCGGCAACAATGCACCACATGCAGAACGCACGGCCGAACTGCTCGCAGGTTTCGGTTTCAATGCTGAAAAGCATGCTGTACCGGAGGCTGAAGTCCAGGCTTACGGCATGGCGTCCATCACCAACCTGATCGTCAGGCGGCCCTATGCAGCCGGCGGCAAAACCATTGCCCTCAATGCGCACGGCGACGTGGTGCCCCCTGGTGAAGGCTGGAGCAAAAACCCCTACGGTGGCGAGATCGTCGACGGCAAACTCTATGGCCGCGCGTCAGCAGTCAGCAAATCTGATTTCGCCAGCTTCACATTTGCAGTGCGGGCACTTGAAGCGCTGGCCCTGCCACTGAAGGGCGCGATTGAGCTCCACTTCACCTATGACGAGGAATTCGGCGGCGAGATGGGTCCCGGCTGGCTTCTCAAAAAAGGCCTCACCAAACCTGACCTCATGATTGCGGCCGGCTTTTCGTATGAGGTGGTGACTGCACACAACGGCTGCCTGCAGATGGAAGTCACAGTGCATGGAAAGATGGCGCATGCGGCCATCCCTGAAAGCGGTGTGGATGCGCTGCAGGGCGCGGTGCATATCCTCAACGCGCTCTACGCACAAAACGCCCTCTACAAAAATGTGACGTCTGCGGTAGCGGGTATCAACCACCCCTACCTCAATGTCGGGCGTATTGAGGGCGGCACCAACACCAACGTCGTCCCAGGAAAGGTCAGCTTCAAACTCGACCGCCGCATGATCCCCGAAGAAAATCCCGTGGTCGTGGAAGCAGCCATCCGCGAAGTCATCTCGGCTGCAGCCAATGCCTGCCCCGGCATCAGCGTGGAGATCAAACGTCTGCTGCTGGCAAATTCCATGCAGCCACTCCCCGGCAACAAACCGCTGGTGGATGCCATCCAGAGGCATGGCGAAGCCATTTTCGGCAGCAAGATTCCGGCCATGGGAACGCCGCTCTACACCGATGTCCGGCTGTACGCAGAGGCCGGTATTCCAGGCGTGATCTACGGCGCGGGGCCCCGGACGGTGCTGGAATCACATGCAAAACGCGCTGACGAAAGGCTTGAACTGGAAGACCTCAGGCGTGCGACAAAAGTCATTGCGCGCTCATTGCTGGACCTTCTTGCGTGACGGATTCATCCGATCTTCGTCAAAGCCCTTTGTTTCGGGGGTATTCACGGGGTCAAAAAATGTTTTCAGAAAGCTGACTTGGCTCAAAATAAGCTGGCGCAAATGCCAATTGATGCCTCCTTGTTCCGCCAAATCAAGCGCTTTGGCATTGTTTTTGCTTCGTATCACCGTCCCTTCGGGTTTATCAATCCTCAGCCTTTACCTCCAGAGAGTTCCCATGACCAAGAACATCCTTTCCCCTTTCTCGATGTTGCCGATGGCCGCAAAGGTTGCCGGCGCCTTTCTCGCCGTTGCAGCCCTCACCACAGCCCAGGCGCAAACCACCCCCATCAAGTTCCAGCTCGACTGGCGCTTTGAAGGCCCTGCAGCGCTGTTTTTGACGCCTGTGGCCAAAGGCTACTTCAAGGACAACAAGCTCGACGTGACGGTCGATGCCGGCAACGGCTCCGGCGGCGCAGTCACCCGCGTCGCCTCAGGCACCTACGACATGGGCTTTGCCGACCTCGCCGCCCTGATGGAGTTTCATGCCAACAACCCCGACGCACCCAACAAGCCCGTCGCCGTCATGATGGTCTACAACAACACCCCGGCGTCCGTCATGGCCCTGAAGAAGTCAGGCATCAAGACCCCGGCGGATTTGAATGGCAAGAAGATGGGCGCCCCCGTGTTTGACGCAGGCCGCCGCGCCTTCCCCATCTTCGCCAAGGCCAACAAGATCACAGGTTTCACCTGGACCGCCATGGACCCCCCACTGCGCGAGACCATGCTTGCCCGTGGCGACATCGACGCCATCACCGGCTTCACCTTCACCTCACTGCTCAACCTCGAAGCCCGTGGTGTCAAGGCCGAAGACGTCGTTGTGCTGCCTTATGCCGACTTCGGTGTGAAGCACTACGGCAATGCCGTCATCGTCTCCCCCAAGCTCATCAAGGAGAACCCGGCCGCCATCAAGGCCTTCCTGCTCGCCTTCACCAAAGGCGTCAAGGACGTCGTCACCGACCCTGCAGCCGTGATTGCCTACGTCAAAGAGCGTGACGGCATCATCAACGTGCCACTCGAGACCCGCCGCCTGAAACTGGCCATCGACACCGTCATCAACAGCCCTGATGCACGCGCCGAAGGCTTTGGCCAGGTCAAGGGCCCACGCCTGTCCCTGATGGCCTCTGAAGTGTCTGATGCCTTCAACACCAAGACCCGCGTCAACCCCGATGCCGTCTGGAATGGCAGCTTCCTGCCAACAGCAGCCCAACTCAACGTGCTGCCCAAGAAGTAAAAACGACGCCAAAGAACCTGCCAGGCCCCACCTTCATGACACTCCAAACCGACGCCGCCCCACTCTTCGTCGACTTCTCCGACGTCTGGCTCGCCTACAACGAAGAGCTGCTCGCGCAGCAGAAATTTGCGGTCGAGGCGATTGACATGAAGGTGCGCCAGGGCGAGTTCATCGCCATCGTCGGGCCCTCGGGTTGCGGCAAGTCCACCTTCATGAAGCTGGCCACCGGGCTGAAGATGCCATCCAAAGGCCACATCATCATCGACGGCAAACATGTCACCGGCCCGCTCAAGGTCTCGGGCATGGCCTTTCAGGCACCTTCGCTGCTGCCCTGGCGGACCACCATGGAGAACGTGCTCCTGCCTCTGGAGATCGTCGAGCCCTACCGCAGCAACTTTCGTGAAAAACGAAAGGAATACGAAGAGCGTGCCCGAAAACTCCTGCAAAGCGTAGGGCTGGCCGGTTATGAAGACAAGTTCCCCTGGCAACTCTCCGGCGGCATGCAGCAGCGCGCCAGCATTTGCCGGGCCCTGATCCATGAGCCCAAGATGCTCTTGCTCGACGAGCCCTTTGGCGCCCTGGATGCTTTCACGCGGGAAGAGCTCTGGTGCATATTGCGCGACCTCTGGACGGTCCAGAAATTCAACGTTATCCTGGTGACGCACGATCTGCGCGAATCCGTCTTCCTGGCCGATACGGTGTATGTGATGAGCAAGAGCCCGGGGCGCTTTGTGATCAAGCGCGAGATCGAGTTGCCACGCCCGCGCGAGCTGGAGGTGACCTACACCAAGGAGTTCAGCGACATCGTGCACG
>JAZKCB010000239.1:0-2444 GCA_040388335.1 Pseudomonadota bacterium | reverse complement strand
AACCATTGCCGCCGAAGACGTGCTGCACGACCTGGGCGCCATCAGCATGATGAGCTCTGACAGCCAGGCCATGGGCCGCGTCGGCGAGGTCATCATCCGCACCTGGCAAACCGCACACAAGATGAAGCAGCAGCGCGGCAAGCTCGAAGGCGACACCGACCGCAATGACAACTTCCGCGTCAAGCGCTACATCAGCAAATACACCATCAACCCCGCGATTGCCCATGGCATATCGCATGAAGTCGGCTCGATTGAAGTCGGCAAGTGGGCCGACCTGGTGGTGTGGAAGCCGGCCTTCTTCGGCATCAAACCCTCCATCATCCTCAAGGGCGGTTTCATCGCCATGGCCGCGATGGGCGACCCGAATGCCTCCATCCCCACACCGCAGCCCGTGCATTACCGCCCCATGTTCGGCGGCTTTGGCGGCGCGATTGCCCGGGGCTCCTTGACCTTTGTGTCACAGGCAGGCCTTGCCGCAGGCATCAAGGAAAACTTTGGCCTGGCCAAGACGCTGAGCGCGGTGAAAAACATACGCGGCGTGCGCAAGCAGCACATGGTGCACAACAGCTATTTGCCAAAGATGGAGATCGACGCGCAGACGTACGCCGTGCGCGCAGATGGACAGTTGCTCACCTGCGAGCCCGCCAAAAGCCTGCCGATGACGCAGCGTTATTTTCTTTTTTGATGCGCATTCGTACCGACTGATGGACCTGCATGAGAGATTGGTGGCCGCTGCGCTGGGTGCTATCTGGGGTGCACTTGCGGGGTTGATGCTGGCTGCAGCTCTTTCGCTGGTGCGCCCGCTTACCGGACGAGATGACTACCTTGTGGTCCACTGGAGCGCTGTAGTTCTGGCTGGCAGCGTTGTATTTGCATTGCTGGGACTGCTTTTCAAAGCCAGCGTTGGCACATGGGCAGGCCAGACCATCGCCTGGATTTTCGACCGGATGGCTCAAAGGGGCGAGCCAACCGATGGCTTGCCGTGGTGGCTCCAATTTCTTTTTTATGCCTCGCTTGCCGCAATGGCCTGGTGGTTTTTTTAGGATTTAACGTGCTTCAGGTTTCAAAAGTTATTTCTCGCGGTGCCGGCCTGGCACCTGTGCTGATCAAACGCGCAGCAACCGTCGAACTCGACTGGGACGTGCGCCAAAAGAGCCGTTTCGACGCGACCGACTCTCTTGACCGCCAGCTTGGCGTATTTCTGCCGCGCGGCACACTGGTGCGCGGTGGTGATGTGCTGATTGCTGAAGACGGCTCCATGGTCAAGGTGCTGGCCGCGCCGCAGCCGGTCCTGCGCATCACGCATTGCAGCGACCATGGCACCGCCTTTGACCTGACCCGCGCCGCCTACCACCTGGGCAATCGCCATGTGCCCATCGAGCTCAAGCCCGATCACCTGAAGATAGAGCCCGACCATGTTTTGGCCGACATGCTGCGGTCCATGCATTTGATCGTGCATGAGGTGAATGAAGCGTTTGAACCTGAAGGCGGTGCCTACAGCGCCGGCGGCCATTCGCATGGGCACGGCTCGCACGACCACGCGGCTCATGCCGGGCACGAGACTCACGACCACGACCACGGCCATGACGACAAACATGATCATGGGCACGACCATGCGCATGAAGCAGCGCATAAGCCAGGCCATAGCCCTGCACAGCAGGCAGCCAAGCCGCACGTGCACGGCCCCGGTTGCAATCACGGCCACGACCACCACTGAGCGCTTCCACTTAGCGCTTCTACCGCAGTTCAATCCATGCAGGCCTCCAGCCTCCTACAGCTGATCTGGCTGGCCTCACCGGCCTTGCCCGTGGGCGGCTTCTCGTATTCAGAAGGCCTTGAAAGCGCTGTCGAATCTGCTGGCGTGACCAGCGAGGACGCAGCCGCCGGCTGGATCAGCGACCAGTTGCACCTGACTTTGGCGCGAGGCGATCTGGCGGTGATGGCACAGGCGATTCCGGCCTGGCGTGCAGGCGACATGCCACGCATCAAATCGCTCAATGACTGGGTACTGCAAACCCGCGAGACCGGCGAGTTCAGGGCGCAGACCGAGCAGATGGGCCGCTCGCTGCTCGAATGGCTGCGCAACCATGAAGGCGCCAATGCCGCACACATCCAGGCCTGCGCGGCATTGCCGCCGACGTACCCCGTCGCCTTTGCACTCGCCGCCTCACAGACCGCTGCCGATGCACGCGACTGCCTGCTGGCCTACGCCTTTGGCTGGGCTGAGAACATGGTGCAGGCCGCGCTCAAGTCCGTGCCGCTGGGCCAGAGCGCCGGCCAGCGCATACTGGCGCGGTTGAGCCGCGAGATTCCGCCAGCGGTCGAAACAGCGCTCACATTGCCGGACGATGATCGGCAGGCCTTCTCACCCATGCTCGCCATTCTTTCTTCGCAACACGAAACCCAATACTCACGATTGTTTCGCTCATGACCATGCACCACAT
>JAZKCB010000238.1:0-3101 GCA_040388335.1 Pseudomonadota bacterium | reverse complement strand
CCGGTCCATTGTCGATGACATGCAATTCCAGTGCCAAGCGGTAGCGTTGCTTGCCGAAAGTTACCTGGCGGGCAATTCTGGTCCTGAAACTGATCTGCGCATCGCCCTGTGTAACGCGTTCTGCCAATGCCTGCGCGGCGTTGTGGGCAATATTCAACACCGCCTGGATGAGCTGCTCCCGATCACCCCGGAAGTCGGGAATCGAGATGTCGTAGTCGCGCATTACGCGCAGGCCCTTGGGAAACTCGGCCAGGATCAATGAACGAACACGCTCGCAGACTTCATGGATATTGACGTCGCCCACCAGATGGGGACGGCGGTGCGGTGCCAGAAGGCGGTCGACCAGTGTCTGCAGGCGGTCGGCCTCATGGATGATGACCTGGGTGTATTCAGTCAGGTCCTTGCCGATTTCCATCTGCAGCAGCTGCGCCGCGCCGCGAATGCCGCCCAGCGGGTTCTTGATTTCATGGGCCAGGTTGCGGATCAGTTCCTTGTTGGCCTGGGCCTGGTCTATCAGGCGCTCTTCGCGGTCCTGCTTGGCCTGCTGCTCAAGGGGCAGCAGTTCGACAATCGCCTCGCCGGGGGTATCGGTTTGCGCCACCACCACGTGAACCGGCATGGGTTCGCGGTTCATGGGCTTGAGCCAGGCGTCATAACGCAGCGCGGCAAACTCGTTGCTGCCTGCGCCTTCCAGCGCGTTTTGCAGGATATGCGGCTCTGTAAAACAGTCGGGCAACTGCGAACCTTCAATGGTCCGGCGCGACGTGCCAAGCGCGTCTTCAAGCGCTGCATTGGCAAAAACCACCCCGCCGTCTGTACGCACGACCGCTATCAGCGTGGCCAGCAGGTCAAAGGACTGGAAGCGCGGTGCATTTGCGGCGGGCGCAAGACTGAAGAATTTGGGCGTTTTCAAGCCTGCTATTTTGACCGCAAAGCTGGCCCGATTGAAACAGGGCTGTTTCAGTCCCGGGCAGGTTGCGCCCGGTTGCTGTCAGTTGTTGTTGGGAAGGCGTGACAACTCACGCTTGAGGCCGGCGATATCGCTCTGGTTGCGGGCAATGCTTTCCTTCAACTCGGCCACACGATCCAGATAGCGCTGGTAATTTTTGCCCTCAATGCCCTGTTTCTCGGGCTCGCCGTTGTTGAACTCTTTTTGCTGTTCGGCCAGTTTGGCCTCGGCTTTTTTCAACTCTGACTCGAGAATGCCGCGCGAGTCACTGTCCCGGGCCTTTTGTTCGGCACCACCCTCGCTGCGGTTCGGGCCTAAAGACGACGTCGTGGAAGCCACCCGTACGGGGGATTTGGCCACCGGCGCGTTCTGCATGACCGTGACATTGCCGCCCTGCATGGTTTTGCAACCCCGCGCCTGCGCATCCTTGACATTGTTGATGTACTCGACAGGCGCGCCATTGGCACCGCCGCAACGGTAAACCTGCTGCGCCACGGCTGGCGCGCTGGCGCCAGCCATCAGGGCCAGTACCAGAGAACATTTTGAAAACACAACAGTTTGATTCATACATTACCCCCTTGGCCAGAATCAGCCAGAAAGCATGGGACGGTCTGACAGTATCCTGCAAAGGCGCAAAAAATCAAAACACAGGGGATAACCACTCGCGGCACCATGAAAAAAGGACGGCCTTAGCCGTCCTTTTTTCACAACACCATGTCAGCAAAGCTGCATGGCGCGCCCTTAGGGAAGTCTTACAGGGAGTAGTACATGTCGAATTCAGCAGGATGGGTGGCCATGCGCATGCGCGTGACTTCCTGCATCTTGAGGTCGATGTACGCATCGATGTACGAGTCGGTGAACACGCCACCCTTGGTGAGGAAGGCACGGTCTGCGTCGAGGCAGTCCAGAGCCTGGTCCAGGCTGTGGCAAACGGTCGGGATCAACGCGTCTTCCTCTGGCGGCAGATGGTACAGATCCTTGCTGGCGGCTTCGCCAGGATGGATCTTGTTCTCAACGCCGTCAAGACCGGCCATCAGCAGTGCCGAGAAGCCAAGGTAGGGGTTCATCAATGGATCAGGGAAACGTGCCTCAACACGGCGACCCTTGGGGTTGGCCACAAACGGGATACGGATCGAAGCGGAGCGATTCTTGGCAGAGTAAGCCAGCTTGACCGGCGCCTCAAAACCAGGAACCAGGCGCTTGTAGCTGTTGGTGCCAGGGTTGGTGATGGCGTTCAGGGCACGTGCGTGCTTGATGATGCCGCCGATGTAGTACAGGGCGAAATCAGACAGGCCTGCATAGCCGTCGCCTGCGAACAGGTTCTTGCCGTCTTTCCAGACCGACTGGTGAACGTGCATGCCGGAACCGTTGTCACCAACGATAGGTTTTGGCATGAAAGTCGCGGTCTTGCCGTAAGCGTGCGCCACGTTGTGGATCACGTATTTCTGCAGCTGAACCCAGTCAGCGCGCTGGATCAGCGTGCTGAACTTGGTGCCAAGTTCCATCTGGCCAGCGTTGGCCACTTCGTGGTGATGCACTTCGACGGGGATGCCGAGGGCTTCCAGCACCAGGCACATTTCGGAACGCATGTCCTGGAAGCTGTCGACGGGTGGCACAGGGAAATAACCGCCCTTGACAGCTGGACGGTGTCCGCTGTTACCGTGCTCGTATTCCTTGCCCGTGTTCCATGCGGCTTCTTCGGAACCGATCTTGACGAAGCAGCCCGACATGTCGTTTTGCCAGCGCACGTTGTCAAATACGAAGAACTCTGGCTCAGGACCGAAGTAAGCGGTATCGCCCAGGCCTGAGGCCTTCATGTAGGCTTCAGCGCGCTTGGCCAGCGAACGTGGATCGCGCTCGTAGGCTTTGCCGTCGGCCGGATCAATGACGTCACAGGTCAGGATCAGCGTTGTTTCTTCGAAAAACGGATCGATGTTGGCGGTGTTCGCGTCAGGCATCAATTGCATGTCCGAGGCTTCAATACCCTTCCAGCCGGCAATCGACGAACCGTCAAATGCGTGGCCGGAAACAAACTTGTCCTCGTCAAAGTGCGAGACAGGCACGGTCACGTGCTGCTCTTTACCCCGTGTGTCGGTGAAACGGAAGTCAACAAACTTGACTTCGTTTTCCTTGACCATTTTTATGACGTCTG
>JAZKCB010000237.1:0-12636 GCA_040388335.1 Pseudomonadota bacterium | reverse complement strand
GTCAAGGCCAATATGGCACCAGAAAAAGGCACGGGATGGCACCGGCATGAGGCGGACTTCCAGATCGTCATCATGATCAAGGGCTGGGCCAGGTTCATGTACGAAGACAAGGAGACGCTGGTCTCGGCCGGTGACTGCGTGCACCAGCGCCCCGGCATCAGCCACTACCTGTTCGACTATTCGCCCGATATGGAATACCTTGAAATCGTCTCGCCTGCGGATTTCAAGAGTATTGATGTTCCCGCCGTTTGCGACGTGCCGTCACCAGCACCCTGGAAATAGCTTAAGCAGCCAAAAACACGGGGAGGGATCCCGGATCGAGTCCGGGATGACAGTCGGGGAATTTCAAAACCGTAATGGCGTGTTGAGCCCTTATCGAAGTGATGTCTTCGCAAGCAGGGTCCGCGGAACCGGCTTCGCCGGGCCGCAGGAGCAACCTCCTGCAAGGGGGAACCGTTATTGGGGTCAGACGCCAATTTCGCTGCGGTGCGCAGCACCGCACCCTCCGGGCAAGCCAAAGGCCTGGCGAATTTGGAGTCTGACCCCAAAAACCGGACGGGGGTGTTCAAAACTCAGCATCGAGCTCATCGAAATCGTCTGCTTCGGCTTGCGCGGCAGCAATCCACTCCTGCATGGCCGGCAGCTTCCAGATCGCTGTGGCGTATGCCACGCACAACGGGTCGAGAGGAATGTCGTAAGTCCTGAAACGGCTGACGACGGGCGCATACATCGCATCGGCCATGCAGGGTTTTTTACCGAACAGGAAAGGACCGCCGTAACGCTTGAGGCAGTCCGTCCATATCTCGACAATGCGCTTCACATCAGCATCGGCGCGTGACCATGTTTTGAACTTTGGGAACATCGCCTTGATGTTCAGCGGCATCGACGAACGCATGGACGAAAAGCCTGAATGCATCTCGCCCGAGATCGCACGGCAATGTGCGCGGGCCGCCACGTCTGTCGGCAAAAGCCCGGCTTTGGGCCTGATTTCATGGAGGTATTCACCGATCGCCAGCGTGTCCCAGACCTTGATACCGTTGTGCAGCAGGCTGGGCACCAGGATCGAAGAAGACAGCAGCAGGATCTCGGCGCGCATGTCCTTGTCGTCTGGCGGCAGGACTTTTTCCGTGAACTCCAGCCCCGAAAACTTCACGAGCAGCCAGCCCCGCAGCGACCAGGCGCCATAGTTTTTGCTGCTCAGGGTAAGGACTGCATCGGCCATGTGAATGTCTTTCGCAAAAATAACAGGCAGCGGCCGGAGCCGAAACGCACCAGAAAAGCTTTCGGCGCGCTCTTGCAGTGCAAGCCCTGTGCCAAGACACCCCCCTGCGGGACAGCTCAATCCCGCCGATGGCCCATAAATTGCTGTGTACGCATACCGTTGCCACCCGCAACCCTCAAGAAAGCAGCATGCTTTATCAAGCCTACCAGTTGCAGTCTGACCTGACTTCCCCGATGCGGATGTTCGCCGAGCAGGCCAGCCTGCTTATCGGCGCGGGGAAATCGGTATTGCCGTCACCACCGGCCCTGATGTCCGGCATCTCTCAATCGAGCAGCAAGCTGTCTGCCGCGCTGGAAGTGCTGGCCAGGCTGCGGCTCACCCACGCCAGACCCGCCTACAACATCCCTTTTGTCGACGTGGCCGGGCAGAGTGTGGCAATCACCGAGCACAAGGTATTTGAGTTGCCTTTCGGCACCCTGCTGCACTTCAAAAAGGCCCTGGTCAGCCCCGGCCCCAAAGTTCTGCTGGTGGCGCCTCTATCCGGCCACTTCGCCACCTTGCTGCGAGAAACCGCACGCACCCTGCTGGCCGACCATGATGTCTTCATCACCGACTGGCACAACGCACGCGACGTACCGCTGTCCAAGGGCGAGTTCGAACTCGACCACTACACCGACTACCTGATCAACTTCCTCGAAGTGATGGGACCGGGCAGCCACATGGTGGCCGTCTGCCAGCCCTGCGTGGCTGCACTCGCCGCCACCGCCATCATGGCCGAAGACGACAACCCTGCACAGCCGCGCAGCCTGACCCTGATGGCCGGCCCGGTGGACTGCCGCATCAACCCGACCGGCGTGAACGAGCTGGCCAACAGCAAACCAATTGAATGGTTCGACAAAAACCTGGTGCACCACGTGCCCTGGCCGCACAAGGGCATGATGCGCCGCGTCTATCCCGGCTTTTTGCAGCTCACCGCGTTTTTGAGCATGAACCTGGAGCGGCACAAAAAGTCCTTCCAGGACCTGTACCAGCACGTGCGTGACGGCGACTTTGAAAAGGCGCAGATCATTCGCACCTTTTACGACGAATACCTGGCTGTCAACGACCTGCCTGCGGCGTTTTACCTGCAGACCGTGTCCAAGGTTTTCCAGACCTATGACCTGCCGCGTGGCGAGCTGACCTGGCATGACCGCAAGGTCGATCTGAAAGCCATACGCCGCACGGCGTTGCTGACGGTGGAAGGTGAACGCGACGACATCTGTGCCGTGGGCCAGACAGTGGCTGCGCAGGACCTGTGCAGCAGCATTCGACCGTATATGAAATCACATCACCTGCAGGCAGGTGTCGGGCACTACGGGGTGTTCAGCGGGCGCAAGTGGAACCAGCAGATTTATCCCAGGGTCAGGGATGTGATTCACGCCAGCTCAGACTGACCCCACGGGCTCAGTCGTCGAGGTTGTCGGTCTTGCCGCTCTCGTCAGTCGGCCAGTCACGAATATAGGCCTTGAGCATCTTGTTCTCAAAGTTCTGGCCATCGACCACAGCCTTGGCGACGTCGTAAAACGAAATCACGCCTTCGAGCATTTTCTTGTTGAGCACCGGCATGTAGCGCGCATGGCGGCCCAGCATCATGCGGCGGACTTCATCGATCTCGGTTTCGGGTGTGCAGGTCAGCGGTGCGTCATCCATCGCCGTGCGGATCAGCGTGGTTCCGACGGTGCCGCCGTTCTTGACGATGCAGACAATCACTTCGCGAAACGTCAGCATGCCCACCAGATCACCGTGCTCCATCACGACGAGCGAGCCGATGTCTTTCTCCGCCATGATCTCGGCGGCCTTGGCCAGCGGCTCGTCCGGCTGGACGCTGTAGAGCGTGTTGCCCTTGACGCGCAGGATGTCTTGAACTTTCATGGCTTTTCTCCTCTGGATGGCTTGTCTCTGGATTTTCCCACTGTCAGGCCGGGTGGGGAAGCTTTTTGCCAATATAGCCCACAATGTCAGGCCGTGCGAACAAAGCGCGCGCAGATTTCATCTTTTTCAAATGGAGACAAACCCATGCCCGGTTACTCAGACCCCGGCTTTGACACACTGGCCCTGCATGCAGGCGCATCGCCAGACCCCGCCACCGGCGCGCGCGCGGTGCCTATACATCTGACAACGTCTTTTGTCTTCGAGTCCAGCGACCACGCCGCCAGCCTGTTCAACCTTGAGCGCGCAGGCCACGTCTATTCACGCATCAGCAACCCGACCAATGCGGTGCTTGAGCAACGCGTGTCCGCACTTGAAGGTGGCATTGGCGCGATTGCCACCGCCAGCGGCCAGGCGGCCCTCCACCTGAGCGTGGCCACGCTGATGGGTGCCGGCTCGCACATCGTGGCCAGCACGGCGCTGTATGGCGGTTCGCAAAACCTGCTGCATTACACGATGCGCCGTTTCGGCATTGAGACAACTTTCGTCAAACCCGGCGACATCGACGGATGGCGCGCCGCCGTGCGGCCCAACACCAAACTCTTTTTTGGTGAAACCGTCGGCAACCCCGGCCTGGATGTGCTCGACATTCCTGCGGTCTCGGAGATCGCGCATGAAGCCGGCGTGCCGCTGCTGGTGGACTCGACCCTGACTTCGCCCTGGCTCATCAAACCCTTCGATCACGGTGCTGACCTGGTTTATCACTCGGCCACCAAATTTTTGAGCGGCCACGGCACCGTCATCGGCGGTATCGTGGTCGATGGCGGTTCATTCGACTGGGACGGCCCCAAGGCTGCAGGCCGCTTTGCCGAACTCAGCGAAGCCTACGACGGCTTCCACAACATGGTGTTCACCGAAGAGAGCACGGTCGGCGCATTTTTGCTGCGGGCACGCCGCGAAGGCCTGCGCGACTTCGGTGCCTGCATGAGCCCGCACACCGCGTGGCTCATTCTGCAGGGCATTGAAACCCTGCCGCTGCGCATGGCGCGGCACATGGGCAACACCGAAAAGGTGGTGGAGTTTCTGGCCAGCCACGCCTTCGTCTCACGCGTCGGCCACCCCTTGCTGGAATCGCATTCAAGTCACACACTCGCGAAAAAGCTGCTGCCGCGCGGCGCCGGTTCGGTCTTCAGTTTTGACCTCAAGGGCAGCCGCGAACAGGGCAAGGCATTTGTTGAAGCGCTCAAGGTGTTCAGTCACCTGGCCAACGTAGGCGACTGCCGCAGCCTGGTGATACACCCCGCCAGCACCACACACTTCCGCATGACGGACGAAGCACTGTCGGGTGCCGGCATCTCGCAGGGCACGATACGTTTGTCGATTGGTCTTGAAGACCCGGATGACCTGATTGACGATTTGAAGCGCGCGCTGAAGGCTGCAGAAAAGGCAGGTGATTAATATGCGCCCCCACGCTCATCACTTCGTGTATTCGCTGCCCCCCGAGGGGGCCGTGGCCTCCCTAGGGGCGGCTCGTCGGGAGTCCTAATATGTATCTGCAAGTCAACAACCACAAAACCTACTGCTACACCGGCGGCAAAGCCATCG
Organism: Pseudomonadota bacterium; assembly: GCA_040388335.1. Taxonomy (GTDB): domain Bacteria; phylum Pseudomonadota; class Gammaproteobacteria; order Burkholderiales; family Burkholderiaceae_C; genus Polaromonas. Next base: position 7,901 of record JAZKCB010000237.1, on the reverse strand, counting down.
ACCCGGCCAAACCCACCGTCGTGTTTATCCACGGCGTGCTCAACGACCACAGCGTGTGGATTCTGCAAAGCCGCTACATGGCCAACCACGGCTGGAATGTGCTGGCCGTCGACCTGCCCGGCCACTGCCGCAGTGAAGGCGAAGCGCCATCCAGCGTTGAAGAAGCGGCGGGCTTTATCGCCGCCCTGCTCGATGCAGCCGGCATTCAGCGCGCAGCTTTGGTGGGCCATAGCTGGGGCTCGCTGATCGGTGTGGAAGCGGCATCAAAACTGAAGGACCGCATCACCCACCTGGTGATGGTGGGCACGGCTTACCCCATGAAAGTGTCGCCCGCACTGATAGACGCATCTCTGAACGACCCTGCCGCAGCGCTGAAGATGATCAACGTGTTTTCTCGCAGCACGCTGAGCGCCCCGCCCTCGGCACTGGGCCCGGGCACCTGGGTCTACGGCGCCAGCATGGCGCTGGGACGGCGCGTGCTGGCGAGCAACCGCAAGGTCAATGTGTTTCACCGCGGCTTTGTGGCCTGCGATAGCTACGCGAATGGCGAGCAGGCCATCAGCGCGATCACCTGTCCGGTGCTTTTTCTCCTGGGGTCGCAGGACCAGATGACCCACCCAAAAGCGGCGCAACTGCTGGTAAAGACGGCAAAGGACAGCGGCAAGACCCTGAAGGTGGTGAGCATGGCGGTTGGCCATCACCAGATGACAGAGGCGCCGGAAGAAACGCTGTTTGCGATCAGGGACTTTCTCAGGTCCTGATGTGAAGCTGCGGGTGGGCAGGCAATGCCTGGAAGAGTGACTGGCTGGCTGCTGTGTGCATCTGCCGCTTCGCCGAAGGATCCTCAAGCGACTGAAGAAGCCGCTTGAGGGTTTGGGCCTGCGGTGTGAGCGGGCCGAAAAACAAAATGCCGGCCTCATCTGCAACCAGCAGTGTGGGAAAAGTTTCAATATCCATGTCGCCCACCAGTTCGGCATGGTCTTCAATGTCCAGCCAGGCGAAGCGCAACGCAGTGAAGCTCTCTGCAATGCCTTCAAGCACAACGCGGTAGTCACGGCAAAGGCCGCACCAGTCTGCACAGAGGCATGCAACCCACACCTGGGTATCGGGCATCTCGGGGAGATCAGGTAACAGGGCAGTCACACGGGCTTTGGTATCAGGCAAAAAATCGGCGGCACACAACCACCGGATATGAGCCGCCGATGATATCGATGATTCAAGCAGGTTACAGGGAAGCCTCGCTACGCAAGGCCTTCATGCATGCCACACCTGCCTGCATGGCCGCTTCATGGGTCGGATAAGGGTGATCTGACGCCTCAACCCTGGCATCACCGGCGTGCTCCTGCGTTGCAAGACGCGTGACCACCCAGTAAAAAAGGCCGAGCGACGGCTCCTTGATCTTCACGGCCAAGGGGCCGGGCGCAGGGCCATAGGACTGAACCAGCGTGTTCATAACACCCGCCCCAGCTGCTCACCCACATCACTCACCATGGGGCCGACCTCTGCTACTGCGACACGAAGCTCAAGCTCGCTGCAGTGCAGGGTGTTAACCCAGTAGTTCACGGAGGATTCTTCGTTGATATCGATGGGCTGGTTGGCCAGCCCTTGGGATGTGGATGCTGTCGCTGGAGGCTGGGGCATTGTGTTCTCCGGGTGTCAGTTGGAATGCGTTGTGCGGAGGATGCAGGCTTGAAAAATGTCAGACCGCGCTTGGGGGGCGTTTGGCAACCGGTGCGCGTGTGGCGGCTGGGGTTGCAGCCTTTTTGGCGGCATAGGCCTTGTACGCCTTTGCGGCCAGGCCGGAAGTGATGGCAAATACGATGAGTTTTTTCAGCATGTCGGGCTCCTTCAGAAAGTGCTGGTGGGTGGGTGACAGGTTCAATATAGGACCCATGCTGCAGCGCAGCAGTCGGGGTTTGCCGCTGCGAAATGTGCGACGCGTCTTACGGCTTGCCGGATAAATACCCTTGGCGGCCTCAAGCTGCTGCGCTAGTATGAAATCACATCAAAGCTGGCTGCCTGCCCGGGCCAGCGCAGGAGACAAACCATGAACACCACAACAGCATCCACCCCGGTAGACCCACGCAGCTTCCAGAGCTTCGCGGAGTTCTATCCCTTCTACCTGACGGAGCACAGCAACCTCACATGCAGGCGGCTGCATTTTGTGGGGTCCAGCCTGACGCTGGCGTGCCTGGTGGCGCTGCTGGTGACGCGCAACCCGCTGTGGTTGCTGGCCGCGCCGCTGTGTGGTTACGGTTTTGCGTGGGTGGGGCATTTTGGCTTCGAGAAAAACCGCCCCGCTTCTTTCAAGCGACCGCTCTATAGCTTCATGGGCGACTGGGCGATGTACCGGGACATCTGGGCGGGCAAGGTGAAGATCTAGAGGCTTCGCTGCATCGCGTTCGGCTTGGGCGGACGGCATTTCGCTACTATTTCAATAGCTGCTCACGCCCGTATTCATTGGCTTGGAGACCGATTTGACACCTGAAAATGGCCTTTTTAAGGCTATTTTTTACTTCAAACGGCCAGAACCCGGCTCAAAACCGTTAAATGTTAATACAGGAGTTAACATTTCATCAATTTTTAACGTACACGTTAAAAACTCAAGGTCTACGTTAACTTTTCGGAAGAACCTGGCGCAAGGTCAATGCCGACCATCGCGCTTCTGCCCAGAGCGGCTCCGTCGACTCCGTTCTGGCCAGCAGCAACTGTTGCATCAGCGGCTCCAGCAGCGTGCGGTCCGGGTCGGCCAGCAGGATATAGCGCGACTCGCCTTCTCCTTCTTCGACCAGCTGACCAATCCATTGCAGGCCGGCCAGCGTTTCAAGCACCGGCTCCAGCTGCAGCACATCGACCTGCAGTTCTTCAGCCAGCGCAGACGCACCACAGCCATGGCTGCCCTTTTCGCGCTGGCAGTTCAGCTGCTGCACCACCTCGATCGCCAGCTGAAATTGCCAGCCGTGCGCACTGCCGCGCCGCGCAATGCCGGCCAGCAGGCTGGGCAGGTAGGCCGCAATCACGGCGCCCATGAGCACCACAATCCAGGCCACGTAAATCCAGACCAGCAGAATGGGCAAGGTCGCAAACGCGCCATAGATCAGCGAATAGGTCGGCACCTGGCTCAGATAGAAGGCCAGCAAATTCTTGGCGACGCCTATGCCCGCGGCGACAAAAAAGCCCCCGACCCAGGCGTGCGACCACTTCACAAAGGTGTTGGGCACATAGCGGTACATCGCCGCCATGCCAAAAGCCACCAGAAAGAACTGCAGCACATTGAGTAAAAAGTTGACACTTGCCGGCAGCACGCCCACCTTGCCGGTAGAAACCGACAGCACATAGGTCGTCACAGCCAGGCTGGCGGCCAGCAAGAGCGGCCCCAGCGTGATGGCGGCCCAGTAGATCAGCACGCGCTGTGTCAGCGAGCGCGGCTTTTTCACACGCCAGATACCGTTGAGCGTGCGGTCAATCGTCAGGATGAGCGCAATCGCCGTGACCAGCAGCACCGCCAGACCGGCCACGCCCAGCTTGTTGGCCTGCCGGCTGAACATGGTGAGGTAACCCAGCACCTGGCGGGCGATGTTGTCCGGGATCAGGCTTTGCACCAGCCAGCCCTGCAGCGCACCCTGCAGCTTGGCAAACATCGGGAAGGCGGTGAAGACGGCCAGCGCCACGGTGAAAAACGGGACCAGCGCGATGGAGGTGGTGAAGGTCAGGCTGCTGGCCGTCAGGCCCATGTGGTCTTCACGAAAACGGTCGCGTAGCGTCAGCGCCGTGTCGCGCCAGGGGAAGCGCGACAGGCTGACCATGAAGTCCTGAAGGGATTGCTGAAATGACATCCCCGGTATCATCCTAGATTCGGCGGTTGACCGCTCGTTTTTCGCTGGGAAACCCGATGATTTCTGAATTTTTCTATCACGATGGCGTGCCGTGTTTCTGTGACACCGCTATACGCCAGAGCATGCCACGCTCAAGGCGCCATACTGCGTTACTCCGCCTTGCAGGCAGTAGCCTGCTGCGTTGTCGTGCCTTGTCTGTCACCCTGATCGTGACACCCTCTGGCGCATTCAACCGTCGAACCTAGGATCATGCCATCGACATGAACATGGACAAAAAAACCCAAATCGACGCCACGCGCTGGCTCGCCGCCGGCAGCATGATGGGCCTGATCGTGCTGGGCTTTGCCTGGGAAATGTGGCTCTCGCCGATTCGGCCTGGCGGTTCCCTGCTGGCGCTCAAGGTGCTGCCGCTCTGCCTGCCGCTGGCCGGCGTGCTGAAAAACCGCATGTACACCTATCGCTGGCTCAGCCTGCTGGTGTGGGTGTATTTCACCGAAGGCGCGACCCGCGCCTGGAGCGACCGCCCGCCCGGCAATTACCTGGCCATGGTTGAAGTGCTGCTCTGCCTGCTGCTCTTCGTTGCCTGCGCCATGCATGTGCGGCTGCGCCTGAAGTATGCGGCCGCTTCCACCACTGCTGCCACCGAAACCGTATGAACGACGCTCTACGCGACACCCTGCTCGACACCCTGCGCCAGATCACCGGCGCAGCCCATGTATTGACCGAAGGCGACCTGAGCGCCTGGGAGCAGGACTGGCGCAAACGCGCGCGCGGCAAGGCGCTCGCGGTCGTACGGCCCGGCAACACCGCTGAAGTGGCGGCCATCGTCAAGGCCTGCGTCGCTGCAAAGGTGAGCCTGGTACCGCAGGGCGGCAACACCGGCCTGGTGGTCGGCGCCATTCCCGATGAATCCGGCACGCAGGTTGTGCTGAGCCTGCAGCGCATGAACAGCGTGCGCAGCCTGGACGGCGCCAACCTGACCATGACGGTCGAGGCGGGATGCATTTTGCAATCGCTGCAGGAAGCGGCAGAAAAGGCCGGCTTCCTCTTCCCACTCAGCCTGGCAGCCGAGGGCAGCTGCACGATCGGCGGCAACCTGGCCACCAACGCCGGCGGCACGCAGGTCGTGCGCTACGGCAATGCACGCGAGCTCTGCCTCGGTGTTGAAGTCGTCACCGCGCAGGGCGAGATCTGGGATGGCCTGACGGGCCTGCGCAAGGACAACACCGGCTACGACCTGCGCGATTTGTTCATCGGCAGCGAAGGCACGCTAGGCATCATCACCGCCGCCACGCTGAAGTTTTACCCGACACCCGCCGCACGCCTCACGGCCTGGGCTGCCGTGCCGTCCATGGCGCACGCGGTGACCCTGCTGGGCCTGGCGCACCAGCATTTGGGTGCGGGTCTCACGGGCTTCGAGGTGATGGGGCAGTTTGCGCTGAGCCTGGTCGACAAACACTTTGCGCAACTGCGGGTGCCGCTCTTCAAAGAGACGGCGTTCTGCGTCTTGCTGGAGAACTCAGACCACGAATCCGAAACCCACGCGCGCGAACAGTTTGAACGCCTGCTGGAGACCGCGTTTGAAAACGGCTGCGTGCTTGACGCCGTCGTCGCCGAAAGCCTCAGCCAGGCGAACCAGCTCTGGCACATTCGCGAGAGCATTCCACTCGCCCAGGCCGAAGAAGGCCTGAACATCAAGCACGACATCTCGATTGCCGTGTCGCGCATTCCCGAGTTTGTCGAAGTGACTGACAAGCTGCTCGCCGAAAGGATTCCCGGCGTTCGCCTCGTCAACTTCGGCCACCTGGGTGACGGCAACCTGCACTACAACGTGCAGGCGCCAGCCGATGGCGACAGCAAGGCCTTTTTGCGCGACCGCGAGGAAGAGGTCAACACCCTCGTCTATGACTCGGTGGCGCAGTTTGAAGGCTCCATTTCTGCAGAACACGGTGTCGGCAGCCTCAAGCTCGACAAACTGGAGCACCACAAATCACCCGTGGCCATGGGCATGATGCGGGCGATCAAGAACGCCCTCGACCCGGCCAACACCATGAACCCCAACCGGGTGCTCCGGGCATAATTGAAGGACGGGCAAACTGCCCCCCAAAGCCCCCACTTGCACCTGAATTTCACCTCCGCCCATGACATCTCCCATCCGCTCCCAGTACGAAGATTTCATGCGCCACGTCGACACCCATGGCGTGTTCAAGGCCGACCGCACCGGCACCGGCACCAAAAGCGTTTTCGGCTACCAGATGCGTTTTGACCTGAATGAAGGCTTCCCACTGGTCACGACCAAAAAGGTCCACCTCAAATCCATCATTGTTGAACTGCTGTGGTTCCTCAAGGGTTCAAGCAACAACAACTGGCTGAAGGAGCGCGGCGTCAGCATCTGGGACGAATGGGCGCGCGAAGACGGCGACCTCGGTCCCGTGTACGGCGTGCAGTGGCGCAGCTGGCCCACGCCCGATGGCGGCCACATCGATCAGATCTCGGACGTCATCAGGACGCTCAAGTCCAACCCCGATTCACGCCGCATCATCGTCAGCGCCTGGAACGTGGCAGACCTGTCAAAGATGGCACTCATGCCCTGCCATGCTTTCTTCCAGTTTTACGTGGCGCCTGCCACCACACCCGGCGGCAAGGGGAAACTGAGCTGTCAGCTCTACCAGCGCAGCGCCGACATCTTTCTCGGCGTGCCTTTCAACATCGCCAGCTATGCGCTGCTAACCCACATGGTCGCGCAGCAATGCGATCTTGATGTGGGCGACTTCATCTGGACGGGCGGCGACTGCCACATCTACAGCAACCACGCCGAGCAGGTCGCATTGCAACTGAGCCGCACGCCCATGGCTTACCCGACGCTGAACATCAAACGCAAGCCGGCATCGATCTTTGACTACGAATTCGAGGACTTCGAGTTCCCCGATTACCAGCATCACGCTGCGATCAAAGCGCCGGTCGCTGTCTAGCCCATGGTCGTCAACATGATTTATGCCCGCGCCGCCAACGGCGTGATCGGCAAGAACGACACCCTGCCCTGGCACCTGCCGGAAGACCTGGCGCACTTCAGGCAGGTGACCATGGGCTGGCCCGTCATCATGGGCCGCAAGACCTGGGATTCACTGCCCGCGAAGTTCCGCCCTCTGCCCGGCCGTACCAACATCGTCATCACACGCCAGACGGATTGGCAGCCCGAGGGCGCCAAGGTGGCGACAAGCGTTGAAGACGCCATCAGCCTGGCCGGCAACATCGAGCAGGTCTGGGTGATAGGCGGCGCGCAGATTTATGCGCTGGCCGAACCCCTCGCCGACCGCATTGAAGTGACTGAAATCGCGCAGGACTTTGAAGGCGACGCTTATGCGCCGGTGCTGGGAACACAATGGGTGGCGTCAGACAGGGAGAACCACATCTCGAAGACCGGGCTGGCGTTCAGTTTTATCACCTACAACAAACAGAAATAACACAAGGAGACAGCTATGTCAGGAGGCGGATTTCACGTGCACGGGCCACACGATCATGAGCTTGAGCACGCAGCACAGGGTGGGCACGGAGAGCACGACAGCCATGAAAAAGGCGGCGGCATGATTGCGCAGATCGCGGTGATCACGGCCATCATCGCGACCGTCGGCGCGATCTTTTCATACATGGGCGGCGCGACCCAGGCCAATGCAGGCCTCTACAAAAACAACGCGGCGATCAAGAAGACAGAAGCCTCCAACCAGTGGAATTTCTTCCAGGCAAAGAGCACCAAGCAGTCTCTGGCCGAGGTGTCGCGCGACCTGACAACAGTTGAGCCCGACAAGGCCAAGTACCAGGCCAAGATAGACCGCTACGAAAAAGAAAAGAACGACATCAAACTCGCTGCCGAGAAGCTCGAAAATGAATCAGCGGCATGGGACAAGTCATCAGACGAACAGATGCACCAGCACCATCGCTGGGCGCAGGCCACCACGGTTTTGCAGGTGTCGATTGCGCTGGCTGCCATCGCATTGCTGACGCGCAAAAAGTGGCTGGAATACGGCATGTTTGCGCTGGCCGGGGTTGGACTGGTCATTGGTGCGC
>JAZKCB010000236.1:0-17123 GCA_040388335.1 Pseudomonadota bacterium | reverse complement strand
TTGGCACGCTTCTCGCAGGCGTATAGTCTTTCCTGAGACCTATGAAGCATTTACTGAATTTACTGGCAGCGGTTTCGCTGCTGGTCTGGGGCACCCATCTCGTCCGTACCGGCATTCTGCGGGTGTTTGGTGCCAACCTGCGCAAGGTGCTCGCCACCAGTGTCGGCAACCGCTTCACCGCAGCACTGTCGGGCATAGGCGTCACGGCACTTGTGCAATCCAGCACGGCCACCGCACTCATCACCTCTTCATTTGTGGCGCAAGGCCTCATCAGCCTGCCGGCTGCGCTGGCCGTCATGCGCGGCGCAGACATTGGCACGGCGCTGATTGCCGTCGTCTTTTCGTTTGACTTGTCGTGGCTTTCGCCGCTGCTGATTTTTGTCGGCGTGGTGCTCTTCATCCCGCGCCAGGCCTCGACCGTTGGACGCATAGGGCGCATCCTGATCGGCCTGGGCCTGATGCTGCTGGCCCTGCGCCTGGTCACGGTTTCGACAGAAGTATTGACAACGTCGCCAGCCATCAAGGCGCTGCTCGCCTCTGTCGGCACCGACCTGCTGCTGGAGATCACGCTGGGCATGGTGCTGGCCATCATTTCGTATTCAAGCCTGGCCGTGGTGCTGCTGATTGCCACGCTGGCCGCCTCTGGCGGTGTACCGCTTGAAGTCGCCCTGGGCCTGGTGCTGGGCGCCAACCTCGGCAGCGGCGTGCTGGCGGTGCTGACCACGATGCGGTCGTCCATCGAGGCACGTCAGGTGCCCGTGGGCACGCTGGGCTTCAAAATACTCGGTGTCGTTGTGGTTGCGCCCTTCATCGGCCTCTGGCTGCAGCACGTCAGGCCGTTGCTGGGCGAGCAGGCGGCATCGGTCGTGGTGATGTTTCACCTGATGTTCAACGTGGTGGTGGGGGTGGCCTTCATCGGCCTGACGGAACCGTTTGCGCGCTGGACGCAGAAGCTGCTGCCCAAGCCGCAAAAGGACGTGTCCAGCACGCGGCCCAACCATCTTGACCCGTCTGCGCTGTCAACGCCCTCACTGGCGATTTCCAACGCCGCACGCGAAGCCCTGCACCAGGCCGACGTGGTCGAAAGCATGCTGCTGGGCATGCTGCAGGTCATACGCAACAACGACCTCAAGCTGGCTGAAGACCTGCGCAAGATGGACGACCAGGTCGACCAGCTTTATTCAGCCATCAAGTACTACCTGACCAAGATCTCGCGTGAAGCGCTGGCCGAAGAAGAAAGCCGCCGCTGGACGGACATCATCAGCTTCACCATCAACATGGAGCAGATCGGCGACATCATCGAGCGCGTGCTGATCGACATTGAAGACAAAAAAATCAAGCCCGGCCGCAACTTCTCGGAAGCCGGCATGGCCGAGATCTGCGAGCTGCACAGCCGCCTGCTCGACAACCTGCGTCTGTCGATGAGTGTGTTTTTGAACGGCTCGGTGCGCGACGCGCAAAAGCTGCTCGAAGAAAAAGCCCGCTTCCGCGACCTGGAGCGCGCCTATGCCACCAGCCACCTGGGTCGCCTGTCAGCCAACACGGTGCAAAGCCTGGAAACCAGCTCGCTGCACATTGACCTGATCAGCGACCTCAAACGCATCAACTCGCACATCTGCTCGATTGCGTATCCGATTCTCGATTCGGCAGGTGCGCTGGCGCCCAACCGGCTGCGGCAGGCGGCGCTCGCAGACGAGTAAACAGCGTAGGGATTGGAAAGCGGTGATTACATTCAAAAAATGCAACAATTTCCAAATTTATCAATTGAATTTAAATTATTCTTGCTATTAAAGTAATAATTTCAAGAATCAACTTCAGAAAATTGGCTCAAAACTGTCAAAAAGAGCCTTTTTCAAGCATAAAAAAGGCTTTCAAGCCAATAAATACGGGCGTGAGCAGCTATTTATTTGATAGCAAAAACCATGCAAACAACCCCAATGTCGCCATGCGTCCTGGCCCACGTCTACGCCAGCCCAAGTACCTCAACCAGGACCAGCGCTGCCTCCGTCGTGAAGTCGCCCCGCTGCATGGCACCCAGCAACGCCTGCCGATCCATGAGCGCGAACTGCGCCACCTCACCATCCTGGTTCACAGGTACCACGCCCTCCGGCACAGTACAGCGGTACCAGTCGACGTCTTCGATCACATAACCCGTACCCTTGCCGTCGTCACATGGCCTGCGTGTGGTGACGCGGCCACCGTAGCTGAGGTTTTGCAGGGCCGAAGTCTTCAACCCGGCTTCTTCCCATGTTTCGCGTTCAAGCGCCGTCTCCAGCGTGTCGGCGGCGCAGACCATGCCGCCCATCAGCGTGTCCCACAGCCCAGGGTCGTTTGATTTTTTCAGCGAGCGCTGCTGCACCCAGTGTCGTCCGTCTGGCGTCTGCCCCACCAGGTGCACGGCCATGGTTGCAATGCCCAGCGGCCTGACGGCAGCACGCTCTACCGTGCCCTTGAGGTGGTCGAACTGGTCATGCACGGCGAGTTGCTCGCTGCGCCATTCACCCGCCAAACCGGCACCGTAAAGGGCACGGGCCAGCTGGTTCAGGCTGGTGGTGACGTTGCCAAGCAGGCGCCAGCCAAGCTCGGCCGGGTGCTCTTTCTGCAGCAGCGGCTCAACCACATCAAGCATCTGGTGCAACGCCTTGTCATTGAGCAGCGCCGGCTCGACCGAGCCGATGACCGACTCGCCCGCCCACAGCGGCACGCGGGGGCGCAGCGGCTGCATGACCGCACGCGCCCGCAAGGCCTCCAGCCACGCCTGATCGAAAGCCATCGGTACGGCCATGCGAATTACAGCGTCAGGATGGTGCAGCCCGTCGTCTTGCGTGCTTCGAGCGAGCGGTGCGCCTCTGCCACCTGCTCCAGCGGAAATTTCTGGTCGATGTGAATGACCACCTTGCCGCTGGTGACCATGTTGAACAAATCATCGGCCATCTCCTGCGTGGCTTCACGGCTGCTGATGTGCGTGAAGAGGGTCTGGCGCGTGACATACAGCGAGCCTTTGGGCGCAAGAATGCCGGGCGCAAACGGTGCGACCGGACCGGACGCATTGCCAAAGCTCACCATCAGGCCGAAGGGGCTAAGGCAGTCGAGCGACTTGTCAAAGGTGTCCTTGCCGACGGAGTCATACACAACCTTGACCCCCTTCCCACCCGTAATCTCCTTGACACGCGCAACAAAATCTTCGGTGCTGTAGTTGATGACGTGGGCCGCGCCATTGACCTTGGCGAGTGCACACTTCGCATCAGAACCCGCAGTGCCTATGAGTTGCAAACCGAGCGCCCTGGCCCACTGGCAGGCGATCAGGCCGACACCACCAGCTGCTGCATGAAACAGCACAAAGTCACCGGCCTTGAGCCCGCCCTGCGGCAACGCACGGCGCAGCAGGTATTGCGCGGTCAGGCCCTTGAGCATCATGGCGGCGCCGGTTTCAAACGAGATCGCATCAGGCAGCTTGCAGACACACATCGCAGGCATGACACGCAATTCACAATAGCTGCCGGGTGGCGTGCTGGCGTAAGCGGCACGGTCGCCAACCTTCAGGTGGGTCACGCCCTCACCAACCGCCTCGACGATGCCCGAGGCCTCCATGCCCAGCTGCAGCGGCATGGGAAACTGGTACAGGCCGCTGCGCTGGTAGATGTCAATGAAGTTCAGGCCGACGGCCTTGTGGCGGATGCGGATCTGGCCGGGGCCGGGTTCGCCGACTTCGACTTCAACAATTTTTATTTCTTCAGGGCCGCCGTGTTTGTCTATGCGAGCGGCTTTTGAGCGTGTGGTCATGGTTTCCTTGGATTCGACAGGTTCGATGGGGTCGGTGGCGATGGACGGCATGCGCATACAGCAGGGCATGGCCGGGTCACGGGTCAATGTTGCCACGAATCAACGGTGTCTGCACTGGCGAAACCCACCTCCGCAAAAACCCTGAGTCCGCCTGACTCAGGCCTTGGGCTAGCCGCCGTATTCAGGCCGCTTTGGCGTAAAGACGTCGAGGTTGAGCACATCCTCGTTACCGACCACTTCGCCCCAATGCATGGTGTTGGGCGGTACCACCAGCAGGCCACCGGCGCCGAGCAGCACCTGCTCATCCTGATCGCCGATATGAAACCGGATCTGGCCAGCCAGGATGTAGACGATCTGCTCGTTCGGGTGCTGGTGCGGTTTCGGCTCATGGCCGGGTGCCAGCTTGTGCAGCGCCAGCGTGGCGCCATCGCCTGCAAACGACTTGCGGGACACACCTTCACGCACCGGTTCCCAGGGGATGGCGTTCCAGTCAACTTGATGAATGTTCATGGTGGGTTTCCTTGTCTTGCTTATTTGACTTGTTCATTTGACCGTAGCGGCTTTGCCGAAAAGGCCCATGGGCCTGATGGTGATAAAGACCAGCAATATGGACAGTGCGGCAATGTTCTTGAAGCTCGAACCGAAGGCGACGATGGCAATGGACTGCGCCAGACCGAGAACGATGCCGCCGATGAAAGCACCAGCCGGGTTGCCAAAACCGCCGACGATGGCGGCGATAAAACCGCTGATCGCAAAAGACACACCGACATTGAAGGCGGTGAATTGCGTGGGCGTGATCAGCACACCGGCAATCGCGCCAAGCCCGGCTGACAGGGCAAACGCATAGGCCAGCATCCGTGACACCGGTATGCCCTGCAGCGCAGCGGCTTCACGGTTGATGGAACACGCCCGCATCGCTCGGCCGACACGCGTTTGTGAAAAGAAAAGCGCCAGCAAACCGACCAGTACCAGAGATGTCACGGCAATAGCCATCAACTGGTAGCTGACAGCCACGCGGCCCAGCATCAGCGGCGGCAGGTCGATGAAGTTGGGCAGGGTCTTGGGCTGGTCACCGGCAACGAGCAGGGTTGCGCGCTCCAGAACAATCTGTGCGGCGAGCGTTGCAAGAATCATCACGAACGGCGTGGCGTTACGCCGCCACAGCGGCCTCACCACCAGCCGCTCGACCAGCACACCCAGGCCCGCCACCAGCAGGATGGCAATCACCGCAGATACAAACAGAGGCAGCCCGGCACGCGTCAGCAGCGCATGCGTGATCATGCCGCCCAGCATCACAAACGCACCCTGTGCAAAATTGACAATGCCGCTGGCGTTGTAGATGACGCAGTAACCAATGCCGATCAGCCCGAACACGCAGCCTATGCCGATGCCCGAGACAATCGTCTGTGCAATAAAGACCGCATCAAGCATATTCAACGCCTCCAAGGTAGGCATCAAGCACACCGGAATCCTGCTGCACCTCTTCGGGCTTGCCCTCGGCAATCTTTTTGCCGAAGTCGATGACGATGACTTTTGCCGCGATCTTCATCACCAGGCTCATGTCGTGTTCAATGATGAGCACACTGATGCCGCGTTTGATGATCTCGCCGATCACGTGCGCCAGGTGCTGCGTCTCTTCATGGTTCAGCCCCGCAGCCGGCTCGTCAAGCAGCAGGAGCTTGGGTTGAGTGGCCAGTGCACGCGCCACTTCGAGCAGCCGCTGCTGGCCATAAGTCAGCTCTGTCGCGCCCATGTCGTCACGGCCACCGAGGCCCACAAATTCAAGAAGCTCGCGCGCGTTGGTATCCACTGCAACAGCCTGCTCGCGTGAGCGCTTGTTGCGCAGCAGCGCCGACCAGACGCCACCTGTGCTTTGCAGGTGTGAGCCCACGCGCACGTTGCCCAGCGCCGTGAGGTCGGGAAAGAGCTGCACAAGCTGAAACGTCCTGACCAGCCCTTTGGCGGCAACCGTGGAGACAGGCACACCGGTGATGGATTCACCGTTAAAGGTGACGCTGCCTGCAGTGGGTTCAAGAAAACCGGAGATCAGGTTGAACAGCGTGGTCTTGCCTGCGCCGTTGGGCCCGATGATGGCGCTGATCTCGCCGGCTTCAATGGAGAAGGTCACGTCGTTGACAGCGGTGAGGCCGCCAAACGTTTTGGTGAGGTGATTGACTTCAAGTATCTTCACTTGCGGCCTCCCGGCAGAAAACGGGCCAGCGAGGCAGCGCCCTTGGGCGCAAAAATCAGGATGATGATGAGCGCCGCGCCATAAGCCAGGTCCTGGTAATCCTTGAAGGCACGAAACGTTTCAGGCAGCAGGCTGACGATGAGCGCGCCAAACAGCGGCCCGGCGATGGAACCTATGCCGCCCACATAAAGCATCATGAAACCGGAGATGACCATGTGCAGGCCAAACACCTCGGGGCTGACGAAGCCGACAAAATGCGCCATCAGCGAACCGGCGACTGCGGCATACACAGCGGCAATCACAAAGGCCGCGAGCTTGTAGCGGGCCACATCAATGCCCAGGGCTTTTGCTGCGTCTTCACTGCCTGCGATAGCGGCGAGTGCCATGCCGAAGCGTGACTCTTTCAGGCGATACGCCGCCATCAGGGCAACAACAAGCACGCCCATCAAAAACGCCAGCTGGTATCTGGGGTCGTCAAGCTCCCAGCGACCAATGCCCAGGGGCGGAATACCCGAGATGCCCATATAGCCCTGGGTAATGGATTGCCATTCGACGGCAATCTCATAAACAATCATGCCGAGTGCCAGCGTAGCCATCGCGAGGTAATGACCCCGCAGGCGCAAGGCCGGGTAGCCCACAACAAAGGCCACGATCACCGCACCGACCACGCCCAGCGGCAATGCAGCAATCGGTTGCCAGCCATAAGTCGCCGTCAAGACCGCTGATGTGTAGCCGCTCAACGCAGCAAAGGCATTCTGGCCAAACGAGACCTGGCCCGCATAACCCATGAAAAAATTCAGGCCGGTCACAAAGATGGCATAGATGGCGGCAAAGCCCAGCACCGTGAGCAGATAACCACCGGCGACAAACGCATAAATGAGCAGCACTGCGGCAAGCGCCCACAGTGCATACTGCACCAGCCGGCGCGAATCAGGCCGCTGCAAGGTAATACCTCGCAAGATCGTGCGGTGACTGGATCTGGTCAGGTGTCACTTCACTGACCACGCGGCCCACTGACAGCAGGTAGGCGCGTTTGGCCAGCTTGAGCGCGAGTGGCGCTTTCTGCTCGACCAGCAATACGCTCAGGCCGGTCTTGTTCAACTCACCCAGGGTCATAAAAATCTCCTCAGCCAGGCGCGGGGCCAGCCCGAGCGATGGTTCATCAAGCAGCAATACTTTGGGCGCTGCCATCAGGCCGCGGCCGATGGCGAGCATCTGCTGCTCGCCGCCGGAGAGCGAACCACCCAGTTGTTTTTGCCTGTCTTTCAGGCGCGGAAAAAGAGCGAACACGCGTTCAAGGCGCGACTTGATCTCGGCTTTGTCGTTTGCGAGGTAAGAACCCAGGTCAAGGTTCTCCGACACCGTCATGGGCCCAAAGATGCCGCGCCCCTCGGGAACCAGCACCAGGCCACGCATGGTGCAGATGCGGGGATCGGAAGCAGGCACCGGCACGCCACCCAGCATGACCGTGCCCTTGCCGTCGACCAGGCCGACAATCCGGCGCAGCAGGGTGGACTTGCCCGCACCGTTAGGGCCCAGCACCGCTACGAGCTCGCCCTGCCCCACATGGATGTCTGTAGGGTGCAGGGCTTCTATCGGCCCATAGCGTGCCGTCAGCCCGCTCACTTCCAGCGCTGTGGCGGGCAAAGCAGTCACTTGACGATCTTGACCGTGTTGCCCTGCATGGTCGCCAGGAACAAGGGGTTGGCCGTGATGCCCTGGTGGTTGATCGGGCTGAAGTCATACAGGCCTGACGTACCTTGGTAACCAGTGAGGGTCTCCAGCGAATCACGCACCTTGGGGCCGGCAAAGGAGTCGCCCTTCAGGATGGCTGCCTGGATCAGGTAAACAGCGTCCCAGCCGCGGCCTGCCCAGTTGGGGTCACGGTCACCGTACTTGGCTTTCCAGGGCACGAGAAAGTCGTTGATGCTGCGCTTGAGCGGGCCAGCCGGCACCGCATCAATCACCTGCGCGGGTGACGCGACGAAGAAGAACTTGTTGCCCAGCACGTCTGCCACCGGCTTGAAGACATTCAGGTCTTCCAGGCTGGTCAGCAGCAGGGTCGGCAGACCCAGCTGTTTGATGTTTTTCGCGCTGGTAAGCGTCGTACCGCCCAAGCCGATCTTCAGGATGGCGCCCGCGCCTGCGGTGGTCATCTTTCCGATCTGCACGGAGAGGTCAGGATCATCCGTCTTGTATTGCTCGACACCCACGATCTGGATGCCGTAGCTTGCAGCAGACCGTTCAGCCACCGTCTTTTGCAGGTTGGCATAGGGCGAAGGGTCATGCAGCACCCCGATCTTGCGGATCTGCGTGTTGTCACGCAGGTATTCCATGCGGCGTTCAACTTCAAACCGTGCCGGCGGCAGCGTGCTGAAGGCCCATTTCACTTCGTCTTCACGCGGCGGCAGTATGGAACAGAGCACCATCGGGATCTGTGCACGGGCAACGGCGGCAGCAGCAGCAAACGTTCCGGCAGATACACAACCAGACGCAAAAATATCGACCTTGTCGCTGGTCATCATCTTGCGGTAAACGACCACGGCCTCCTGCGGTTCGGAGCGGTTGTCTTCAACAATCACTTCAATCTTGCGGCCCTTGATGCCGCCCTTGGCGTTGATGGTGTCAGCAGCCAGCTTGACGCCGTCGCTCCATGCACGATCGACGGTGGCAGCGTAGCCGGTGAGGCCCGCAGAAATGCCAATCTTGTAATTCTGGGCAGCGGCGGGCAGCGCCGATATCAACAGGAGTGCGCCGGCAACAAGGCCGCCGAACTTCATCGTGAGAGGTCTCTTTGTCATTTTTTGTCTCCGTATGGTTCTTCAGGTTTTATAACGCTTTTCCGTAGCCGCCACCACCCGGTGTTTCGAGTACGACGACTGCATTGGCTTGCAATTGAATTTTTCGTGCCTCCTTGAAAGGTTTGTCATCGACCGTGAAATTTCCCGCAGCACCCGGTGCGCCACCTTCAAGCCCCTCGGGTCCGCTTTGCAGGCGGCTGGGCACGGCATTGAGCAGCCACGGATAAGGCGTACGCATGTGGAACTTGATGGTCTGGCCATCGCCGCCATGCTCTCGGCCGGCGCCGCCGGAACCGACGCGCAACTCTTTCTGGTCAAACACGATGGGGATAACAGCTTCCATGATCTCGATAGGCACGGCACCTACGCCGGTCGGGTATGCGGTGGCATTGGGGCCGGGCTTGGTGCGGCGTGCGCCCATGCCGCCCGAGTAATTGAACATTGACGAGGTAAAGGTTTCGCCGTCTGCCCGCTTGCCCTGAATCTGTATGGTCCACACCGCGCCAGCACCTTCTGCCAGCACGCGGTCAGGCATGACCTGGTGCAGGGCCTTGAGGATGGGCATGGGCACATACATGCCAACGACGTGACGCGCGTTGACGGGCACAGGGTATTTGCAATTGACGATGGAGCCTTCAGGCGCCGTGACGATGATGGGCGCCAGGCTGCCGTGGTTGTTCGGCAGGTCGGGGTTCAGGCAACTGCGGATGGCGAACGTCGAATAGGCATGGGTGTAGTTCATCACCACGTTGATGCCCGCCGTGCTCGGGCCCGAGCTGCCTGCAAAGTCGATAACGATCTCGCCCTTGACGTTGTCGATGGTGACAGCCGTCCTGAGCGTGATGATCTCGCCGCCCGGCACATCAAACTGGCTCTCGCCATGGAAGGTGCCTGCAGGGAGCTTGCGGATTTCAGCGCGGGTCGAATCCTCGGAGCGTTTGATGATTTCATCCGACAGCTGCTCGATATCGTCCAGACCATAACGCTTGCACATGGCCAGCAGGCGCTCGCCGCCAGACTTGCCGCTGGAGACCTGCGCAGCGAGGTCGCCAAACACATGGTCAGGGGTGCGCACATTGCTGCGAATGATGTCATGCATGGTCTTGTTGGGCACACCGCGCTCGAAGAACTTGAGCGGCGGAATCCACAGGCCTTCTTCATGGATGTCACGTGCGCCCGCCCCAATGCCGTAACCGCCGATGTCGGTGTGGTGAATGGTCGAGCCCACATAGCCGATCAGTCGGCCCGCATTGAAGATGGGCGACAGCAGCGTGATGTCGAAGAAGTGCCCGGCGGACAGCCACGGGTCGTTGGTGATGACAACATCGCCCTCTTCAAGCTGGTCTTTGAAAATTCGGTGCAAGTGCCCGCCTGCGGCTGCGAGCGAGTTGATATGCCCGGGCGTTCCGGTGTTGGCCTGTGCCACCATGCGGCCGCGCGCATCAAACAGCGCACTGGCCAGATCGCCCGCCTCACGTACCACGGGGCTGAAGGCAATGCGCTGCAGGCTCTTGGCCTGCTCGCTGACGATGCTGATCAGGTTGGACCAGAGTATTTCAAGTTCAATGCCGTCCATGATCATTCCTTCACGGTTGCAACAATGCAGCCAAATTCATCTACTGTGGCCTGCCAGCCAGGCAGCACGATGATGGTGGTTTCACGTTCCTCGATGATGACGGGACCGTCAATCGTCTGGCCTTTTGCAAGTGCGGTGCGGTCATAGACCGGCACCATCTGGTCGTCCTGCCAGAGGTGCACCTTGCGTGATTTTTTGGGTTTTCCGGGTAGTGCGGGCAGCGCCAGCGCAACGTGAAAAGGCACCAGCGGGCCGCGCGCCGTCAGTCGCCAGCTAACTACCTCAGTCGGCACATGTGATGGCATGAAACCATACTGCGCATGGTAGGCTGCGTTGAATGCCGACTGGATGACAGCCGGGTCATGCGTCTTGCGAGGGTCTGTTTCAAAGGTGACGCTGACTTCATTCTGCTGGCCGAGGTAGCGCATGTCGGCGCCGTAGATCAGCGTGATCTCTTCAGCAGAGCAGCCCGCAGACATCAGCGCGCTACTTCCTTCCTTGCTCATCTCGTCGAACAGTTTGTCAGTACGTGCCCAGTCTGTGCTGTCCAGCATGCCAAGCGCGCTGCGCACCAGGTCAAGCCGTACCGGCGTGACCAGCGTGCCGAAGGCCGACAGCACACTGGCCTGTGGCGGGAAGATGACCGACTTGCTCTGCAGCAGCGAACCAACTTCGCAGGCATGTACTGGGCCGGCACCACCAAAAGCCAACAGCGACAAGCCACGGTAATCAATACCGCGGTCGGTCGCATGCGCGCGTGTGGCACCAGCCATGGCCTCGGCAACGATGCGGTACATGCCGCGTGCAGCGGTGTGGGTATCAGTACCCAGTTGTTTGCCGAGTTTGGATATGGCCCGGTCGCTGGCGGCAAGGTCCAGCTTCATGTCGCCACCGAGAAAGTTGTCGGCGTCCAGCAGGCCGAGCAACAGGTCGGCATCCGTCACCGCCGCGCCTTCACCGCCACGGCCGTAGCAGGCGGGGCCGGGCATGGAGCCCGCACTCTTGGGGCCGACCTTGAGCAGGCCGAGATCATCGACATATGCCAGGCTGCCGCCGCCGGCGCCGATTTCAATCATGTCTATCGATGGAATGGTCACGGGCATGCCGCTGCCTTCCTTGAAGCGGTAGCGGCGGTCAACCTCAAACAGGCCGGTAATTAGCGGCTGGAAGTTTTCAATCAGGCAGGCCTTGGCCGTGGTGCCACCCATGTCGAAAGACATCAGTCGGTCCAGCCCCAGCACCTTGGCGTAATGGCTGGCCGCCAGTGCGCCAGCAGCGGGACCGCTTTCGATCATGCGCACCGGGTTACGACCCGCCACGTCAGCACCGATGATGCCGCCGGAAGACAGCATGATCAGGGGGTCATTCGCGTAATTTTCCTTCGTCAGCCGCTGCGCGAGCGCGCGCAGGTAAGGCTGCGAGATCGGCATTGTGAAGGCGTTAATGGCGGTTGTTGAGGCGCGTGGATATTCGCGGATCTGTGGCGCGATCTCGGAGGAGAGTGACACAAAAAGATCGGGCATGGCCTGGCGCAACATGTCGCCAACCAGACGCTCGTTGTCGGGGTTGGTGTAGCTGTTGAGGAAGCAGACTGCGACCGCCTTGACGTCCTGCTTCTTCAGTTCCTCAATGCACGCCATGACATCGTCACGCGAAGGCGCCTGCTGTACCGTACCGTCGGAGAACATGCGCTCGGCAATGCCATAGGTCAGCTCGCGCGGCACCAGCGGTGGCTGGAACTCGATCTGCGGGTCATACATGTCGTAGCGGTGTTCATTGCGTATCGACAGCACATCCCTGAAACCGGCGGTCACCAGCATGGCCGTTTTCAGGCCCTTGCGTTCAATCAGCGCATTGGTGACGACGGTGGTGGCATGCACAACCACACCATCAATGTCCGAGGGTTTCAGCTTTGCCTTTGCCAGCACCGCGTCAACACCAGAGAAGAACCCCTCCAGCAAATCGTTGTGGGTGGTCAGCGTTTTGTCAACGACAAGTTGGCCGTCCGAGCCGCGCAAGACAATATCGGTAAACGTGCCGCCGATGTCGACAGCCAGTGAGTAAGTCAAACAGTTTCTCCTTTGGGTTGCAGGCCCCTGCTGCCGAGCGCGCGCGAGATTTCGCTGGCGGCGGCAGTGACAAGGTCTATAAATTCCTGGGCGGGTTTCGCGGCGATCAGGCTGGTGGAGCCGATGATGGCGATCGCACCCGCGTAGGCTTCCCGGTGATCAAAGATGGGAGCGGCTATCGCGTTGACACCGCCCACAATTTCGTTGGCTGCCGTGGCCCAGCCGTTTTTCTGTATCGCCTTGATCGCGTTGCGCAAGGCCTGCGGTGTCTTGATGGTGCCGGGCGTCCAGGACTTGAGAGGTTCAAGGCAATGGTTTTCAAGCAGACGTGGCGGCCCGAACGCGAGCGCGACCTTGCCGTGCGCGGTGGCATGAAAGTCCATCTTGCGTCCGGGCTTGACGCCGAACTCGACAACCGAGCGCCCTTGCAACAGCTCCAGCGTGATGGCTTCATCGTTGACCAGCGCCGACAGCGAAATCGCCTGGCCAGTGGCTTCGCGCAGCAATGACATTTCATTGCGGGCCGCTGCCAGTATGTTGAAGCGCTCACGCAGCGATTCGCCCAGGACCAGCAGCTTGATGCCTGCTTCATAGCGATTGGTTTCCTCGTCCTGCCTGGCAAAACCGTGCTTGACCAGGGCCTGGATATGACGGTAGACCGTAGGCTTGGACGAGTTGAAAACTTTGGCGAGATCTGTGACGCCCACGGGCTTGCGGCTGGCGACGAGATATTCGAGCAGGTAAAGCGACAGGTCAACCGTGCCGGTTGCTGCCTTGCTTCGCGCACTGGCTGCCGGCGTAGTTTCAACGGCTACGACACCGGCCGTGCTCCCGGCTGCTTTGCCGGTCTTGACTGCTGAGGGAGATGACTTCGGGAGAACCATGAACCTGTCGACCGGATAAGTGACTGATGGATGCCTGAGGGACGTGTAGGGCCGTGAAATTGTTTCATTAAATGAAACGTTATTTCAAATATCATAGGATTGCAATTGCCCAAGCTTGCATGGGACAAACCCTAGTGAGCCAGAAAGACATTCGATTTGCAGTCACCACCACGTGCAGATCTGCGGAATATCGCAAGAGGTACCGGGATATTTTTGGCGAGGCAAGCGCCTTCATCTGCGGGTGGGAAACAATTCGCGGCGAGGGTTTTCCGGATAACTCAGGAGCGCGGAACTGCCGCTCGTCCGCATGTCACCGGAGCAGGGCAGTTCGCGTCGACGGCCAGCTAACCAGAAGACTGCATGCGCACCAGGCGCGCGGACTCTTCGGCGCGTGCGTCGTCAATCTCGCGCATCACTGCGCTCATGTCCACAGCGCCGGCTTTTTGCTCAAAGCGCCCGGTAAGCACAGTCTCCGGATAGAGCACACCGCGCTGGTAGAGGTCCCAGATTTCAAGGCCAAAACTGGTCTGCAGCAGCTCTGGTGCAAAGCGGCCAAAGAAGGCGCGAAGGTTGTCGACATCACGGAGCAGCATGCGGCTGGCGTGGTTGTTGCCAGCAGCATCGATGGCCTGCGGCAGGTCGATGATCACCGGAAAGTCGACTGCCCCATCGACGCCAGGCTCATTGCCGAGCAGGATGTTGAACTCCGACAGGTCGCCATGCACAACACCGGCACACAACATGCGCACCACCTCCGTGAGCAGTGTGGCATGGTGCCTGCGTGCCTGTTCCGCAGTGAACTCAACGTCATTGAGGCGGGGAGCCGCATCACCGTATTCGTCAGTCACCAGCTCCATCAACAACACACCATCGCAAAAGTTGTAGGGCCTGGGCACGCGTACACCGGCTGCAGCCAACCGGTAAAGCGCATCGACCTCGGCGCTTTGCCATGCGGCCTCCTGGGCCTGCCTGCCAAAGCGGGTGCCCTTGGCCATGGCTCGCGCCTGACGGGTGTTTTTGACCTTGCGGTTTTCGGTGTAGTCAACCGCCTGGCGAAAGCTGCGCTCGGTCGCTTCCTTGTAGACCTTGGCACAACGGGTTTCGTCACCGCAGCGGACCACATAGACCATGGCTTCCTTGCCACTCATGAGCTGACGCACAACGGTGTCGATCAGGCCCTCTTCAATTAACGACTGCAGTCTTTTGGGCGGTTTCATAAGGTCTATTGTGAGGCGGCAGCAACAGGGCCACTTTCAGGCTGCCAGCGACACGATCAGAAAGTGCCCGGATAGGCTCCGCCATCTGCCAATACATTCTGGCCGTTGATATAGGAGGCCTGCATGCTGCAGAGAAATGCGCAGATGGCACCAAACTCTTCAGGCGTGCCGAAACGCTGCGCAGGTATGCCTTTGCGGCGCGCATCCATCACCGCATCAAGCGTCTGCCCGGTTTTTTGAACAGCGCCACTGAAGGTCGCTTTCAGGCGGTCTGTGTCAAATGCGCCAGGCAACAGGTTGTTGATGGTGACGCCGCTGGCGGCAATCCTGCTGCGCGATGCACCGGCTACAAAACCCGTCAGTCCGCTGCGTGCGCCGTTGGATAACCCTAGAATATCAATTGGCGCCTTCACGGCACTGGAAGTGATGTTGATGATGCGGCCAAAGCCGCGTGCGGCCATGCCGTCCACCGTGACCTTGATGAGTTCAATCGGCGTGAGCATGTTGGCATCAACGGCCTTGATCCATGCATCGCGGTCCCAGTCGCGGAAATCTCCTGTGGGCGGGCCGCCTGCATTGGTCACCACGATGTCGAAGTCCTTGCGAATGGCAAACACTGCGGCGCGACCTTCGACGGTGGTAATGTCTGCAGCGACGGACTGTACCTTGACTGTAGAGGACGCGGCCAGTTTTGCGGCGGACGCCTGCAATGCCTCGGCACCACGCGCAACCATCAGCACATTGACGCCTTCAGCAGCCAGGGCCTGCGCACAGCCAAGGCCCAGACCCTTGCTTGCGCCACACACCAGCGCCCATTTGCCAGCAATACCCAAATCCATAATAATTCCTTCGTTATACCGACACACAAGAGGGAGCGGGCCATGATACTGAGTAAATTCAAATGGTGGGCGTGGCCCGGCTTATGCCTTGCGATCCTTGTGTGCACGGGTGCAGCCTTTGCGCAAAGCGAAGCCGTGACCATCAAGCGTGCATCACAGCTGCGCGACGCACCAGGCGAAGCCTCAAAAGGCCTTGCGCCGCTGGCCGTACAAACATCTGTCACACGTCTGGCTGAACGTCAGGGCCCCTGGATCAGGGTACGACTGACAGATGGTACCCAGGGCTGGGTGCACATGTTCGACATCACCGCCACCAGCAGCGCGCAAGGCAGCAATGCAGGCACGGGTGCCTTGCGCAGCATCACGGGTTTTTTCAATCGTGGCAGTGCGCAGGGCAACGCCGGGCCCGCGACATCCACAGTGGGGATTCGCGGACTGGGCGCTGAAGATATTGCAAACTCGCAACCCGACCTGACGGCCGTGACCCTGCTGGATAACGCCAGGCTGGACGCCAGCCAGGCGCGCCAGTTTGCAAGCATCGCGTCACTGTCGAGCCGCAGCATCGCAACCCTGCCCGTCCCTGCGCCTCCCGCACGCACGCCTTCGCCCTCCGGCCCGGCTGGTCGAAACAACAACCAGTTCAGTGGCGGCGGCTAGGAACACGGACATGACACTGCCCAAAATCATCATGCCGTTTGCGCTGGCTGCCTGTATCACACCAGTGGCGGTCCAGGCACAGGATGCGGCCAACGCATTGAATATTTTCCAGAACATGCTGCGAGGCGCACAACCCGCGCAGGCAGCGCCACAACCCCCATCCCCGGGGGGTATTGCCGGCAGCCTGCTCAGCGGCTTTCTTCCGGGTGTCGGGGGGCAGGCCACACGCCAGGGCGCCGGTGACCTTGTGCAACTCCTGTCGCAATCGATTGAGCAAATCGACGAAGCCAAAGAAATCCAGATCGGACGCCAGCTCGCCGCCCTGCTGATGGGCAGCAAACCGCTATACGGCGAGTTGACCATGCAGCGTTATATCAACCAGTTGGGACGATGGATCAGCCTGCAATCCTCACGCCCGGATTTGCCCTGGACATTTGCGGTACTGGACGACCCGGGATTTAACGCTTTCGCAACGCCCGGTGGTTACGTGTTCGTGACCCGGGGGCTGATGGGCCACGTGACAGATGAGGCAGAGCTTGCCGGCATCCTGGCCCATGAGATCACGCATGTCACAGCCAGACACCACCTGATCGCGATGAACAAGGCCGCACGCGCCGGTTTGCTGACGCAACTCATCGGCTCGCAGCTCAAGAATGACGTCGGTGGAATGCTCTCGGCGCAATTGTTGGGACTGGGAAAGAATATCTATACCAAGGGACTTGACCAGGACGACGAACTGGAGGCGGACCGCACCGGTGTGACACTCGCGGCGCGGGCGGGTTTCGACCCCTACGGGCTGGTGGCCGTCTTGCAGAACCTGCGCACCGCATCACCCGATGACGCCTTGTTTGCACTGTCGCTGAGTACCCACCCACCCGCACAACTGCGCCTGAACCAGCTTGAACTGGCCATGGGCAATCGCCTGGATGCCTACACCGGCCAGGCCGCTGTCACCGTGGCGCAACGCATGGACAGCCTTGCAGCCGCCAACCGCAGGGCAAATTCACAAGCAGTTGCGCCTCCTTCACGTCCAGCCACCAAAAAGAAACAATAAATTAGGGGCTTAGGAAGCAAAGTCCGTTAAAGCGGATTGCTTCGAAGCAAGG
>JAZKCB010000235.1:0-22121 GCA_040388335.1 Pseudomonadota bacterium | reverse complement strand
ATGGACGTGTGTCAGCTCCACATCTTCTTCTGAGCCATCCGGCTTGATGCGGCGTGCCGTTTTGGGGGCCAGACCAAGCAGGGACTTGATTGCTGCTGAGGTCTGGGACCGTGCTTTGAGTTCCAGCATCTGGCCAAGCAGGGTCAAAGAAATAATAACGGCGGCAGCTTCAAAGTAGACAGCTACGCGGCCCATGGCCACAAACGACGGTGGAAACACGCCAGGAGCAGCAGTCGCTACCACGCTGTAGATGAAGGCAGCCGAGGTGCCGAGTCCAATCAGGGTCCACATATTCGGGCTGCGATTGATGACGGACTGCCAGCCGCGCACGAAGAACGGCCAACCTGCCCACAGAACGATGGGCAGCGACAGCACCAGTTCTACCCAGCTTTGCGTCGCCATGGCAAACAATCCAAGCTGGTGCCCGAACATGGCCAGTACCGTGACGACAACTGTTAGCGGCAACGTCCACCAGAAACGTCGCGAGAAATCCTTGAGCTCCGGATTTTCGTCATCATCCATGCTGGGCATAAGGGGTTCGAGGGACATGCCGCACTTCGGACAGTGACCGGGATGGTCTTGGCGAATTTCGGGATGCATGGGGCAGGTATATATCGTGTCGGCAACCGCCTTGAACGTTTCAGGCGCAACTACTTCCTGCTTTGGCTTTAGGTAGCGCTCAGGGTCGGCGATGAATTTTGTCTTGCACCCTGCGCTACAAAAGTGATAGGACCTACCAGCATGCTCATGTTTGTTGGGTGATTGTTCCGTGACGTTCATTCCGCATACCGGATCCTTCAGCTGTCCAAAAGAACTCTTCTGCGCCCCGCCCTCATGAATTGGCGTTTCGACCATGACAGGAGAATGGTTGTGACCATGCGCGGTATGTTCGTTTTTTTCCATGGCGGGCACTTTCAATAAAGATTTAAGACGCGCAACTCTGATTACCGCCGGCGCTTCTTGCGGGTTCTGGGGGAGAGCTTTTAGGATGACTTCCAGGTTTTTTCAACTTTCTGTCGCGCCACAGAAAGTAAGCCATGATGAGAAACAGTATGACGGCCGCAGCGAATCCTGCAATCAGCGCATTGCCCAAGGTTTCGCGTGGAGCGTTGAGGAGGTTGCGAAATTCATGCGGCATCGGGATCCATCTGATTCAAGTTGAACTTCCCGTTCGGCTCCAGAAAGGGCCACAGCGCGCTTGCAACGCCCGCGGCCACCCTGGAACCAGGTTTACTTGGACGGCTGCAGGTCGGTCACCACAATGGCGCCGTTGGACTTTTCGGCCTTGAAGCGCACCTTGTCGCCAGCCTTGACCTTGTCCAGCATCGCCGGATCCTTCACCTGAAACACCATGGTCATGCCAGGCATATCGAGGTTCTTGATCTCGCCGTGTTTCAGGGTGATTTTTTTGGTGTCCATATCGACCTTGCGCACTTCGGCTTCGGTCATGTCGCCGGCTGGTGCAGACGTGGCTTTCTTGCTGTCCATGGCCATAGGCGTATCGGCTGGCTTCACAGTGGTTTGCGCATGCGCTGCGCCGGCTGCAAGAGTTGCGATGATCAGAAGGGTTTTGAAGTTTTTCATGATGGTTCTTTTAAGAGTGAGTTGAGGTTGATGACGTTGAAAGTTTCTGGGGGTAAGACTGATAAACGCGGGAGTTGCCGTCTTTGAGGACCAGCAAAACGTCATGGGCATCACGGGCATTGCCCATTTCCATCCCCGGTGAGCCCACCGGCATGCCCGGCACGGCCAGACCTAGGGCTTGGGGTTTTTCGCGCA
Organism: Pseudomonadota bacterium; assembly: GCA_040388335.1. Classification (GTDB taxonomy): domain Bacteria; phylum Pseudomonadota; class Gammaproteobacteria; order Burkholderiales; family Burkholderiaceae_C; genus Polaromonas. The sequence goes on along the minus strand of JAZKCB010000235.1, from coordinate 20,342 downwards.
GGAGACGCCGCATTTCCTTTGCGGGAACATGGCCCTCCAGCACGTATGTGCCCAGCAGTCCGGTATGGCAGGATCCATACTTCTCAGCCATCCCGAGCTTTTGGCGGATTGGCGCGGTGTCTTTGACATCGTTTGTCACGACTTCAAAGCCGTTACTGCGGAGATGGGAAACCCATTCGCTGCAGCAACCACAGTTGGGCGTTTTCCAGACCGTTACGCGGTCTTTGGGCGATGCGGCCAGCAGGCCCAAGGGCTGACCCAGTGCGGCACCACCCGCCAGCCCGAATATCAGCCGTAATACTGACCGCTTGGACACGTTATCAGTGCTTGTGGTCACTGTGGCCGTCCTGCTTCGGAGCCGCTTTGCCACCGGCGACAGTCACAAAGCCTTTCATGCCCGCATCGTAATGACCGGGCTGCAGGCAGGCAAAGTCAATCTTGCCGGCTTTGGTGAACTGCCAGATGATTTCGCCCGTTTTGCCCGGCGCGACAGTGACCATATTGGCATCGGCGTGTTCCATCTCCGGGTTCTTTTTCATCACCTCGTAGTGTTCCTTGAGTTCTTTTTCAGTTCCAAGCACCATTTCGTGCTTGACCTTGCCGGAGTTTTTGACCACGAAACGGATGGTTTCACCCTGCTTGGCCGTCACCTTGGGAACACTAAAGCGCATGGTGTCAGCCATGTCCATGGTGATGGTCCTGGTGACCTTTGAGGCCACACCAGGCTTGCCGATGGCTTCGTCGTCATGTCCTCCGGCGTGGGTGCCGGATGCCATGGCCGTCAGGGCCATCAGCAGCGATGGAACTGCGATCAGGAGGTTGCGAGTTTTCATGAGAATACCTTTCTAGGTGGGGGTTAACAAACTAATCAGTGCTTCATTCCGCCCATGCCACCCATGACAGGCTTGCGGACTTGAACTTCAACTTCTTTGGCGGGCATGTTTTGCGCTTTCATGGCCTGGCCGCCGCCGCTGGCGGAACGGTCGGCAACGGGCGCTGCACCGGTCCATTCGTAAGCGACGGTGCCTGCAGGGTGCTTGTACCAACCGGGGTCCTTGTAGTCACCGGCTTTCTGGTCCTTGCGCACCTTGAGCATGCTGAACATGCCACCCATTTCGACGGAACCGAATGGTCCAGCGCCAGTCATCATTCGCTCTGTGTTGTCAGGCAATGGCATGTCCATCTCTGCCATGTCAGCCATGCCGCGTTCGCCCATGACCATGTAGTCAGGGATCAGTTTGGTGATGTCGCGGGCCACCTTGCGATGGTCCACGCCGATCATGGTCGGTACGTCGTGTCCCATCGCGTTCATGGTGTGGTGGCTCTTGTGGCAATGGAAAGCCCAGTCACCTTCTTCGTCCGCCACAAATTCGATCTGGCGCATCTGTCCCACCGCCACATCGGTAGTCACTTCCGGCCATCGTGAGGACTTCGGTGTTGGCCCTCCATCGGTACCGGTAACGGTGAACTCATGCCCGTGTATGTGGATGGGATGGTTGGTCATGGTCAGGTTGCCTATCCGGATACGAACCTTGTCATTCTTGCGAACTACCAGCGGATCAATGCCCGGAAAAACCCGGCTGTTCCAGCTCCAGAGGTTGAAGTCAAGCATGGTCATGATCTTGGGCGTGTACAGGCCCGGATCAATGTCATACGCGTTGAGCAGAAACACAAAGTCGCGGTTGACCTCGTCAATCAGCGGGTGTGCAGCCTTGGGATGGGTAATCCAGAAACCCATCATGCCCATGGCCATCTGTGTCATCTCGTCAGCGTGCGGGTGGTACATGAAAGTGCCAGGTCGCCGTGCCACGAATTCGTACACAAAGGTCTTGCCCGCCGGGATGGCTGGCTGGTTAAGGCCCGCGACGCCATCCATGCCATTGGGCAGGCGCTGTCCGTGCCAATGCACGCTGGTGTGTTCCGGCAGCTTGTTGGTCACGAAAATCCGCACCCTGTCACCTTCAACCACCTCAATAGTCGGCCCTGGTGACTGGCCGTTGTAACCCCACAGGTGGGCCTTGAAACCGGGTGACATCTCGCGCACCACGGGTTCGGCCACCAGATGGAACTCCTTGACGCCGGCGTTCATTCGCCATGGCAACGTCCAGCCGTTCAGGGTGACAACGGGGTTGTAAGGCCGACCGGAATTGGGCACCAGCGGCGCCATGGTGTCCGGTTTGGTTTGAATCATGGGCTCTGGCAATGCCGCCATAGCGACCTTGCTGACCGCCGCTGCCGCAACCGCCGTGGTGATGGCGCCGGCACCGGTCAGGAAATTTCTTCTGTTGTTCATGGGTAATCCGTTAAATAGGTTGAGTGCGCCATTACTGTGCAGAGCCACCACCAGCCATGGGGGCGGACACCATCATGGACATGGGCTTGCCGGTCATGGAAGCTGCCAGGGCAGCATCCGAGAGCCAGAATTGCTGGTAAGAGTTGATGGCGGCCATGACGCTAGAAACCTGGTCACGGCTGTCGGCCAGCAACTCAAAGACGCTGATCAGCATGCCGTTGTAGCGGAGTCCGTTTTCTTCTGCCATGGCCCGGCGTAGCGGAACGATTTCGTCCCGGTAGTGCTTGGCCACGTCGTAAGCTGTCCTATAGGCAGAATAGCTTTCTCGCAGCTGTGACGATGCGCCTCGAACCGTACTTTCGAAACGGTTGGCTGCGGCCAGTGACTGCGCGTTCATGGTCGCGCGCTGGGCCGACCCCCAGTCGAAGATCGGCAGTCGGATGCCAAGCTCAAAACCCTTCTTGGCGGACTTCGTACCTGCGGCGTTGTCGAAGACCGTGTTGCGGCGTATGCCGAGTTCCACATCGACCACACTGGTCAACAGGTTCAAGCCCTGAGCTTTGCCTGCGGCATCCAGTTGACTTCGTGCCAGCAAGACATCAAGTCTCTGGTCTGCCGCATTGACCGATACGGCTTCGGCGTCTCGCGGCTGCTTTGGCAAGTCCGGCAACCGCTCGGGAAGCTGCAACTGTCCCGCCTGCACATCCGTCAGTCCTAATAAGCGAACCAGTTCTTCCCGTGAAGAAGTATCAGCATGGCGGGCTCCAGCCAGTTGCGCGACGCTGTCGGCATAGAACACCTGCTGGCGCTGACGCTGGAGTTTTGTGAAGTTGCCAACCTGCTGCATGCGCTGTGCAAGCTCTGCACTCGCCTGAGCACTGGCATTGACTTGTTCGGCGTACTGCAAGCTTTGCTTTGCCGCCACCGCCCGGACCCAGCCCTGGCGCACCTGAGTGACATGCTCGACCACACTGGCGCTGAGCTGAAACTTCGCCTGAGTCACCAGACTGCGGGAGATGCCCTGTCGGTAAGGCAGGGTCAGCAAGTCGATCAGTCCGACCGACAGAAGACGACCAAGTTCCAGCTCATCGCGGTATCGAATCCGCTCGAATGTAAAAATGGGATTGCTGATGCGGCCTGCTTGCGTAGCCTGCGCAATGTCAGACCAGCTTTGGGCCAGCAGGGTTTGCACCGCAGGGCTGTTAGCCAGGGCGAGCTGGACGGCGTCGTCCATGCCCAGGGGTTTGGCCAGCAGTTCAGCGCTGAGTTTCTGGCGCGCCTGAACCTGTTGATCTGTGCGGCTGAGCTCCAGCTTGCCCTGGGTGAAGGCACCTGTCGTGTCGTTGGTGTCTCTGACAGCCTGGTCAATGTTCACAGAGGCACAGCCCGCCAGTACAAGAACCGCAGCAACCACCGCACCCGATTTGAAAATGGTTTTCATCGTAGGCGCGTTCATGGCTTGCCACCTTCGGTTTTCGGTTCAGGCATCTTGCTCATGTCGTGAGCCGGCGCGTTGTCGTCAGCTTGCCGGGCCTCTTTCGCATAGGCCCGCCAGCCTCCAATCCGGCCGGTAGTGTCGTTGACCTCTTTCCAGTTCAGGAGCTTGTCTTCGGTATAGGGCTTATAGCCCTCGAAGGCGGAACGGTAAGTGAGAAGCGAAGCTTTTGCGGCCTCGGCACCAGGGGAAGCTGGCGCGGGTGTTTGCGCAGCAGCTATCCCCGACAGGGAAAATATCGGAACCAGCCACACGGCGGGTAGTTTTTTGAACATGGAATCCTCGCGTTTTTCATGAGACGGCGACAACAAAGGCATCCCCAAGGGGATGGTTGATGGCGGACGATGAAAGAGCACCCGTCACTGCAGCTAAAGAGCTGCAGCGGCATGGCGCATCAGGCGCGAGGCGGTTTTTCGGGAAGGCGCGAGGGCACGGCGTGAATCAGGACGAATGGCTCGGCCAGATTAGCTTTGGGGGAAGACTGCACTTCGACAGTCTGCGGGAAATTGGCAATAGCGATGACACTGCAGCAGGCTGAGCAAACCCCGCATTTGTGCGAAGAGTCAGGCAACTGTTTCTGGCTATCCGGGGACTGCTTGCCAAGCTGTGCAGTAGCCTCTTGCTTTTCATGGTCATGCGGCATAACCATGGCATCTGCCATATGGTGATGGTCAGATCCCGTTTCTATGTGTGCAGCCTTGGCATCATGACCTGCTCCCATACCGCAATACAGCATGGACGCCGCAGCAAAGCCTTGCAAAGGCAGGGCCAGCATCATCAGGCAAAGCAACAGGTGGCGAAAACGCGACATAGGAGAATGATTCTATAGCTATCTTTTGGTTCCGTGAAATGAGTGGTGTGAGGTTGGTTACCTGACGTAACCTGCCAAATGCCTCAGTCAGGTCCCTCGCCTGTTAACTTCCACTGAGATGTGCACGAGTTCCTCATGGATCTGGAGTTGTTTTTTGAAGTAGTCGGGCGTTGCATCGCCTGTTGTCACCAAAGACACGATGCACGAATACATACCCTTGCCGACGCGCCACACGTGCAGATCGGAAATGGTGGCTTTGATGGGACTGGCTTCAATCACTTCCCGGATTTCGGCAACGACCGGCGCATCCATTTCGGCATCGAGCAGGACGCGACCCGAATCACGCAGCAAACCGACCGCCCATACCGCCACTAAAACTGCACCAACAATGCCCATCACCGGATCCAACCAGCTGGCACCCCAATACTTACCCCCAATCAGCGCGAGAACGGCGAGCACTGAAGTGGCTGCATCGGCAATCACATGGATATAAGCAGATCGCAGATTCAGATCGTGATGGTGCCCATGTGAATGGTGATCGCTTGCGTCGGCGGAGTGGTGGGCGACGTGATCATGGCTATGTCCATCTTTGAGCAGCCAGGCACACACTACATTAACAAGCAGGCCGACAGCCGCTATGACGATGGCCTGGTCATAGTGGATGGCGCTGGGAGAAATCAGACGCTCAATCGACTGGTAGAACATCAGTCCAGCCACCAGCACCAGCAAAAGAGCACTGGTGTAGCCTGCCAGAACTTCGATTTTCCAGGTACCAAAAGAAAACCGGGCATCCTTGGCAAATTTTCGTGCAGCGCCATAGGCCAGCACAGACAGTCCAAGTGCCAAGGCGTGTGAACTCATGTGCCAGCCATCTGCCAGAAGGGCCATCGAATTGAACACCCAACCACCGGCTATTTCGACAACCATCATGATGGCGGTAATGCCCACGACCCACCGCGTGTTTCTTTCAGCAAGGGGATTGCCCTCGTCGAAGACATGCGAGTGTTGCCAACTATCTATTGATGACGGGTTTTGCATGGGATAGCGTTTCCTTGGACATTCAATATACTACACCCCAGTATATTGAATTATGGAGCACTGCCTTGGCCCACACGGTAAAACACAAAAAAAGCTTGTTAACCAGGATCCGTCGAATCAAAGGGCAGGCAAATGCGCTTGAAGGTGCGCTGGATAGCGAAGCCGAGTGCGGCGACATTCTTCAGCAAATCGCGGCCATCCGGGGAGCCGTCAATGGACTAATGATGGAAGTTCTGGACGGGCACTTGAGGGAGCATCTCGGGAGCGAAGCAATATCCGCAATACAGAGAGAAAATGACATCGACCAGGTTGTATCCATTTTTCGCTCATATCTGAAATGAAAGCAGCAGCGCAAATCTACTCAGCTCACCTCCTGCAGATGAGGCTGAGTTGGAGCTGCACCGACGCTTCAGCTAGTCCCGATCCAGATCCCACACCAGGTGCGCGTCAACCAACAGTCCGTACCAAGCCTTCAGCGCGACGAGCTGGGCCTGTAGGGCGCTATTTGCTGCGGCGCCTGCCTGCCTGCGCGCCAGCAGCAATGTCTGCAAGTCGCCCTCGCCCAGGGTGTACGCACGCTGAGTAAGCCTGGCATTTTCCTGCATACCTTTTGCGCCTTCATTGGCGATCTGCATACTCTCATAGGCACCTCGCGCGGTCGCCAATTCGCCAGCGATCTCGGTTTCCAGTTGTCTACGTTTCAGCTCGAGTGCATGGTTGGCCACTTCTTGCGCTGCGACCGCTTTGGCGCTGCGGGAGGCGCGAAGACCGCCCGGCAATGGAATACTTATCGTGACACCGGAAATTCTCTCGCGCCCGCCAACCTCTGAAGCCGTATAGACACCCAGTGTCGGGTCCGGCATACGGCCAGCCTTTTCACGTTCTGCTTGGGCCTCGGCTTTGGCGACTTGGGCTTCGACAATCTTCAACTCCTCACTTTCGGAAAGGATGCGTTGCCGCCAAAAACCGTCGTTTTGATCAAGCACAAGGGGTGACGGCAAAGGGACACGTTCCCTGCCTAGACCGGGGAAGCGCGCAGACAGCCGCGCCCACGCAGCTGATGCCTGCGTTTTCGCATCGTTTTCCAGTCGACGTTGCTCGGCGAGCTCAGCCCGGGCGAGGTTGGCATCGAGCTTTGAAGCATCTCCAGCCCTGACGCGTTTGTCGACAGCAGCGAGGTTGTCCTGAACAGATGTCAGGCTGGCCTGCGCCAGTGCATGCCCCTGTTCTGCTGCCAGCCATTCCAGCCACAGCGCCATCAATTCGCGCGCTGAGTCATGCACAGATTCTCCGTAACGGGCGCGCGCCTCGCTTACTGTAGCTTCACCAAGTCGGCGATCGGCCGCGCTTTTTACCGGCAATCGCACGCCACGCTCAATGCCGATATTCCATTCGCCGTAACGCCCGCCTGCATTAACCGTCCGTCGCTGGGTCAATGCCTTAGCCGTCCATTCGTAGGGCGACTGGTCAAGAATGCCGGCTTCCTGCCGTGCCACTTCCATTCCAGCGCGCGCAGCTGCCACGCCCGGATCCTGCTCAAGCAGGGGTCTGGCCAGCGCCGTCGCAAGAAGGCCGGGGACGAGGGGTGGTTCAAGCGCCTGAGCCGCAGAAGCGGTCATCATCAAACTGGCAAACAGCAGTCGGATCATCATTTGAACTCTCCTGAATCCAGGACGGGGGTTGTCCAGTAACGCAATCCAGAGCCTGCAAAATCTTTTTGAAGGCTGCTGAGCAGCGTTGAAATCCGGGCGTCATTTACAACCAGGCGGACTTCCGTGGCCCGCGCGTGTCCCAGCACCTGCTCCGACTGAGTCAGCGTTTCTGCTGGGAGGCCGTGCAAGGCCGCCGGGGTACTGGACAGGAAAGCGATGCCATCAGCCCGGAGCAACGCGTTGACAACGCTCTCTTCCAACGCACGAGGACTTAGCAGGGTAATCAGGATGTCAGACATGAGTGGCCTTTGAAAGCTTCGGACTTGGCAAGCCAAAGCGCAAGTAGAGGATGGGAAGAAGTAGCAGCGTGAGCGCGGTAGCAGTGATCAAACCGCCGATGACAACGATGGCCAGGGGACGCTGTATTTCAGAGCCAGGCCCGCTGGCAAAGAGCAGCGGGATCAAGCCGAATGCGGTGATGGAAGCCGTCATCAGAACGGGACGCAGCCTGCGGTGGGCACCTTGCACCACCACATCGGCCACGGCCATTCCGGCAAGCTGAAGCTGGTTGAAATAGCTCACCAGCACAACACCGTTGAGCACCGTGATGCCCAGCAAGGCAATGAAGCCAACCGATGCCGGCACCGACAGGTATTCGCCCGTGATCCACAGCGCAAAGATGCCTCCTACCAGCGCGAATGGAATGATGCTGAGGATCAGCAAGGCCTGGCGAACCGAGCGAAAGGTGGAAAACAGTAACGCGAAGATCAGTCCAAGGGCAATCGGCACCACGACGCCCAAGCGGGCTGCCGCGCGTTGCTGGTTTTCAAACTGTCCGCCCCAACTGATCCGGTAACCCGTTTCCATAGGCATTTTCTGGGTCACGAGGGCTTTGGCATCCTCGACAAACCCTACCAGGTCGCGTCCCTCCACATTAGCAATAACCACGCTGTAACGGCTGCCCATTTCCCGGTCAATCTTTACCGGACCGCTTGCACGTTCGAGCGTGGCCACGCTTGCAAGCGGCACGGTGTTGCCATCTTTGTTTGTGATACGTAAGGCGCCGAAGTCGGCTGGCGACACCCGCATACTTTCTGCCCCGCGCAGCACGATGGGGGTACGGCGATTGCCCTCGATGACGGTGCCGGCGCCGCGGCCCTCAATCTGCGTGCGCAGTGCGTCCTGAACTTCCTCGACGCTCAGGCCCAGCCTTCCGGCCTGCAGTCGGTCGACCGCCACCCGCAGGTACTGCACACCGTCGTTTTGCACGGTGTACACATCCTGGTTGCCTCTCACGGTCTTCAACAAAGTCTCGACCTGGCTGGCGTAGGCATTGAGCTTGGCAAGATCAGATCCAAAAATCTTGACTGCGACATCGCCCCGCACGCCGATGATCATTTCAGAAACGCGCATTTCGATGGGCTGGGTGAAGCTGTACTTGATGCCGGGCATGGGATCGAGCACCTTGCGGACCTCGTTCATCAGCGCTTCCTTGCCTTTCATGCGCCATTCGCCCTGAGGCTTGAGGAGCAAATATGTGTCGGTCTGGTTCAGGCCCATGGGATCGAGGCCGATTTCATCCGACCCGGCACGCGCAACCACCCCCTGAACTTCGGGAATGGCCTGCATCAAAGCCTTGTGGATTTTCAGGTCAAGTGCGGCGCTTTGCTCAAGGCTGATCGAAGGCAATTTCTCGATTCCGACGATCAGGTCACCCTCGTCCATGGTGGGCAGGAAGGTCTTGCCCACCTGCGTGTAAACCAGCCCGGCAAGCATCAGCAAAATGGCGGCGGCAACAGCGACCACACGCTGCCGCCTCAAAGCCCAGGCAAGCGCGGGTTCGTAAAGGGCGAGCAGCTTGCGCGGCAGCCAGGGTTCCCCGTGTTTGACCTCACGCAGCAGATAGGATGCCAGTACCGGTATGACGGTCAGTGAAAGCAGTAGTGACGATGCCAGTGCAAAAACAATGGTCAAGGCCACGGGCACAAAATACTTGCCCTCAAGATCCTGCAGCGTTAGCAGTGGAAGAAACACAGTGATGATGATCAGGATGCCGGCCGTAACCGGCACTGCCACTTCGCGGACCGCTCGGTAAATCACATGCAGCCTCGGCAAGCGTTCGCCTGCGGGATCGGTGGCTAATCGCTGCACGATGTTTTCAACCACCACCACCGCGGCATCCACCAGCATGCCGATGGCGATAGCCAAGCCACCCAAGCTCATCAAATTGGCCGACAAACCAAAGGCCCGCATGAGTATGAACGTGCCAAGCGCCGAAAATGGCAATACCAGCGCAACCGTCAGTGCCGCTCGCACGTTGCCTAGAAACAAGCCGAGTAGCACGATGACCAAAACGGTAGCTTCAACCAGTGCAGAAGAGACTGCGCTAACGGCCTTGGTGACAAGCGATGCACGGTCATAGAAAGTCTTAATTTCGACGCCTGGCGGAAGCGTTGGTTTGAGTTCTTCAAGCTTTTTGCGTACGCCCTCGACTACCTTTTGGGCGTTCGAGCCTGCCAACCCGAGCACCAGCCCTTCAACTGCCTCGCCGCGCCCGCTTTGTGTCACGACGCCGTAGCGTGTCACTGTGCCTATGCGCACTTCGGCGAGATTGCCGACGCGCAAAGGTGAGCCGTCTTTCATGCTGACCACCACTGCGCGCAAATCCTCAAGGTTTGTAATACTGCCTTCGCTGCGCACCAACAGTACCTCGTCGCCTTCGCCAAGCCGTCCTGCACCGTCGTTTCGGTTGTTGGCTTCTATGGCCTGTTTGAGTTGGGTCATCGTGACCCCGCCACTGGCCATGGCCGCCAGGTTGGGAATGACTTCGTAAGCCCGAACCACGCCGCCTAGCGCATTGACATCAGCCACGCCTGGTACCGTGCGCAGGGCAGGCCGTATAACCCAGTCCAACAGACTGCGCCTCTCGGCCAGCGACAGCGCATCTGCCTCAACCGTGAACATGTACATCTCACCGAGCGGGGTGGTGATGGGGGCCATTCCCCCCGAGATACCCGTCGGCAAATTCTCTGCAAGTCCGGCCAGGCGCTCGCTGACCTGTTGCCGTGCCCAATAGATGTCCGTACCGTCTTCAAAGTCGAGAGTGATGTCTACCAGACCGTACTTTGTCACTGATCGCAAAATCCGGGTTTTTGGGATACCCAGCATCTCCACCTCAATCGGCACGGCGATGCGGCTTTCGACCTCCTCGGGTGTCATGCCTGGCGCCTTCATGATGATCTTGACCTGTGTGCTGGAGACATCCGGAAAAGCATCAATCGGCAGGCCGCGATAGACATAAAATCCCGCGCCTGCCAGCACAAGGCTGGCCAGCAATATCAGCAGACGCTGGGACAGGGAAAATTGAACCAGTCCGGACAGCATCACTTGCTCCCCTTGGTGTCTTTGGCATCCTTGGCGTCCAGCCACGCGCCTTTCAACGCCACGACACCGGTGACAGCCACTTGCTCGCCTGCCTTGGCATCCACCTGGACCCGTGCCCTTTGACCACCGCTGGCCAGCACTTTGGCGGCGCGCGCCTCAAAGCCGTCTGCCGTGCGCACGAAGATGTAGGCATCACTGCCGTCGCGAGCCAAGGCTGCCAGGGGCAGATCCCAGCCTACCGCAGTGCTACTCATTGAGAGTTCCACCGACACCAGTTCCCCAGGGCGTAGCTGCCCTGACTTGCCATCCACCAATGCACGCACGGCGAGCATTTGACTGCCGGATGCAACCAGCGCGCTGCTCCCGACGACACTGGCAGTCACATCACGCCCTTTCACTTTCAATTTGGTCCCCGATGGCCATGCGCTAGCTTCAGCTGCGGGTACCTGAATTTCGAGCCACAAGGTATTGGTTTGTGCCAGCCGCAGCAAAGGTGCTGCAGAGTCCACCCGCTGCCCTGCACGGGCACTGATCTCGGTAACCACGCCGGCCTGCGAGGCAGCCAGTACCAGACTGTCCTGCGGATTGCCAGACGCTGCTACCTTGTCAATCGCTCCTGCGGACATGCCACCCAGTCTCAGCGCAGATTTAGCTTGCCTTAAAGCGGCTTCGGCCTCCTGCAATCCGGCCTGTGCCTCCTGCACACGCCGCTGGGCAATCAGACCTTCGCTGAAAAGGGATTGCTCACGCTGCGCCGTTTGTCTGGCCAAAGTCGCCCGCGAAGTGGCCTGCAGCAGTTGCAACTGCATCTGTCCCAGTTCCGGGCTGGCTATCCGGAGCAAGGGCGCACCCGGGCGAACCAATTGGTTGGGCTGCACAAGTAACTGCATCACCAGGCCTGCGACAGGCGAACTGATGACCTGCTCCGCGCTGGGCGGCAGGACTGTCTGTGCTGGGTAGTTGACCCGTACAGGCTCACCCTGTACTTGCAACGGCACGGTCTCGATGCCCATGACCTGAAGTTGGCTGGCTGCGACGGTAAACCGGGTAGTGCCGTTTGCGGCATGCACGATTTGTGGCGGTGCCAAAGCGAGCAAGATCGCAGTTGCCAGTGCACTGGCGCGGTGGGATAAGGAAAAATGGGCAGGAATCATGTTCATCGCTAACCTCAAAGGGGATGACCGAAAGTTCGGACGTGATCAGGCTGTCAAGCAGCCAGCAAAGGCGCACACGCTTCGCTACAGGAAAGAGCAATGCGGGGAGTAAATGACGCGGCCGCCGCGCACGGTGGCTGGCTTCAGACGAAGGCTGGGCCTCGAGGCGGGCGAAACGGTGATTCGGGCAGCGCCACAAGAAGGCGGCGGGTACTGGACAACGGTGTCAGCACATGACTGGCGAAATCCCAGGAAAAGTTCGCTGTACTTCCTGTGACCAGATGTACTGTCCCCACGGCATGGAGCAACTGATGTTCAAGCTCAGCCGCAGTCGACGCATCGTCATGCAGTTGTCCTTCTTGAACTGCGACAAACACGTCAGGATGCGCGTGATCAAAGGCCAAAGGCTGTGGCTGCCCGTGGTGATCAAGGTCGTGTGCAACTTCTTTCGGATGAAGCCCGAATCCACCCGAGCTGGTTATTAAAAAGACCAGCGCCATGACCGTCACGATGAACTTTGGCAAGCCGCGCATTTAAAGATACTTGGTAATGTCTTTGAATTCCGCAATCGAGGCTTGCATGCCGGTCGCTCCATTCCCTGCAATGCCTTCCAGACAGTAATCCAGATGGTCGTGGATGACCAGTTTTTTCGCGGCGCTGATAGCCTTTTCCACCGCATGCAACTGCTGGGCGATGTCAACGCAGGTTCGCTCGGCTTCAATCATGGCAATCACGTTTTGCAGGTGCCCCGTTGCCCGCTTCAGCCGTTTGATGACATCCGGATGGGCAGTATGAACATGGCTATGCAAATGTTTGTGACTCACTATCGTATCCTACCCCCCAGGATAGACTACAGTCAAGAAATACATGCGAAGGTAACCAGAAATGCTGCAGATATTAGCCAACACAACTTACCGACACCTGTTTTTCGCGCAGGTTATTGCCTTGCTAGGTACAGGGCTCGCCACAGTGGCGCTTGGTCTTCTGGCATTCGACCTTGCAGGCGCCAACGCAGGTGCGGTTCTCGGCACCGCCCTGGCCATCAAGATGCTTGCCTATATCGGCATTGCGCCGATCGCCTCAGCTTTCGCTGAACGCTTGCCACGACGTGCTGTGCTGGTTTCACTGGATTTGGTTCGTGCGGGTGTAGCCCTGATGCTGCCGTTCGTGAGCCAGATATGGCAGGTGTATGTCTTGATATTCGTCCTGCAGTCCGCCTCTGCGGCGTTTACGCCAACCTTTCAGGCAACGATTCCGGATGTACTGCCGGACGAAGAGTCGTACACGAAAGCGCTGTCCATGTCGCGATTGGCCTACGACCTTGAAAGCCTGGCGAGCCCGGCACTCGCAGCTCTGCTGCTGACCGTGATCAGCTATCACAGCTTGTTCATGGGCACGGTGTTCGGGTTTCTGGCTTCAGCTGCATTCGTTGTGTCGGCCGTTCTGCCGAGTCCAAAAATGCCACCTAAACGCAGCATCTATGAGAGAACCACGCGCGGCCTGCGCATTTATCTGGCCACGCCCCGTCTTCGCGGGTTGCTGGCACTCAACCTTGCCATTGCCTCGGGCAGTGCAATGGTGATTGTCAACACGGTGGTACTGGTTCAGTCCGGTTTCGGCATGACACAAACCGCGACAGCCGTGGCCCTGGCCTGCTTCGGATCCGGCTCCATGCTGGTGGCGTTGTTGCTTCCAAAGTTGCTGGATCGCGTGCCTGAGCGGCCTGCCATGCTGGCCGGTGCCGGCGTGATCGCGCTCGGGCTGTTGGCTGGCTTCGTACTGGCTTCACGCTATGCGTGGTTGTTGCCTCTCTGGTTCGTCCTTGGCCTGGGGTATTCGCTAGCCCAGACACCCTCGGGGCGTCTTCTCCGAAGGTCTTCAAGCGAAGGTGATAGACCGGCGCTTTTTGCCGCGCAGTTTGCGCTGTCACATGCTTGCTGGCTGATCACCTATCCCCTGGCGGGTTGGCTTGGTGCCAAGTTCGGTCTGACAACCAGCTTCGTCACACTGGGTGTGGTGGCCAGTATTGCGGTGATTCTCTCTGCGCGTTTGTGGCCAGCTGAAGACCCCGTCGAGCTCACGCACGCTCACAAAGAACTTAAAGCCGGCCATCCTCACTTGGCTGGCGATGTCCGGAGTGACCCCGGCGGGCACCATTCGCATGCTTTTGTGATTGACGATGAGCATCGCCATTGGCCGATCTGACTATGTTGATAGAAACTATTCGACTTAATTCCTTTCCGGTGTATTAATGGCTATGACCCTAGGCAAAACCATGAAGAGCTGGGCAAAGCGAATCAAACGCGACGGCATCACCCTCTGGTTTGCTGGCAAGAATCCTGCAACGCCCTGGTATGCGAAGGCCTTGGGACTCTTCGTCGTCGCATATGCACTGAGTCCCATCGACTTGATCCCGGACTTTATCCCGGTCCTTGGCTATCTTGACGATGTACTGCTGCTTCCAGGTCTGATTTGGCTGGCCGTCAGGCTCTTGCCGCCCCAAGTTCTTGCCGATAGTCGCAAGCAAGCCGACGATTGGATCGAAACAAAGGGAATACGGCCAAGCAGCCGAGTCGGCGCAGTCGTCATCGGATTGCTCTGGATATGCTCCGGCGCAGCTATCTGGTTTTGGCTTATTCAGCCGCACCTGTAGTCCGACAGAACTTTCTGCTTTGCTGCAAGTCCAACGACCTATTAAACTCAGCCCATGATCCGAAATCGTCGTAACCGCTTGGTCACAGTGCTCTTCGCGCTGCTCAGCCTGCTGTTCATGCAGATGGCTGTGGCTGGCTATGCGTGCCCAGGTAACGGGTCTAAGGTTGCAGAAGCAGCTGTCATGGCAGACGCAGGCATGCCATGCGCTGGAGCCATGTCAATGAACATGGACGATGAGCAGCCCAACCTTTGCCACGCGCATTGTCAGGCGGATAGCCAGTCTGCCGATAAATACCAGTTCCCTTCGCTGGTCGCGGTTGATGCCCTGCCCACCGCGCCCGCCCTGCAGGTCGCACTCCTGCCTTTTGTTGAAGCGCCTCCGCAAGCGTCTTATCTGCAGCGCACAACCGCGCCTCCGCTGTCAATCCGGAACTGCTGCTTCCGCCTCTAACCTCCCGGACCTTTCAGGCGCCTGATGAATGCATCGCGATGCATAGCCAGGTCTTTGTTCGTGCTCCGGAGGTTTTATGTCAATTGATTTTTCGTTTTGCAGGGCTGCGCTCGTCAGCCTGATGTTGCCCATCGCATCGTGGGCTGCGGATCCCCAGACGCTGACGCTGGCGGAGGCGCAGCGAATCGCTGTGACACGATCCCAGCTCATGGTCGCGCAGGATGCACTGGGTGCCGCCGCCCGTGACCAGGCTGTGGCCGCAGAGCAGTTGCCTGACCCGGTGCTCAAGGCGGGCATCGACAATTTTCCCGCCAACGGCCCAGACCGCTTCAGCGTGACGCGGGATTTCATGACCATGCGCCGCATCGGTCTCGCACAGGAGTTGCCCCGTGCCGAAAAACGCCAGCTCCGGGCAGAACGCTTTGAACGCGATGCGCAGCGGGTACTGGCGCAACGTCAACTGATTCAGGCCAATGTAGAACGGGACACGGCGCTGGCCTGGCTGGACCGCTACTATTTTCTGGCCATACGCGAATTCGTTCAGCAACAGCTGCAGGAAACGAGGCTGCAGGTACAGGCTGCCGAGAGCGGCTTTCGGACTGGCCGGACTAGCCAGGCAGAAGTGTTCGCAGCCCGCAGTGCAGTGATCCAGCTGGAAGATCGTCTCAGCCAGATTGACCGCCAAGCGCGCAGCGCCGGCCTGATGCTGGCCCGCTGGGTAGGCGCGCAGGTTGCCGAGCGCCCTCCTTCGGGTGCACCACCGTGGCAAAGCACGCCCATTCAAGACGGAGCCTTCAGCGAGCATCTGAAGCAACACCCCGACCTGCTGGTCGTCAGCGCCGAAATTGAAGCGGCCGAAACAGATGCCCGGCTTGCGCAAGCAAACAAACAATCCGACTGGAGCGTCGAGGCGAGCTACGCCCAGCGCGGCCCGGCCTATTCAAACATGCTGTCCATCGGCGTTTCCATTCCGCTGCAGTGGGACCAGAAGAATCGCCAGAACCGCGAACTAAGCGCAAAACTGGCCATGGTCAACGAGGCCAAAGCACGCTACGAGGACATGCTTCGCAATCACGAGGCCGAGGTACGCGGCTGGTTGAATGACTGGCAGACAGGCAAGGAACGGGTGGCACGCTATCGGGAAGAAATGATTCCGGTCGCGCATCAGCGCTCGGAAGCCGCATTGACGACTTACCGCAGCGGCAAAGGCGATCTGGCCAGCACCCTGGCTGCCCGGCGCGACGAGATTGATGTGCGCATGCAGGCCTTGACCCTGGAGCTGGAAACCGCACGCCTGTGGGCCCAGCTCAACTTTCTCACGCCCAGTAACGTGCCCATGAACCACACCAGGGACCAGCCATGAACAAGAAATTCCTGATAACCACCGTCGTGGCGGCCTGCCTTGTGAGCGCGGGTGGCTATGGGCTGTACAGCCTGGGCATGAGCCGCGGCAGCGCCATGGGTGCACCAGAAATGCCCGCTGCCACGCAGAACACGTCACCAGCGCCAGGCACAGCAACTGGAGAAGTACCCCAAAGTATTGCGCAGGGGGAAGACGCCACCCGGCGGCACATCAGCGCCGGACTCAAGGCAGGCGACACCGACCCCGTCACGGGCAGCAGGATTCTTTATTACCACGACCCCATGGTGCCAGCCAGCAAATTCGACAAGCCGGCCAAATCGCCATTCATGGACATGATGCTGGTGCCGGTTTATGGCCAAAGCGCATCAGACCAAGGAAATGTGACAGTCAGCCCGCGTATCCAGCAAAACCTTGGCGTTCGCACCGCATCCGTGACGGAAGGGACTTTGTCACCCAGTGTGTCTGCCGTCGGCAGCATTGCCTTTAACGAACGCGACCAGGCCATCGTCCAGGCAAGAGCGACCGGCTATGTCGAGCGCCTGCATGTGCGGGCGACGCTGGACCGGGTCTCCAAAGGCCAGCCTTTGGTGGATCTTTACGTACCGGACTGGGTTGCCGCGCAGGAGGAGTTTCTGGCCATCAAGCGCATGCAGGGCAAGGACCTGGCTTCGCTGGTCGATGGTGCACGCCAGCGCATGCGGCAGGCCGGCATGAACGACGAGCAGATCAGCCGTGTTGAAACCACTGGCCGTACACAGGCGCGTATCACGCTGACGGCGCCCATCAGTGGTGTGGTGGTGGAACTGCTGGCGCGTGACGGCATGACGGTCATGCCCGGCGCCACGCTGTTTCGCATCAACGGCCTGTCTACAGTCTGGGCCAATGCAGAGGTGCCCGAAAGCCAGGCCGCCCTGGTTCGCCCTGGTGCCAAAGTGCAGGCGCGTAGCCCGGCGGCGCCGGGCACGACGTTTGATGGCAAGGTGCAGGCCATCCTGCCTGAAGTGAACCCCGCCACGCGCACGCTGAAAGCCAGACTTGAACTCGCCAACCCCGGCGCGCGCCTGGTGCCGGGCATGTTTGTCTCCATGCAGTTCATGGACATGCGCGCAGACAAGGTCCTGCTCATTCCCACTGAAGCGGTCATCCAGACAGGTAAACGCACGGTGGTCATGCTGGCCGAGGAAAACGGACGCTTCAGACCTGCAGACATTGAAGCCGGCATTGAAAGCGGTGGCCAGACTGAAGTCAAACGCGGCCTGCAGGCTGGCCAGCGCGTCGTGGTGTCTTCGCAATTCCTGATTGACTCCGAGGCCAGCCTGAAAGGGGTGGAGAGCCGGCTCAATGAGTTGCCGAAACCAGCTGTAGCCGACACCGCACCACGCTATGAAGCAGAGGCCAAAATCGAAGCGCTGGAGAAAGATGCAATCACTTTGTCGCACGGCCCCATCCCGGCTTTGAAGTGGGGGCCCATGACGATGGAGTTCAAGCCGCCGCCGGCCAAAGACCTGCCGCGCAACATGGCAGCGGGTGACCGGGTCACTTTTGAGTTCTACATGAATGCCGAGGGCCTGCCGCAGATCACGCGGATTTCGCCATCACAAAACACCGGGGCCAAAAAGTGATCGCCCGCCTGATTCGCTGGTCCATAGGCAACCGCTTTCTGGTGCTGCTGGCGACCTTGATGGTCGGCGCATGGGGCGTGTATTCGGTCATGCGCACACCGCTCGATGCACTGCCCGACCTGTCGGATGTGCAGGTCATCATCCGCACGACTTACCCCGGCCAGGCGCCACGCATTGTCGAGAACCAGGTGACTTACCCGCTGACCACAACCATGCTGTCGGTGCCAGGCGCAAAAACGGTACGCGGCTATTCCTTCTTTGGCGATTCGTTTGTGTATGTGCTGTTTGAAGATGGCACCGACCTGTACTGGGCGCGCTCCCGCGTGCTTGAATACCTCAACCAGGTGCAGTCCCGGCTGCCGGCTGCGGCCAAAGCCTCACTCGGCCCGGACGCCACAGGTGTCGGCTGGATCTACCAGTATTCGCTGATAGACCGCAGCGGCACGCAGGACGCAGGGCAACTGCGTGCACTGCAGGACTGGTTTTTGAAGTACGAACTCAAAACCGTCCCCAATGTGGCCGAGGTGGCCTCGGTAGGCGGCATGGTCAGGCAGTACCAGGTCGTGCTCGACCCTGAAAAGCTGGCCGCCTATGCCATCCCGCACACGCGTGTGGTCGCAGCCATCCAGAAAGCCAACCAGGAGGCCGGCGGCTCGGTGCTGGAGCTGGGAGAGGCCGAATATGTGGTTCGCGCTTCGGGATACCTGCAGAGCCTTGAAGACTTTCGTGCGGTGCCGCTCACAACAACGCCCGGCGGGGTGTCGGTGCGCCTGGGCGATGTGGCCCGCATCCAGATCGGGCCGGAAATGCGCCGCGGCATTGGCGAGCTGGATGGGGAAGGCGAAGCCGTCGGCGGCGTGATCATCATGCGGTCCGGCAAAAACGCGCTTGAAACCATCGCTGCCGTGAAGGCCAAAATCCAGACCTTGCAGGCCAGCCTGCCCAGGGGCGTGGAGATCGTGCCGACCTACGACCGCTCCGGGCTGATTGAGCGTTCGGTAGAAAACCTCACGCACAAGCTGCTAGAAGAATTTCTGGTCGTCGCGGTGGTGTGTTTCATCTTCCTGTTCCATTTGCGCTCGGCCTTTGTCGCGATCATTTCGCTGCCGCTCGGCATTCTGGCCGCCTTCATCGTCATGCATTACCAGGGCGTCAACGCGAACATCATGTCGCTGGGTGGTATCGCCATTGCCATTGGCGCCATGATCGATGCCGCAGTGGTCATGATCGAGAACGCCCACAAACACCTCGAGCACTGGGGCCATGATCATCCGGGCGAAACGCTGCAGGGCGAAGCACGCTGGCGGGTGATTGGTGACGCTGCGGCTGAAGTGGGACCTGCACTTTTTTTCTCGCTGCTCATCATCACGCTCTCGTTCATACCGGTGTTCACGCTGGAAGCGCAGGAAGGTCGTCTGTTTGCACCGCTGGCATTTACCAAGACCTATGCCATGGCGGCAGCCGCGGGCCTGTCGGTCACGCTGATCCCGGTGCTGATGGGCTACCTGATACGCGGGCGGATTCCTGATGAAAAATCCAACCCGCTGAACCGGCTGCTGATCGCGGGCTACCGCCCCCTGCTGGACATGGTGTTGCGCAGGCCAAAAATCACACTGGTAATTGCGGCAATCATTCTGGCTGTCAGCACATGGCCGCTACAGCACATTGGTGGTGAATTCATGCCACGCCTGGACGAGGGCGACCTGCTCTACATGCCCTCCGCCCTGCCCGGCCTGTCAACCGGCAAGGCCAGCGAGCTGCTGCAACAGACCGACCGCCTGATCAAGACGGTTCCGGAAGTCGCCAGTGTTTACGGCAAGGCCGGGCGGGCTGAAACAGCCACAGACCCTGCGCCCATGGAGATGTTTGAAACAACCATCCAGTTCAAACCCAAAGACCAGTGGCGGGCGGGCATGACCCAGGACAAACTGGTCGATGAGCTGGACCGCATCGTCAAGGTACCCGGTCTGTCCAACATCTGGGTACCGCCCATACGCAACCGCATCGACATGCTGGCCACGGGCATCAAAAGCCCGGTTGGCGTGAAGGTGGCCGGGGCCGACCTCGCGATCATCGACCAACTAACCGGGGAGATCGAGCGCGCACTGAAAGACGTACCCGGTGTTTCCAGTGCCCTGGCCGAGCGGCTGACCGGCGGCCGTTATGTCGACATCAACATCAAGCGCGATGCGGCTGCCAGCTTTGGCCTGAACATCGCCGACGTGCAGTCTGTCGTCAGCTCTGCCATCGGTGGCGAAAACATCGGTGAAACAGTGGAGGGCCTGCAGCGCTTTCCGATCAACATGCGTTACCCCAGGGAGTTGCGCGACTCGATGGAAAAGCTGCGCAGCCTGCCTTTTGTGACAGAGCGCGGCCAGCGGCTGGTGCTGTCGGATGTGGCTGAGCTGCGCATTACCGACGGCC
>JAZKCB010000234.1:0-6206 GCA_040388335.1 Pseudomonadota bacterium | reverse complement strand
AAGCGTACCGCAATGCGTGTGCCCAGTCCATTGGGCGGCGTAGGCGGATGCCCCGGTGTGCTGGCATCCTCAATGCTGATTGTGGCGTCGTGCTGGTTGGCGATTTCCAGCACGATGGCCAGGCCCAGTCCCGAACCATCGACGTTGGTGCCAAGCGCGCGGTAAAAGGGCTGGAACACGAGTTCCCGTTCGGCTTCGGGAATACCGGGCCCCGAATCTTCAACGATGAGCACCAGCACGCCGCTGAAACGATCCGTCATCAGGCGCAGGGTGACCAGGCCTTTTTCGGGCGTGTAGTTGATGGCGTTATCGACCAGGTTGCGCACCAGCTCTTTCAGAAGCGTCGGGTTGCCCTCAAGCAGCGTTGCCTGCTCGCCTGGTGCCGGGCCGTCGTAGCCGATGTCGATTTTTTTCTCCAGCGCGCGCGGCACTGAATCGGACATGACTTCCGACACGATGGTCACCAGGTCCAGCCGCTGTTTGGCGAGGCTACGGCCTGTGGTTTCGGCCCGTGCCAGCGCCAGCAGCTGGTTGACGGTGTGCGTGGCGCGAATGCTGGATTGGCCGATGTGCTTGAGCGATTTTTTCAGCTCGTCCGCATCGGTCTCGCGCTGCGCCAGGTCGGCCTGCATGCGCAAGCCGGCCAGCGGCGTTTTGAGTTGATGCGCCGCATCGGCGAGAAAGCGCTTTTGTGTGGTGAGCGACACCTTGAGGCGGCTCAGCAAATCGTTGATCGACGACACCAGCGGCGCGACTTCTTCCGGCACGGCGGTGTCGTCCAGCGGGCTCATGTCGTCGGACTTGCGCGCGCGTATGCGCTTTTCAAGCTGGGCCAGCGGCTTGATGCCGCGCACCAGCGCCAGCCAGACCAGCAGCACGGCCAGGGGCAGCGTGACGAACTGCGGCACCATGGTGCCCTTGACGATTTCGGTGGCGAGCGTCTTGCGCTTCTCAAGCGTCTCGGCCACCTGCACAAGTACCGAGCCGCCGCCTTTCACATCGGTCTTGATCCAGGTGTAAGCCACACGCACGTCTTCGCCCTGGATCACGTCCTCACGCAGGCGCACCTCGCCGTCGCTGACGCGTTCTTCGTCGGGCGGCATGGGCAGGTCGTGCTCACCGCTGAGGTATTCACCTTTGGTTCCAATCACCTGGTAGTAAACGAGGTCGGTGTCATCGGCACGCAAAATCTCGCGCGCCGGGCCGGTCAGGTTGAACTGCACCTGATTGTTCTTGACGACCACCAGCTTGGCCAGCGCCTGCACGTTGTATTCGAGCGCGCGGTCAAAAGGCTTGCCGGCAATGTTCTGCGCCACCAGCCACGTCAGCGCCAGGCTGATGGGCCAGAGCAGCAGCAAAGGCGTGAGCATCCAGTCCAGGATTTCGCCGAACAGGCTCCTCCTTTCCCGTTGAAAGAGCCTCAACGCCACGAAACAGGCGCGGCAGCGTTGGTGCGCCGGCTTTCCTCTTCATGCAAGCAGGAGCCGCGGAACCGGCTTTGCCGGGCCGCAGGCGGGGCGGCCCCCTTGGGGCTGGAATCCGCGGCTCCAAAGCTGCCTGCGCAGCTTGGGACGGGCGACAGAGACGAAGCCTCTGGCGAGTCGCGGCCTGCAAGGCCTCGGGCGCTACACGCAGTGAGCAACCGTGGGGGCTCCATATCTAGCCAGGGATTTTTTCGAGGCAGTAACCGAGGCCGCGAACCGTCGCGATCCGCACCGGCCCCTTCTCAATCTTCTTGCGCAGGCGGTGGATATACACCTCAATCGCGTTGTTGCTGACTTCCTCACCCCATTCGCAAAGACGCTCGACCAGCTGGTCCTTGCTGACGAGGCGGCCTGCGCGCTGCAGCAGCACTTCGAGCAAACCCAGTTCGCGTGCTGACAGCTCAACCATCAGCCCGTCTATCGTCGCCACGCGGCCGGCCTGGTCGTAGACCAGCGGGCCGTGCTTGATGGTGCTGCTGGCGCCGCCCATGCCGCGGCGAATCAGCGCGCGCACCCGGGCTTCAAGCTCCTGCAATGAAAACGGTTTGGCCATGTAATCGTCGGCCCCGTAGTCCAGGCCCTTGACGCGTTCTTCCACGCTGTCGGCGGCCGTCAGAATCAGTACCGGCAGCGACGAGCCGCGTGCACGCAAACGCTTGAGCACTTCCAGCCCGTGCATGCGTGGCAGGCCGAGGTCAAGAATCAGCAGGTCGAATTCAGTGTTGGTGAGCAGCGCTGCGTCAGCCTCGGTGCCGCTGGCCACGTGGTCGGCGGCTGCGCCTGACGCACGCAGCGTGCGCAGCAGGCCGTCGGCAAGAACCTGGTCGTCTTCAGCAATCAAAATGCGCATGGCTGTCTCCGTGGGCCAGACCGATCACTTCCTCATGATGCGGGCGGCGGTTTTACTTGTTGCACAAATTTTAGGCGCTCACTGGCTGCGGTTTGCTGACACGGTATCAGGTGTTGCCATAGGCTTCCAGTCCCAGTGCGACGACGGTGGCCACGTCCTGCCCCACAGCCTGGCGGAATTCTTCTTCCGCCTGCGCCACTGCGCGCCTGAAAGCCTCCAGCCAGAGCAGGCCGGATGGCGTGAACACCACGCGCCTGGCGCGCTTGTCGTGCGGATCGTCCTCGCGCGTGACCAGCCCCCAGGCTTCGCATTGTGTGACGAGGTCACCCATGGCCTGTTTGCTCATGCCTGCGCTCAACGCAAGTTCGGTCAGGCGCGAGCCGCCCACGGCCAGGTGGCGCGTGATGTGGATGTGCGCCGCGCCCACCTGGTCGCGCGCTGCCAGGTTTGACAGCGCCAGCGGCACATGGATATTGCTCGCCATCAGCTGCAGCACGCGCTCGTCAAACCGCCGCAGCGCATTGCCCATGAGGCGGCCCAGATGGGTGATTCTCCAGCCGGTGTCAGGTGTCGAAATGGGCGGTATTGCCGTCGCGTTTTCCATCAAATCCATGCTACCTCAAATGGTCAGGCAAACTGACTAAAAATGGGGTTTACTTATTTTTATAGCCCCCATAAAGTACTGGTCATGCATCCAGCGCTGTTGTTAATTGCAGCGGGTGGAAAGCAAGAGATCACATCGCCATAGTTTTGATACATCATTGATTTTAAAGGAGATTTTCATGGAACTGACCAGCAAACTCAACCCCGCCCAAAACCCTGTACAGACCGCCGCGCTGAACACCGAAAAGGCCAAAGCCCTGCAAGCCGCGCTCGCGCAGATCGAGAAACAGTTCGGCAAGGGCACCATCATGAAGCTGGGTGACGGCGAGGTGATCGAGGACATCCAGGTCGTCTCCACCGGCTCTTTGGGCCTGGACATCGCCCTCGGCGTCGGCGGTCTGCCACGCGGCCGGGTGGTTGAAATCTACGGCCCTGAGTCGTCAGGCAAGACCACGCTGACCCTGCAGGTGATTGCCGAGATGCAAAAGCTGGGCGGTACCTGCGCTTTCGTCGATGCCGAGCACGCGCTCGACATCCAGTACGCCTCCAAGCTGGGCGTGAACCTGCAGGAGCTGCTGATCAGCCAGCCCGACACCGGCGAGCAGGCGCTTGAAATTGTGGATTCGCTGACCCGCTCCGGTGCGGTGGATCTGATCGTCATCGACTCGGTTGCGGCGCTCACGCCCAAGGCCGAACTCGAAGGCGAAATGGGCGACTCGCTGCCCGGCCTGCAGGCCCGTTTGATGAGCCAGGCACTGCGCAAGCTGACGGCGACCATCAAGAAGGCCAACTGCATGGTCATCTTCATCAACCAGATCCGCATGAAGATCGGCGTGATGTTCGGCTCGCCCGAAACCACCACAGGCGGCAATGCGCTGAAGTTCTACGCCTCCGTGCGCCTCGATATCCGCCGCATCGGCTCCATCAAGAAGGGCGAAGAGGTGATCGGCAACGAAACCCGGGTCAAGGTGGTCAAGAACAAGGTGGCTTCGCCGTTCAAGACGGCGGAGTTCGACATTCTTTATGGCGAGGGGATCAGCCGGCTCGGCGAGGTGCTGGACCTGGGTGTGGCCGGTCACATCGTCGAAAAAGCTGGCGCCTGGTATGCGTTCAACGGCGAAAAAATTGGCCAGGGCCGCGACAACTCGCGTGAGTTCCTGAAAGAAAACCCCGAACTCGCCATCGAGATCGAGAACAAGGTGCGCGAATCGCTGGGCATTCCGCTGGTCGCCATGCCCGCTGCCGCCGAAGCGCCTGAAAAAGCGCCCAAGGCATCGAAAGCAGACAAGGCCGACAAAGCCGAAAAAGCGGCCGCCTGAACCTGATTGGCTTTGGATTAACCCCGGGAGCCCCGCTTGTATTCATCTGAATCCGATGCAAACCATCCCGGGGCTGGAACTGGGGCTGGTGGGGCGAGAACGCCCGCCGCCAAAAAAGCCGGCTTTGGCCTGTCCCTCAAGGGCCGCGCCCTGCGTTACCTGGCGGCCCGCGAGCATTCACGCGCCGAGCTCGAACGCAAGCTGGCCCCGCATGAAGAAACGCCGGGCCAGCTGGCGCAGGTGCTGGATGAGCTGCAGGCCAAGGACTTCATCAGCGAAGCCCGGGTGGTGGAGTCGGTCGTCAACCGCAAGGCCGGCAAATTCGGCGCGGCGCGTGTGCGGCACGAGTTGATGGGCAAGGGGCTGGATTCGCAGTTGGTTGCCCAGGCGATGAGCGGGCTCAAGGCCACCGAGCTGGCGCGCGCGCGTGAAGTCTGGCGCAAGAAGTTTGGTGAGCCAGCGCTCGATGCTGCAGCCCGCGGCAAGCAGATGCGCTTTCTGGCGGCGCGCGGTTTTGGTGGCGACGTGATCCAGAAAGTGCTTTCAGGGGCTGGCGGTGCGGGTGATGACGATTAACCCCCGGTCAGCCAAGCCGCAGGGCAAATAAATTGCTACTAAATTAGTAGCTGCTTACGCCCGTATTTATTGGCCTGAAGGCTGATTTGATAGGTGAAAAGGCCTGTTTTCAGGCCTTTTTTGCTTTCTGGGGCGCTTTTTAGAGCCCGGGAGTGACCCGCAAGCGGATATTTTGCCGTATACGTTAAAAATTTAATGTATACGGCAAAAATGCTCTTTTATAGCCCCAGCATCAGCTTCATGTTCTGCACAGCCGCGCCGGACGCCCCTTTGCCCAGGTTGTCGAGCCGGGCGATCAGCACGGCATGGCGATAGGTTTCGTTGGCGAAGACGCGCAACTCCATCTTGTTGGTGTCGTTGAGCGCCAGCGCGTCGAGCTTGCCGGATGTCGGCGCTTCTTCAACCGTGACCCATTCGCTGCCGGCGTAGTGGCGTGCCAGGGCATCCTTGAGCTGCGCAGCCGTCGGTTTGCCGGGCAGCAAATCAAGGTGCAGCGGGAGCTGGACCAGCATGCCCTGCTCGAAGTTTCCGACCGACGGAATGAACACGGGCCGGCGGGTCAGGCCGGTGTAACGCATGATTTCCGGCAGGTGTTTGTGCTCCAGCCCCAGGCCGTAAATTTCGAACAGCGGCGCGGTGCCTGCGTGGTAGGCCTCCATCATCTGCCGTCCGCCGCCGGAGTAACCGCTCACAGACGGCAGCGACAGCGGATGGTCTTTGGGGATCAGCCCTGCATCGACCAGTGGGCGAATCAGCGCCACCGCGCCGGTGGCATAGCAACCTGGGTTACCGACGCGGTCAGCAACAATGACGGCTTCGCGCTGGCCCGCAGCCAGTTCAGGAAAGCCGTACACCCAGCCCGGCGCGGTGCGGTGGGCTGTCGAGGCGTCAATGATCTTGGGTTTTTTGCCGCTCATGGCGTCGATCATGGCGACCGACTCGCGTGCGGCATCGTCATGCAGGCACAAAATGACCAGGTCGACTTTTGACATCAGGTCGCGTTTGGCGGCCGGGTCCTTGCGCAGTTCAGGTGCAATGCTGACCACTTCAACCTGCGGCATGGCCTGCAGGCGCTCGCGGATCTGCAGGCCTGTGGTGCCGGCTTCTCCATCAATGAAAACTTTGGCCATGGGCGCTCTTTCGCAAAAAACTGAAGGACTCGTCTCGGGGCCTGATGCGCCGATGAACGTTGATTAAAGAACAAATCGATGACGACAATGTGGGCAGGGGTCTTTTCGGTGCGTCAGCTGCGCCCGAAAAGGGCCCGAGAGTATGCCCGTAAATTGTGCGTCGCACCATGATACAGTTCTGCCTTGCCGCATCCAGCGGCCGCTAACATGGCGTTTTGAGTCGGCGTGGACGGCCTTCAGGCAC
>JAZKCB010000233.1:0-12287 GCA_040388335.1 Pseudomonadota bacterium | reverse complement strand
ACGTCAAGGGCATCCTGGTCAACATCTTCGGCGGCATCATGAAGTGCGACACCATCGCCGACGGCGTCATCACCGCCTGCAAGGCCGTGAACCTGTCCGTGCCGCTGGTGGTGCGCATGAAGGGCACCAACGAAGACCTGGGCAAGAAGATGCTGGCCGATTCCGGCCTGCCCATCATCGCCGCCGACACCATGGCAGAAGCTGCGACCAAAATCGTCGCCGCTGTCAAATAAGCCCGGAGCAAAGTACACATGTCTATCTACATCAACAAAAACACCAAAGTCATCACGCAGGGCATCACCGGCAAGACCGGCCAGTTCCACACCCGCATGTGCCGCGATTACGCCAACGGCAAGGAAGCCTTTGTGGCGGGCGTGAACCCGAAAAAGGCTGGCGAAGACTTTGAAGGCATCCCGATTTTTGCGAACGTGACGGAAGCTGCCAACGCGACCGGCGCGACCGTGTCGGTCATCTACGTGCCGCCCGCAGGCGCTGCCGCCGCCATCTGGGAAGCGGTTGAAGCCAACCTGGACCTGGCGATTTGCATCACCGAAGGCATCCCCGTGCGTGACATGCTGGAAGTGCGCAACCGCATGAAGGCCAAGGAAGCCGCCGGCGGCAAGAAAACCCTGCTGCTCGGCCCCAACTGCCCAGGTCTGATCACGCCAGACGAAATCAAGATCGGCATCATGCCCGGCCACATCCACCGCAAGGGCCGTATTGGCGTCGTCAGCCGCTCCGGCACGCTGACGTACGAAGCGGTTGCCCAGTTGACCGAAATCGGCCTGGGCCAGTCCAGCGCCGTCGGCATCGGCGGCGACCCGATCAATGGCCTGAAGCACATCGACGTGATGAAGGCTTTCAATGACGATCCTGACACCGACGCCGTCATCATGATTGGTGAAATCGGCGGTCCGGACGAAGCCGAAGCCGCCATGTGGTGCAAGGAAAACATGAAAAAGCCCATCGTCGGCTTTATCGCTGGTGTGACGGCGCCTGCCGGCAAGCGCATGGGCCATGCCGGTGCACTGATCTCCGGTGGTGCCGATACGGCCGATGCCAAGCTCGAAATCATGGAAGCCTGCGGTTTTACCGTCACGCGCAACCCGTCCGAGATGGCCAAGCTGCTCAAGGCCCTGCTGTAATCAGCGCAAGGCAAATTAGTAAGCGTTATTACGAACGGGGCGACTGTCCCGTTCGGGCTAAACTCGCAAAAACAAAAAAAGCGCTCCCCGGCGCTTTTTTTCATTCATAACAGGAGATGCCATGTTTTTCGGTCTGGACCTCGGTTCCCCCCTTTTCTGGAGCGCTTTTGGCTCCATCGTGCTTGCCAACATCGTGCTGTCGGGTGACAACGCGGTCGTGATCGCCATGGCGGCCCGCACGCTCAAGCCCGAGCAGCGCGGCAAGGCCATTTTCTGGGGCAGCGCCGCCGCCATCATCATGCGGATCGTGCTGACCATCGTCGCCATCCAGCTGCTGACCCTCCCTTACCTCAAGATCGTGGGCGCCATTTTGCTGGTCTATATCGGTGTGGATCTGCTGAAGGCAGAGGAAGAGGAAGAAGAAGGCACGGCCGAAATCAACAGCATGATGGCTGCCATCCGCACCATCCTGATTGCCGATCTGGTGATGAGCCTGGACAACGTGCTGGCCGTCGCTGCAGCGGCCAAGGGCAACCTGCCGCTGCTGATCCTGGGCCTGCTGGTGAGTATTCCGCTGATCATTTTTGGCGCGACGCTGCTGACCAAGGTCATGGAGCGTTTCCCCATCATCATCACCATTGGTGCGGCCCTGCTGGGCTTCCTGGCCGGTGAAATGCTGCTGACCGACCCTGCAGTCGTCACGCGCTTTGGTGCGCTCGGCGAGCACACGGTGACTGCTGGCGGCATTGTTGGCGCCGTCATCGTGGTGGCACTGGGCACCTTTCTGGCCAAACGCAAGCCCAAAACTGCGGCCTGAGCCTGATTCCGTGCGGGTCTGGCGCGGGTTTCCCGGCCAGGGCCCGCAGCGCCACATATTTGCAACACAAAGCCGGTTTCGCGCTCAAAAGTCACTTGTCCAGCCTCTGGCGGTCTGTTAACGTCATCATTTGGGAGTCTTGTACCCCGCAGCCACAGCTGTGAAGGTGTTTACGGGCTATAAAAATGATAGCGAAATCCAGGACGGCGATGCGCAGTCCATCAGGGCAAAGGGCGGGAAGTGGCCAAATCATCTAACAAACTGGGTCAGTTCTGGCGCGCCGACTGGTTTGTGGGCGTGCTGGTGGTTCTGGCCGTTTTTTTTCTCCATGGCCTGACGGATTTCTTCGGGACGCTGGAGCGCCGCTATTACGACTATGCGAGCACCAGTACCTCGCGCCAGCCTTCCGACCGCATTGCGATCATCGCGATTGATGACCAGAGCATTGCCAATATTGGCCGCTGGCCCTGGCCGCGCGACGTTCATGCCCAGCTGATCGACCAGCTGTCAGCCGCCAAGGCAAAAACGATCGCGTACACCGCATTTTTCTTTGAGCCGCAAACCGACCGTGGACTGGTTTTCATCCGCAAGATGAAAGAGGCGCTCGGCGACCCCGCAGTTGCGCAAAGCGGCGTGAACGAGCAGCTGGGCAAGGTCATTGCAGAGGCTGAAGTCGCGCTGGACACCGATGCCAAGCTGGCCGCCAGCATGAGCAAAGCCGGCAATGTGCTGGTGCCTTCGGTGTTCGCCCTTGGTGTGCCGCAAGGCCGCCCTGACAGCCCTTTACCGCCTTATGCCCTGAAAAGTGCCGTGGATGACCCCAGCGGCTTCTCGCTTCCGGCGGTTCGCGGACAGCAGCCCATAGAAATGATTGGTACGGCGGCAGCCGGCATTCCGCACCTGAACCAGCTGCCGGATGTGGATGGTGCTGTCAGGCAGGAGCCCCTGCTTGTCAACTATTTCGGCAAAGCCGTCCCGTCCATGAGCCTGCTGGTCGCAGCCAGGAGCCTGAATCTGGGCGCTTCCGACATCAAGCTCAACAACGGCGAGTCGGTGCAAGTCGGCAAACGCGTGATCAAGACTGACGAGTCGGCGCTCATGCTGCCGCAGTTCTATAAAGGCAAGGATGGCCGCCCCGCATTTGCGGTCGATTCGTTTTATGACGTGATCTCCGGCAAGATCCCTGCCGCCAAATACGCCGACAAGATCGTGATCATCGGCGCCACGGCTGCCGGTGTCGGCACGCAGTTCCCTACCCCTGCAGGACCCGGGCTTTCGCCTGCCGAGACCATTGCCCACATCACATCCAGCATCCTGAGCGAGCATTTCATTGTGCAGCCGGTATGGGGCGTGTGGGCTACGCTGGGCGCGCTTCTGGTCGTGGCTGCCTATCTCATTGCCGGTCTGCCGCGGCTCTCGGCAGGCAAGGCCGCCATCATCACGCTGGTGCTTTTTGTGGTGCTGCTGGTGGTCGAGTTCAGCTTGCTGTCGGCTGCAGCAACCTGGCTCAAATTTGTTTTCCCGGCTGCGCTGCTTGTCATTGGCCACCTGGCACTGACGACCAAGCGCTTCCTCATGACCGAGGCCAGCAAGCTCAAATCCGACGAAGAATCGGCTGAAACCAATCGCATGATGGGCCTGGCGTATCAGGGGCAAGGTCAGCTGGACATGGCGTTTGACCGCTTTCGCCGCGTGTCTTACAGCGACGCACTGATGGACAACCTGGGTAACCTGGCGCTTGATTTCGAGCGCAAGCGCCAGTTCAACAAAGCCGAGGCCGTGTACCAGTACATGGCTACGCAAAACAAGGACTTCAAAGGGCTGCAGGCAAAACTCAGCCGTGCCAAAAACCTGTCCGAAACCGTCATCCTCGGCGGCAGTGGCGCGCATCCGGGCGGTACGATGCTGCTGGACGGTGGCGGCATCGAAAAACCCATGCTGGGGCGTTACCAGGTCGAAAAAGAACTCGGCAAGGGCGCGATGGGTGTGGTGTATCTCGGCAAGGATCCGAAGATCGGCCGCGTTGTGGCCATCAAGACCATGGCGCTCAGCCAGGAATTCGAGGGGGAAGAGCTTGAGGACGCGCGTGAACGTTTCTTCCGTGAAGCCGAAACGGCCGGCCGCCTGCAGCACCAGAACATCGTGACCATTTTTGATGCGGGCGAGGAGCACGACCTGGCCTACATCGCCATGGAGTTCCTCAAGGGCAAGGATCTGGCGGACGTCACCAAACAGGGGCAATTGCTGCCCATTCCCCGGGTGTTGTCCATCATCGCGCGGGTGGCCGAAGCGCTGGCCTATGCGCACAAGCAGAACGTGGTGCACCGTGACATCAAGCCCGCCAACATCATGTATGACTTTGACACTGACAGCGTCAAGGTGACCGACTTCGGCATTGCCCGCATTACCGACTCCAGCAAGACAAAGACCGGCCTCGTGCTGGGCACGCCGAGCTTCATGTCGCCCGAGCAGATTGCCGGCAAGCGGGTCGACGGCCGTTCCGATCTTTATTCGCTGGGCGTGATGCTGTTCCAGATGCTGGCGGGCGTCTTGCCTTTCCGGGGCGATTCGATGGCCGAGCTGATGTACAAGATTGCCAACGAGCCGGCGCCGGACATCCGCATCATCCGCAACGAACTGCCTGACAGGCTGGCAGATATCGTGGCGCTTTCCCTGAGCAAAAAGTCAGAAACGCGTTATCAGGATGGCGACCAGTTTGCCGCCGATTTACGGGTGGTCATTGCTGAATTGTCCGGTGCTGCAAGTGGCGGCATGGCTGCCGCTGCGCCCGTGATGGGTGGTGCTGTAGCGTTTGCGGTGGGGGTATCTGCTGCCGGGACGTCCCAATTCGACGCCACTGTGGTCCAATCCGCAGCGGCTGGGGCTTCGGGCGCGCCAGATGGCGCTGCATATGAGGCCACGCAGGCCGTGACGGCAGGGGGCGCCCCCGGCTTTGAAAAGACAATAATCTCAAGTCCAGCAGATCACGGTGCCCAGGCCGGTGGTGCTGATACCCATACCAAACCTTAAGCGCCAAGCTAAAAGTACAAGCCACAAGTCAAAAAAGATGATTTACGAGATCTGCACACAAACAGACACCGGACTGGCGCGTGATAACAACGAAGACGCTGTGGCGTTCGATCTGGCAACCCGCCTGTGCATCCTCGCGGACGGCATGGGCGGCTACAACGCTGGCGAAATCGCCAGTGGCATGGCGGTGGCGTTTATCAAGTCGGAAATGGGTCGATGGCTGTCCCAGGCGGGCCTGCATGCCAACGTAAAAGAGGTACGCCGTGCCATGGAAATCTGTGTGGAGAACGCAAATCACTCCATCTTCAATGCTGCCAACTCCAATCCGCAGTACACCGGCATGGGGACAACGCTGGTCGTCGGCGTTTTCCAGGATGACCGCCTGATGCTGGGGCATATTGGCGATTCGCGTTGCTATCGCCTGCGCAGGACAGAGTTCCAGCAGATTACCAAGGACCACTCCCTGCTCCAGGAGCAGATCGACGCGGGGCTCATTACACCCGAGCAGGCGTTGACATCCATGAACAAAAATCTGGTTACACGGGCGCTGGGTGTTGAAGATACAGTGATGGTGGAAGTCAATGAACATCGTGTCGAAGACGGCGATGTTTACCTGATGTGTTCTGATGGGCTGTCCGACATGGTGAACAATGCAGTCATATCAGGCATCATGCAGGGCGACGGCAGCCTGGAGCAGAAGGCAAAACAGCTGATTGCTGCGGCCAATGAGGCTGGTGGCCGCGATAATATTTCAGTATTGCTGGCTCAGGCCAGGCAAGCTTCGGTCAAGCGGGGGCTTTTATCCAGAATGCTGGGAAAATAAGACGATGATCGAAATTTCACAAACAGACAGGAGTCGGCCATGCCGAAAATGATCGTCTCTATTGACGGTGTTGTGATCAAGGAAGTGCAGTTAACCAAAGACCGTACGTCCTTGGGGCGACGTCCTTACAACGACATTGTGATTGACAACCTGGCTGTCAGCGGCGAGCACGCCGTACTGCAGATGTCCGGCAATGAGGTTTACCTCGAAGACCTCAACAGCACCAACGGTACCTATGTCAACGGGAAGGCTGTCAAGAAGCAGCTCCTGCAGAACAGCGATACGGTTGAAATCGGCAAGTACAAGATCAAGTACGTGAATGAGGCCGCGAGTGCCGGCTTTGAAAAAACGATGGTTATCAAGGCCGGCTCTGCGGGCCTTGCACCTGCTGGCGCGGGGGCGGCTGCCCCCGCAGCAGCTCCCGGTACCGTCCTCAATGGCGCCATCAAGGTAATGTCCGGTGCTGCAGCCGGACGGGAAGTAGCCCTTGTGAAAGTTGTCACCACCATCGGCAAGCCCGGGGTGGCCGTTGCCGCAATTACCAAACGTCCTCACGGCTTTGTGGTTGCCCATGTCGAGGGAACCGACAGGCCTTCGCTGAATGGTGCACCTATTGGTGCAGAACCGGTAACGCTCAAGAACGGTGACGTGCTGGAGCTGGCCGGTACACAAATGCAGTTTGTGCAACATTGACAACCTGACGCTCTGCCCCTGAAGGGGCGCGTCCGGGCGACTTCAGAGGTCTCATGCAACTCCTCTCCAGGCACTGGCCTCGCATCGCCGTCACACTGATTCCTCTGGTGTTTGCGTTGATGCACGCGAGCGGTGTCCTCAGGCTGGGGGTGCTTCAGCGTCTGGACGACATCATCTACGATGCGCGCCTGCGCGCCACCATGCCCAACACGCTCGACGAGCGGATCGTGATTGTCGATATTGACGAGAAAAGCCTGGCCGAAGTCGGCCGCTGGCCATGGGGGCGCAACAAGCTGGCCGACCTTGTTGGTGAGCTGCTGGACAACCAGAAGGTTGCACTGCTTGGCTTTGACGTCGTGTTTGCGGAGGCGGATGAAAGCTCCGGCCTGAAGCGTCTCCGGCAGCTCGCGCAACAGGAAATGCGCGACCAGCCTGGCTTTGCCGAAAAACTGGCGCAGGTGCAGGGCAGCCTTGACTACGACGCGGCCTTTGCAAAATCCATAGAGAAGCGCCCGGTGGTGATGGGGTATTACTTCACCAGTGATCGTGACGGGCGTGTCAGTGGTGTTTTGCCGCCTGCGGTGATGGGCCCGGATGCACTCCAGGGACGCCCCATCAAATTTACGAGCTGGAACGGCTATGGCTCGAATATAGAAACCATTGCAAAAGCGGCTCCCATGGGGGGCTTTTTCAATTCCATCACGGAAGGTGATGGCGTGGTGCGATCCATTCCGCTGCTGGCGGAATACAAGGGTCAGTATTACGAGTCTTTGTCTCTGGCGATGTTTCGCGCGCTGGTTGGCCTGCCTAGAGTGGAGCCCGGGTTCCCCCAGGAAAAATTCCTCAGCCGCAACTACCAGGGGCTTGAAAGCATACTGCTCAGGCAGGGAAGCAAGACCCTCGCCATACCTGTGGATGACCGGGTTGCGACGCTTGTTCCGTTTCGTGGGGGCGGCGGCGTGCGGGGCGGCGCGTTTCGTTATATCTCGGCGGCGGACATTCTGGCCAAACGGGTTGCGCCCGGCCTGCTGAAAGACAAGATCATTCTGCTGGGCACCACGGCTCCCGGCCTGCTGGACTTGCGTGTAACCCCGGTCGGTGAAACCTATCCTGGTGTGGAAACCCATGCCAATGTCATCTCGGGCTTTCTGGATGGCAAGGTTTTTGTCAAGCCTGATTACGCCACAGGCTTTGAGGTTGTTGTCCTGGCGCTGGCAGGACTGATGCTGGCATTTGCCTTGCCGCTTCTTTCGGCACCCAAGGCGGTCGCTACCAGTGCGGCAGTTGTTGCCGCTCTGGTCGGTCTCAACTTCTGGCTGTATCTGGGTTACGGGCTTGTCTTGCCGCTTGCCAGTGCGCTGGTGATGGCCCTGACCGCGTTTGCACTGAACATGAGCTACGGTTATTTTGTCGAGAGCAAGTCCAAGCGCGAGCTTGCCAATCTCTTTGGCACTTATGTGCCGCCAGAGCTTGTCGACGAAATGGTGAAGGATCCTGACAGCTACAGCATGAAAGCGACGACCAAAGAGTTGACGGTCATGTTTTGTGACATGCGGGGCTTTACCAAGATGTCGGAGAGTATGGAGCCGACCCAGTTGCAGGCGCTGCTCAACAGTGTTTTCAGCCGCCTGACAGACCTGATTCGAAGTAACCGCGGCACCATTGACAAATATATGGGCGATTGCGTGATGGCCTTTTGGGGAGCGCCTGTAGATACGCCGGATCACGCCAGTCTGGCGGTAAAAACAGCCCTCGAGATGGCCAATGCCATTCGCCGTCTCAATGAAGAGCACAAGGCCAGGGGCTTACCCGAGATCGGCATCGGTATTGGCTTGAACACAGGTACCATGTGCGTGGGTGACATGGGCTCTGACATCCGGCGCAGTTACACGGTGATTGGGGACTCGGTCAACCTGGGCTCGCGGCTGGAGGGCTTGTCTAAAACCTATGGTGTTGATATTGTCGTCAGTGAGTCCACACGGCGGCTGGCCAATGACTTTGCGTGGCAGGAGCTTGACAAGGTCAGGGTCAAGGGCAAGGACATCGCTGTCGCCATTTTCTGGCCGCTGGGTCCCTTGACGGCCATTGATGACAGCAAGTCTTCAGAGTTGAAAACCTGGTCTATGGCCCTGAAGGCATATCGGATGCAGGATTGGGATCAATGCGATGTCCAATTACTGAATTTACAGCGACTGAATGCCAAAAAGTACCTTTACCAGCTGTATTCAGAACGTGTAGCCTCTATGCGCCAGCTGCCTTTTGACCCCGGGTGGGACGGCGCGACCAATTTCGAAACCAAGTAAATTTCACAAAAGCACGGAAAGTTCATGAAAGTACGGGTGTTGGGCTGCTCAGGCGCAATTGCGAAAGACTGTCGAACCACGTCCTTTTTGCTTGATCACGATCTTCTTGTGGACGCAGGGACCGGTGTAGGAGACCTTTCGCTTGAGGAGATGTGCGGCATTGATCATGTGCTGCTGACGCATTCCCACCTTGACCACGTTGCGGCACTTCCACTGATGGTTGATGCGATTGCTTCCCAGCGTTCCACGCCTATCAAGATTCACGCCTTGCCTGGCACCATTGAGGCTTTGAAAGCCCATATATTCAATAACGTCATCTGGCCTGATTTTTCGAAGATCCCGACAGCAGACGCACCTTTCATCAGTTTTCACCCGATAGAAATCGGGCAGACACTTTTTCTTGCCGGCAAATATATCGAGGTGTTGCCTGCGGTGCATACTGTGCCTGCGGTCGGCTATGCCGTGGCCACGACCAAGGGGTGCTGGGTGT
Organism: Pseudomonadota bacterium; assembly: GCA_040388335.1. Taxonomy (GTDB): domain Bacteria; phylum Pseudomonadota; class Gammaproteobacteria; order Burkholderiales; family Burkholderiaceae_C; genus Polaromonas. Next base: position 2,986 of record JAZKCB010000233.1, on the reverse strand, counting down.
TTACGGGTGATACGGAGCGCAACCCGGCGTTGTGGGCGCGCATCAATCAGCTCAACGTTGCCATGCTGGTCATCGAGACGGCCTTCAGTAATCGTGAACGAAATCTTGCAGAGCGCAGCCTGCATTTGTCGCCCCACGCTCTGGCCAGTGAGCTGGACTGTATCGACAAGGGGAAGAACTATCCGATATACATCACGCACACCAAGCCTGCAGAAACTGAATTGATCATGGCGGAGATACAGCGGTTCGACCAGACCCAGCCGTTTGGCCCTAATGTGTCACATGACATCCGGTGGTTGAGGGCTGGGCAGGAGTTTGAACTATGAATGCCGTATTGCAGCGCGATCCCGAAGACGAATTCTTTGACTCACAGATGCTGCCGCCGCAAGAGCGGGGCGTTACCTTTGAGGCGCTGTATTTCAGGCAGCTCCAGCTTGTCACCAACCGGATTCACGAAACCGAAAATATTGACCAGATCATGCTGGAGGCCAGCCAGGACATCTGCAGACTCTTCAATGCAGACCGTCTGACCCTCTATGCGATCAACGAAGACCGGACTGCCATTGTTTCCAAGGTAAAAACCGGGCTCAACACAAGTCGCGACCTCAAGTTGCCCATCACGGCGCAAAGTATTGCCGGCTATGTGGCAATGGCCAGGCAGATGGTCAATATCGTCGATGTCTACGACGATGTCGCGCTTAAAACGATCCATCCGAACCTGAGTTTTTTGCAGGAAGTTGACAAGCGCTCCGGCTACCGCACCAAACAAATGCTGGTGGCACCCGTCATGGATGGCAACACGCTGTATGGCGTATTGCAGGTCATCAACAATCGCAGCGACCAGCCTTTCGGAAAACTTGAGGAGGATGGCGCCCAACAACTTTGCAAAACGCTTGGTATCGCCATCCGCCAGCGCATGCAAAAAAGCGAAGAAGGCCAGCGGCGCAAGGCAACGAAGTACGATGGCCTTGTGAATGAGGGCGTCCTGTCGCAGGATGAGCTCGCAAATTGCATACAGAAAGCGCGTGACGAAGCCCGTTCCGTGGAGCATCTGTTGATGGCGGATTACCATATCCGTCCGGCTCAAATTGGTCCTTCATTGGCCAAATTCTTCGGCGTCCCCTACGAGGCTTTTAATGCCGGCCGTATCCGATCGGAGATGCTGCACGGTCCCCTGAAAAGGGAGTTCATTGGACAGCAGGGCTGGATCCCGCTGGAGGAGTCACCTGAGGGGCTGCTGATCATGTGTGTGGACCCTGAGGCTGTCAGGGGTGCGCGGGTCGTGCCGCAGGTCTTTCCCAGGATCAGCAAGTTTGCATATCGCGTCACGACGCAGACGGAGTTTGAAGAAACCCTCAGCCAGCTGTTCGGCGCTGGCAATGAAGGCGGCTCGATTGACCAGTTGCTGGCGGACATGGACTCGCCGCTGGAAAACGATGCGATCGATGATTCGTCGCTTGAGTCCGCGGCTGCCGACAACGAACTCGTCAAGTTCGTGAACAAGGTCATCATCGACGCCTACAACCAGAAGGTCTCGGACATTCACATCGAGCCCATGCCGGGCAAGGCCAAAACCGGCATACGTTTCCGGATTGACGGTACGCTGCAGCCCTACATTGAAGTGCCTGCACAGTTCCGCCAGGCCATGGTCACACGTCTCAAGATCATGTGCGACCTCGACATTTCAGAGAAACGCAAGCCGCAGGACGGCAAGATCAAGTTCAAGAAGTACGGCCCGCTCGATATTGAACTGCGCGTGGCAACCATCCCTTCTGCCGGTGGTGTCGAGGATGTGGTGATGCGTATTCTTGCTGCCGGCGAGCCCATTCCGCTGGAAAAGCTTGGCCTGACCGTCCACAACAGGGAGCGGCTGGAAAAGACGGTTTCCAAACCTTATGGCCTCTTCTATGTTTGCGGGCCGACTGGCTCCGGAAAAACGACGACGCTGCACTCCATCCTCAAGTTCCTCAACACGCCCGACACCAAAATCTGGACGGCTGAAGATCCCGTCGAAATTACGCAAAAAGGTCTGCGCCAGGTACAGATCAACAAGAAGGCGGGGATTGATTTTGCTCTGGTCATGCGCGCATTCCTGCGGGCAGACCCGGACATCATCATGGTGGGTGAGTCGCGTGACAAGGAAACGGTATCCATGGGGGTCGAGGCTTCTCTTACCGGGCACATGGTGTTTTCGACACTGCACACAAACTCGGCACCAGAGTCGATTACCCGCCTGCTGGATATGGGCATGGACCCCTTCAATTTTGCTGATGCACTTTTGGGCATCCTGGCGCAGCGCCTCGCCAAAAAACTGTGTGACTGCAAGGAAAGCTACTTCCCGGAAGCAGAGGAGATCAAGACCTTTGTTGCTGAATATGCTGAAGAGCTACGCCACACACCGACCTGGAAAGCTGATCATGCCGGCGAAGCCAAAAAGCTTTACGAGTCGTGGGTCCGGCTTTATGGCGAAGGCGGAAAGCTGAAAATGTATCGTGCAGTGGGTTGCGAGAAATGCGGCAAGACTGGCTACAAGGGACGGATCGGACTGCATGAGTTGATGATCGCCGACGATGCCGCCAAAAAGCTTATTCAGGAGCGGGCGCGCGTCGCAGAACTCTTTTCAGCCGCCGTCGCCAGTGGCATGCGCACACTGAAAATGGACGGCATGGAAAAGGTCCTGATGGGCATGACAGACTTGAAGATGGTTCGGTCTGTTTGTATTAAATAAGAGGGGTAGGACAAAATTGTCACACCTGTTGAAGGAATATGGCAAAAAGGTGAGGGTCTGGGGTAATTAGGAGGATTTTTTTGCCGTATTGAAGGGGTGCAGAGCTGGCCTGGAAAATGCTTTATCTGTTTTACAGATTTTTAACCAAGGAGTTTTTATGAAGCGTGCTATTCAAAAGGGTTTTACCCTGATCGAGTTGATGATCGTTGTGGCGATTATTGGTATTCTGGCTGCCGTGGCTCTGCCTGCGTATCAGGA
>JAZKCB010000232.1:0-4207 GCA_040388335.1 Pseudomonadota bacterium | reverse complement strand
GCACCATGAAGAGCAAGGAAGACGTCGTCGTTGGCCTGGACACCTTCCCCGAGACGCTGCTCAAGCTCTTCAACGGTGAGAACTTCGGCAAGCTGGTGCTGCAGGTCGCAGCGGAATAAGCCCAGCGCCTATTTGCCCCGCACCAGCCGCACCGCGCCCGGGGAGTTGCGCGCGCCCTCGCCTGCGCTGCCTTCAATGAACGACACGAACATGAAGTAGCCGGTGCCGACGCTGCTGGACGTCCAGAAACGGCCGGCCGGCGTGCCCGGAAACGCGCGCGGGTCAATCGCGGCCTTGCCTTCTTCGGCCTCGCGCACCGCGACGATGCTGGACATCTCCTTGAGCACGGGCAGGCGCCATTCACCGCCAGCCGCCCTGGCCAGCGCCGCCGCGTCGGCCTGGTTGACGAAGGTTGCCTTGCCGCCGCAGGTGGTCTTTTTCCAGCTCATGCCTTCGGCGCAACGCCGCCAGGTCAGGCCGGTCTTGCTGTCGGTGATTTCCTGGCCGTCGGCCGAGGCGGTGTAGCGCTCCTGCGCGGCAACCGGCATACAGGCCGCGCCGGTCAACAGCAGCAACAGGGTGGCTATTTTTGTTATGGGAAAGCGCATCGATGTCTCCTCGAAAAGATCCGTCAAAAGACGATCAGCAAAGCCGTTTTTGAATGAGGTGATGCTATGTAAATCACACGGCCATAGCCAGAGGGATGCTACTTAGCGGGAATTACCTAGAGGGACCTGGAGGGCTGAATCAATGAGCTTCTCGCTGATTCAGCCTGCTGATGTGATGTGCCCCCTCTCCGGGAGATCCGGCTGGCAACACCGCCACAACCCCTGCAGGTCAATGGACGAAATGCCGATATGCGCTACATGAGAATAGTTATCGTTTAAAATTTGATTGTCGGCACCCTAAAACACCAACACTGCCGGCGCAGGTCTGATTTTTACGAAATGGCTGTTTCCAAATTGACACCCTTGCACAAGCCCCCCATGTCGCTTGCTGATGCCGCTACCGGTGACGTTTTTACCGTCAGCCAGGTCGTGGCGCCCAAAGCTACCCCCGAGTGGGCCGTACAGCTGGAAGACATCGGTTTTTTGTCTGGCGAACGTGTCGCCATCATGGCGCGCGGCATGCCGGGCGGTGACCCGCTGGTGGTACGCGTCGGCCTGTCGACCTTTGCCTTGCGCCGGGATGAAGCCGCCTGCATAGAGGTCCAGCCCTTGAAGGTGGGGGCAAAAGCGTGAGCGAATCCGTCATCACTTTTTTCCCGTCCGGCCCGCTGCTGGCGCTGGTCGGCAACCCGAACTGCGGCAAGACCGCCCTCTTCAACCTGCTCACCGGCAGCCGCCAGAAGGTCGCCAATTACGCCGGGGTGACCGTCGAACGCAAGGAAGGCAAATTCACCACGCCGGCGGGCAAGGTGTTGCGCGTGCTCGATTTGCCCGGCACCTACAGCCTCAGCCCGCGCTCACCCGACGAGCGTGTGACGCACGATGTTTTATATGGCCGCGCCAAAGGCGAAAAACGCCCCGACCTGGTGGTCTGCGTGGTCGATGCGACCAACCTGCGCCGAAGCCTGCGCCTGGTGCTGAGCGTCAAGCGCCTGGGCATTCCGTGCATCGTCGCCGTCAACATGCAGGATCTGGCGCGCGACCGCGGCTTGGCCATTGACGCCGATGCGCTGTCAAAAGAGCTCGGCCTGCCCGTGGTCAGCACGGTGGGCACACGCGGCGGCGGCGATGTCGATCTGCGCCTGCTGCTCGACAAACCCGAGCTGTGGAAGCGCTCCGTCGACACGGCAGAAGCGATTGCCGAGGTGCCCACGCACGCCACCGAAGCCGACCACGAAACCGTGCGCGGTATCCTGCAGCGCCTGGGCCTGGATGGCCTGATACCGCACACCGCCAGTGACCGCATTGACCGCGTCGTGCTGCACCCTGTCGTCGGCCCGGTGATGCTGGCCATCGTGCTGTTTTTGATCTTCCAGGCCGTTTTCAGCTGGGCTACACCTGCGATGGACGGCATCAAGGTCGCCAGCGAATGGCTGGGCAACGCTGTCGGGAGCCTGTTACCCGATGGCTGGGTCAAAAGCCTGATCGTCGATGGCGTGATTGCAGGCGCGGGCGGCGTGGTGGTGTTTTTGCCGCAGATCGTCATCCTGTTCTTTTTCATCCTGGTGCTGGAAGAGTCCGGCTACCTGCCGCGCGCAGCGTTTCTGCTCGACAGGCTGATGGGTGGCGTGGGCCTGTCGGGCCGCTCATTCATCCCGCTGCTGTCGAGTTTTGCCTGCGCCATTCCCGGCATCATGGCCACCCGCACGATTGCCAACCCGCGCGACCGCATGGTGACCATCATGATTGCGCCGCTCATGACCTGCTCGGCGCGGCTGCCTGTGTATGCGCTGCTGATTGCCGCCTTCATTCCCGCCCGCCAGGTCGGCATCTTCAACCAGCAGGGTCTGGTGCTGTTTGCGCTGTATGTCGCCGGCATCGTCGGTGCGCTGGCTGTGGCCTGGGTGCTCAAGCGCCTGACCGCGCGCGGCCAGGTGCGCACGCTGATGATGGAGCTGCCCAACTACCACCTGCCCAGCATTCGCAATGTGGCCATCGGGCTGTGGCAACGCGTCGCCATCTTCATGAAGCGCGTCGGCGGTGTGATTCTGACGCTGACGATTGCGCTGTGGTTCATGGCCAGCTTCCCCGGCCCACCGGCCAACGCTGACCGGCCCGCGATTGAATACAGCATTGCCGGCCAACTGGGCAAAGGGCTGGCGGTGATTTTTGAACCGATTGGCTTCAACTGGCAGATCAGCATCGCACTGGTGCCCGGCCTGGCCGCACGCGAAGTCGCCGTCAGCTCGCTGGGTACGGTCTACGCGCTGTCTGCAAGCGCAGACCAGACCGCGCAGGCGCTGGAACCCATCATCGCCAAACAGTGGAGCCTGGCCACCGCCCTGTCGCTGCTGGCCTGGTATGTGTTTGCGCCGCAGTGTTTGTCGACGCTGGCAACCATCAAACGCGAAACAGGTGGCTGGAAGATGCCGGTCATCATTGCCGGCTACCTGTTCGCGCTGGCCTACCTGGCCTCGTTCATCACCTACCGGGTGGCGCTGGCCATGGGTGGCGGCTAGTTTCAGCGAATTTTAACGTATACGTTAAATTTTTGACGTATACGGCAAAAATTGTGTTTGCAGCCTGCCCAAAAGTATCTTGAAGGCACCAGATCGGCCCAAAATGCCTTAAAAATGGCATTTTTGAGTGCCAAATAGGGCCTCAAGCCAATGGATACGGGCGTGAGCAGCTACTAATTTTGTAGCAATCGGCACTCTCGCCTGCGCTTTTCAGACGGCCCCGCTCGACCTTGCAGGCTGCATCGGCCACATGCGCACCATCCAAAGGTAGATCAGCGCGCCGAGCAGCAGTGCACCGGCTGCGATCTCCAGCGACAGTGTGAAACCCGCCTCGACGGTGGCCGTGCGGCGCAGCATCACGGCCACCATGGGCGGCCCGGCGATCTGGCCCACGCCGTAGACCGCCGTCAGCAGGCCCATGTAGCTGGTCGCGGTGTCAGGCCGCAGGCGGCGCACCTCCTGCATGGCAAAAAAGGTCAGTGCCGTGAACGGTATGCCCAGCACAAAGCTGCCGACGATAAAACCGGTCAGCGTCGGCGACCACAGGCTGATGGCAATCGACAGCGCCTGAATGAAATAGCAGCCCGCCAGCAGGTAACGCAGGTCACCGGTCAGCGGCACGCGGGTCGACAGCAGCGCGCCCACCATCACACCCAGCCCCAGCATGGGCCAGAACATGTCGAGGAAAGGCGAGCCCGGCAGCGCCTGCCGCGCAATCACCGGCAAAAAGGTGGCCGTCACGATATAGCCCAGCCCCGCCAGGCCGTAGGCCCCCGCCAGCACCAGCATCTGCTTGCGACTGGCCGTGGCGACAGTGGGTACGGCGCCCGCTGCAGGCATGGCGGCCGCTATCGGGGCCAGCTGCTTTTCATTGCTGGCGTGAAAGGTGCGCCAGACAATACCAGTGAGGATGATCGCCATCACACCCAGGATGACCCAGGCCGTCACGGCCTGCCACTGCAGCGCCACCATGCCGCTGCACATCAGCCCGCTGAGCATGATGCCCGCGCCCGGCCCCGCATACATCACCCCGCCCAGCCGGCTGTGGCCATGCCGCGCCAGCTGCGCCAGGCACCAGCC
>JAZKCB010000231.1:0-22258 GCA_040388335.1 Pseudomonadota bacterium | reverse complement strand
GGCACAGGCACCTTGCCAGCAACAATCGCTTCAAGCGCTTTGGCGGCAGCATGAATCTGCTGCGCATCGCCACTAGCGGTTGCTGCAGCGACGGCCTTGGATGCTTCGAGCACCATGCGGTCGTATTCGCCGAGTGCAGAAGCTGCTTTTTCACGCTCTGCGGTCTTGCGCTGGAAAGCGTCATCAATCGGTTTGCGGAAAGCGTCCCAGAGCTTTTGCTCCTGCTTGCGCTCGATAGGCACGCCCTGCGCCTCATGCTGCCAGCGCTGCTGCAGCGACTTGACGGCATCAATGCGCAGCATGGGTTCAGCACCCAGCACGTTGGCTTCTTCAATCATGGCCTTGCGGCGCGCCAGGCTCTCATTGCGTGCAGCGGTGAGGGCTGCATCTGCGGTTTCCATCGCGGCTTTCCACTGCGGCTGGATGTCTGCAAAGGCTTTTTCGCTCAGGTGGCCGGCTTCGCGCCATTTTTCGACAAAACCGTTGAGGCTGCGGATCTGCATCTTCCAGTCGGTATTGCCCTTGTTCGCTTCGGCCCAGGCCAGCACTTCGTCGATCAGTATCTTGCGCTGGGCCTTGGTGGCTTCAGTCTGTTCCTTGACGGTCTCCAGCCAGGCTTCAACAACCTTGTGCGCTTCGTTGCAGGCATCGTCAAAACGCTTCCACAGGGCGTGGTTGGGCGTGCCGCCCTGGTCGCTGGTCTTCCATTGCTCGCGCATGTGGCGCAACGCGTCCTGCTGCTTGCGGCCACCCATGGGCTTGGCGACCAGTGCTTCAGCTTTCACGACCAGTTCTTCACGGATCTGGTCGGCGCGCCAGCGCTGCCAGCCCTCGAGTTCACCGGCGGCGGTCAGCGCTGCATGGGCAGCGGCTTCAAGCTTGCTGTCGATGTTGCGGATGTTTTCTTTCAGGGCCTGACGCAGGTCGGCAGCGACCTTGGGTGTCGCCTTGCCATGGCCTTCACCCACTTCGCGCTCGAGTTTGGCGACGGCTTCCTGCACGATGGCAGCAGACTTTTCGCGCATGTCTTTCAGCGCAGCAGGGTCCAGCCTGGTCTTGGGTGCGCGGCCCGCCTGCTCAGCGGAAGCCACAGGCGCAACGCCACGCGCAACTCGCAGCTCGTCGGCCCAGACAGGCACGGCCGGCAGAGGGGCAGCGGTGTCGTCAGCAGCCTTGACGGCAACGGCGATCGCGCCCTGGAAGGCATCCCAGACGGCCAGCAACTGCGCGCGCGAGGCGTCCAGCAGCGGCGGAAACTTCGCGTCCACACTGGCCCAGTTGGCGTCCTGCGTGATCTCATCGGCCTGACTTTGCCAGTGGGTCACATCGCCGCGCAATGATTCAAGCGCAGCTTCAGCATCGCGCCAGGGTTTGAGCGACAGCACTTCAGTGCGCTGGGCCAGCAGCACGGCGGCTTCACGCTGCACCTGTGTGCGGTGCTGCAGGTCTTCAATCGTCTTGATGCGCTCGGCCAGTTGCGCCTTGAAACCGGCCAGCGGCTCCTTGGACAGAGGCGCACCGGCCTTGGCGGCATCGCGCTGCCATGCAAGTGCATCGGCCAGGTTGAGTTTGGAAGTCGCCAGCAAGGCCTGCGCTTTTTCGGCCCACTCTGCAGCCACCGCCTCCTGGCCCTTGCTGCGTTTGAGCTCGTCAAGCTTTTCTTTCAATGGCTTGGCAGCGCCCTTGTCGCGATTGGCCAGGTCTTTATAGACATCGGCCATCTGCTCGGCCGTCGGCTCGGTTGCCAGCCAGGTGCGAATGCGCGCAGCACGCTCGCCGGACGTCGGTGCAGAGAATGCGCCGCCGGTCAATGCGTCAAGCGGATGTACCTCGGCGCCCTTGGCGTTTGTCTTTGCAGCGGGCGCTGCGGTGGTTTCAGGTTTGGATGATTTGGACATGGGAAAGCGCAGCATTAAAAGGGGTTCAAAAAGGTTCGGAAAAACAGTTGCGGCTACGGCCTGGCGGCCGCCGCCTTCTGCAAATCTGTTGAAAGAGGCGATGGGCGACTAAACTGATTTATGGCGCCAATGTCCGTATTTTCGCCGATTTAGGGAATGGCCAACACCAATTCAGCCCGGGGCGTCCATTTCGCATCTGCGGGCACTGTTTTTGACGCACCCAGAAAGAGCCTGTCGGTGGGCAGGTTTTTGGACGCAAGGTAGTCCTTGACCACCACACCGCGCTGCACCGCCAGCTCGCGCATGGCGTCTTCATTCACCTTGATATCGGCCAGCAACAGGGCTTCCATCTCGGGCACGGGCAGGTCTTTGGCCATGCCCACCAGGTTGCGCGGTTTGGACATGTCGGCGTTTTTATAAACCCCTTTCAGCAGCGCCGGGTATTCGGCAGTGCTGATGCTGACGGTCGCCGTGGCTGCGCCGCCATCTTTCACCACGCTGCGGCGTTTTTCGGCACGCACCAGCTGGTCAAGCCGGGCGCGCTTGAAGCCTTCACGCTCGGCGTCAAGGTTGCTGGTGCCGATCACCGTCAATCTGAGTGAAGTCCGCTCAGCCAGGGCCCTCGCCACCTTGTCGAGGCCGGCCTGCGCATCAGGTTCGAGCCGCGCACTCCCCGGCGCAAATGCCACATTGCCGAGCTCGTCACCGCCACCGCCGCCGAACGCACTGGCCAGCAGGCTGAAGGGCGCGGTAATCGCCTTGACGATCACATTGATGATGACCTTGACGATGATGGGCCCAAGGCTGAACTGCGGATCGTTCAGTGAGCCGCTGATGGGCAGGTCAATATCGATTACGCCGTTGCGGTCGGCCAGCAAGGCGACGGCCAGCTTGACCGGCAGGCTGGCGGTGGAGCCTTCGACCTTGTCGCCAAAACTCAACTGGTTGAGGATGACCTTGTTGTTGGCCGTGAGCTTGCCGTCAGGTTGCACCTGGTACTTCACATCGACGCTGAGCTTGCCGCGGTTAATGCCATAACCCGAATACTTGACGGAGTAAGGTGACAGCGGCGGCAACTCGAGGTCGCGTACCTTGCCTGTGATGTCCAGCGCAATCGGCTTGGCCAGCGGGTTGAGCTTGCCAAGGATTTCAAGCGAGGCGGTACCTTCTGCCCTGCCCCGCAGCTCGAGGTCGGCCATGTTGGGCACGCTGGCCGAGCCCGCTGGCACAGAAGAAAACGCACTGAGCTTGCCCGTCAGGTCACTGAGGTTGGCAGAGTAGTTCGGTTTGACAAAACGGTCCGAGAACAACACCTTGCCGTTGACCATGCTGATGGGGCCAAAGTTGATAACAGCAGCCGGACCTGCGGGTGCCGCTGCCTGGGCCGTGGTTGTTGTACCCGTCACAACACTCGCAACAGGCGTGACCGACGCCGTTCCCGAAACTGCGGCCGATGTTGAAGACTTGACCAGGTCCTGCAGGTTGATGCGTCCCTCGGGCAACACAATCACCCGCGCAAAAAAGTCCTGCAGCACAGTCTCTTTCACGTCGACACGTGTGGCTTTGGCCGGGTCCAGCACCACATTCAGGCCGCGCAGGTTGAGCGCCTTCCAGGCCAGCAGGTCCTCGCTCGGTGCGAGTGTGTTGGCCTTCATTTCCTCAATGGCAACGTTGCCGTTCACCTGCGCTTGTGGGCCGGCAGGCGTCTGGCGATACGCGACCCGACCCCGGAAGCTGGCATCGGCGCGCAGCAGTTCGATGTTCAGGATGTCGGCAAAGTAAGGCTCGAATGCCTGGGCGGGCAGGCGCTCGGCAATCACCTGGCCCTGCGCCTGGATGGGGGCCAGGCCGAGACTGCCGTTAAAGCTGAGCTTGCCCGGCTCGAAACGGCCGGTCGCCAGTCGCAGCGAGGCCTTGAGCGGCATCAGCTTCGCCGCAGCTGCTTTGGCTGAGGCGCGGTCGTCGAGTACCAGCGCGCCAAGCTGGGCATTGAAGGCACTCACTTCAAAGGCAACCGGCTTGGCGCCCGCCTTGTCGGAGAAAGACATGCTGCCGCCCTCCACGACCACATCTCCTACGGCCACGGCCCACGAGGGTGCGGCAGCTTTCGTTGCGGCCGTCGTGGAGACGGGCACCGGTGCGGTGACCGCTCGGCTGCCCACCATCCAGCGCTCGTACATCCAGCGCTTGTCGGCGTCGCGGTCAACCAGCGCTTTCGGCTGGGTGAGCTGCATCTTTGCGGCCTTGAAGCTCTGGCCGGTGACGTCGATATCGACACCCGCAAGGTCAACCCGCTTGACCGAAACAAGCGAGGTCTTGCCCTCCGCCAGCAGGATGTCACTCACCGCGATTTGTGGCGCGGTGATCTGCAGGGTGGGCGTCTTTCCCGCTCCAGTGGACTGCGAGTTAAAGCCAAGCTGTGCGTCAATTTGACCACCCAGGGCGGGCAACAGGAACTGGCCTATGTATTTGGCGGCCATATTCAAAGGCCAGGCGGCCAGCGTTGCGGTGACCTGGGCGGACTGGTCAGTCGCTGTGCCGCTGAAGGCAAGTCTGGCAGGCGTAGAAGGCGTTACGGTTTTCGCAGGCAGCTGTTTGCCGGAGGCGGTTGCCGGCGTCAGGGCGTCAAGCCCGAGCGAGCCATTGAACTGCAGTGGCGACCCGGCCGCGAAGGGATATGCAATACCCGAAGCGTCCAGCGTCACATCCGCGAGCCGCACCTGCGCCGGCGAGGCCAGGGTTTCGTCCAGCCAGTTCACCTTGCCATCACGCACAGAGACGCTGGCGACCTGTACCTTCAAGACGCTGGGAGCTGCGGGTTTTGGCGTGAGCGGTACCGCCGGATTGTCTTTTGGCGTTGCTTTCGGCGTTGTATTTGCAGTACTGGCTGCGTCCGGCGGCAAAAGGTTCAGCCGGCCTGCACGGTCCCGCGAGATGCTCAGGACAGGCGCCAGCAGTTCCACCTTGGACAGCTTGACGGACTGCGCCAGCGGCTGGACATCGTCCATGGTGATGCGCAGCTGCTCAAAAGCCAGCAGATCCTGGCTTGCCACCGTCGTGACACCCTTGCCGGATTTGACCGGCATGGCAGCCCTTGCCGCGCCCAGAAGCCTGACCTTGTCTGCAGTCAGCAGGCCCGAGACTTTCACCATCGCAGCCGGGTTTTGCTCAAACGACACCTTTGTGTCGGCATTGAGCACCGCACTTTGCAGCCTGAAAGGCAGGCCTGCCGGCACATATCCGAGGTAAGGCGTCAGGTCAAGGCCGCTCAATTTGAAGGTCGCGTCGGTCTTGCGGGTCTGGGCAAAGGGCGTGCCTTCGGCGGCCGTGTCAAAACTGCTGCCGTTGAGCCTGAAAGCCAGATGCGGTGCCGTTTTGACATCGCGTTGGGAGTTGAGATTGCTCAGAAAGGGCACGGACAGGTCCAGCGCCCGCAATTCATGCACCTTGCTGACAGACTGATCGTGAAAGTCCAGCTGGCCGCCCTTGAGCACGATGTTGTAAAGCGCAAAGCGCGGCGCGTTGCCGGCCGGCGGCGCATCCGGCTTTGCTTGCAGCCGCTCAAGGATGTCGTCGATGTCATAACGGCCCTGGCCGAAATGGGTCAGCGAGGCAACCGGCTCATCGACCTGAATGGCATCGGCCACAGGTGCCAGCCGCAGCAGGGATTCAAGTTCTGCATCTATATATATGCGCTTGATGCTGAGCTGGGGTATTTTCTGGGGAGAACCTGGCTGGCCGGTGCCGGCCTTGATGTCGCTTTTGCCTTCACTTTTCGCGATCGCAAGGTCATTGACAGTGAGCTCCAGCGACCACGGCTTGAAGTCAATGGCGCCGACCGTGACCTGCCGGCCAAGCTTTTCAGAAGCGATTTTTTCGATCTGGGTTTTGGCGATGCCTGGCACCAGCGCATAAGCCAGAGCCCAGAACAGCAGCAGGCCGCCTGCAAAAAAAGCTGCCCGACGTCGCCATTTCTGCGACCTGGCCAGCCCCATCGCCGCAGACGGAAGCTGTTTGCCTCTGGCGAGCCATTGATTCACTGGTTTTTGTTCTGTTTCAGAAATCGTCATAGACACCGAGTCTTGAACGCCGCAAGCCAAACGTCAATGCTTTGTTCAAAGATTTGCCTCGCACTGTTGGTCCCGCACCAGATCGCGATCGTGGCGCGTTAATTAATACCCATTGCACAGCACGCGATGCAGGCGCCCCCCAAAGCGACCCTAAAAGCAAAAACCCCGGCCAGCTTGACTGTCCGGGGTTGACGGCGGGCGATAAAGCTCATGCCGTCGGGGTTTCGCAAAAGGAGAGATGAATCGTCCCCAGTGCGATTGGAGGCAAGTGATTGCCTCCAGGTTTGCCGGGGTTGGTTACCCGGTAGAGTCCGAATGGTTCGGACAATTCAAGATTAAATCTGTGCAGATCCGCACGCAAGGCAAACTTTTAAATCACATTCCCAACTGTGATTGCAGGGGGCTTATTGCTGTACAAAATTGCTGTACAAAAAAACAGAGCCCGGTTTTTTGAGACAGCGGGCAGTATCCGGCAACTTGTAGGCCAACGCCGCGATTTAACTTAGAGCAACGCTTCAAAAAAGCGTCGTAAAGCCTTGATTTCAGCTGTGCAGACCAAAATATAGAGTTTTACAACGAGTTATTGATATAAAAGAACAGTTATTTATTATTGACAGGTTATTAAACAAGCCCCTAGAATTCTGCCAGTCCCAAAAACAAGGGACAACCCGAATCCGCTGCCCCGCTCATTTTGAAGCAGGCAACGTCAAACCAAGGGTCAACACAGCAAGGGCCAACATGGCACAACCTGGTTTGATGGCGACCCAATCAAAGCCTGCCAAGCCTCTGCCCATCACGGTAAAGGCCTGGCAAGCGTTAGAGAAGGAGTGCTATGACAGCGCCAGTAAATTCCAGCCCGAGGCTTCGCCTTGAGGCGTATCTGAAAAATGTGCAAGCCAGTGCGGCCAGTATTGTCGACGATATCGCCCAGGGCTTTTTTGAAATCACGCACAATGGTTTTGCCCTGCTGGGCCTGGCTGTGGTGTTTGCCCTGATTACCCTGAGTGCCCGCCCGGACCTGCGCCAGGCCGGTGAAGGCAAGCTCATCACCTGGTTGCAAGCCCGCCAGGAAGCGGTCATCGGCTTCACCGAACCTGACGCCGTCGACCGTGCCACCGCCTCCAACCCGAAGGACCTGCCCAAACAGCAGGCCGCCGTGGCCTACTGGCTGAGCCGCAAATACGGCGTCGCACCCGAGCCGCTGAGCGTGCTGGTCTCTGAAGCTTTTGAGATCGGCGAAAAAGCCAAGCTTGACCCGACGCTGATCCTGGCCATCATGGCCATCGAATCCGGCTTCAACCCCTTTGCGCAAAGCCCCGTGGGCGCCCAGGGCCTGATGCAGGTCATGACCAAGGTGCATCACGACAAATACGATAACTTCGGCGGAAAGCTGGCCGCGTTTGACCCGGTCACCAATCTGCGCGTAGGGGTCAAGGTTCTACAGGAATGCATCAGCCGGGCCGGCTCCATCGAAGGCGGCCTGAAGTTTTACGTCGGTGCCGGCAATATGGACGATGACAGCGGCTATGCAGCCAAGGTCATGGCAGAACACGCCCGCCTGCTGGCCGTCGTTGGCGGCAAGGGGCTCTCGCCTTACCATGCGGCGCCCGCCCGAACCGTCCCGGTCAAGGCGGACCCTTCCGAAGCTGCCGACCCCAAGTCCAGCGACAAGGTGGCGGCTCTGGCGTCTTCCTGATTCACCTTCCCCATCTTGCCCGGCAGTCGTCGGGTACACTTGAGGGGTGCGCAACTGGCGATAGGCACAGCGCCCCCAGACCTTCTGGCGGGACCTGATGCTGACGTGGGACACCACTGGGAAGCGCACCGCTGGCGGCGGTTTCAAAACCTCAACAGCGTTCAGCCGTTCGCCTGGGCAGCCCTTGTTTCATTGCATCAATGACTGACAGGGACCACGTCTTTAAGGACTGCCATGTACGACCGCAACATTCTCGTTGAACAAGCCGACCCCGAAATTTTTGCTGCCATTCAGGCAGAACACGCTCGCCAGGAACAACACATCGAGCTGATCGCCAGCGAAAACTACGCTTCGCCAGCTGTCATGGCGGCGCAAGGCTCGCAACTCACCAACAAATACGCAGAAGGCTACCCCGGCAAGCGCTATTACGGCGGCTGCGAATTCGTCGATGTGGCCGAACAGCTGGCGATTGACCGCATCAAGAAGATTTTTGGTGCCGATGCAGCCAACGTTCAGCCGCATTGCGGCGCCTCTGCAAACGAAGCCGTCTTCCTCGCCTTTTTGAAGCCAGGCGACACCATCATGGGCATGAGCCTGGCCGAAGGTGGTCACCTGACCCACGGCATGGCCCTCAACATGAGCGGCAAATGGTTCAACGTCGTGAGCTACGGGCTGAACGAAAAGGAAGAAATCGACTACGAAGCCATGGAGCGCAAAGCCCATGAATCCAAACCCAAGCTCATCATCGCCGGTGCTTCGGCCTACAGCCTGCGCATCGACTTTGAGCGTTTTGCCAAAGTGGCCAAGGCCGTCGGCGCAATCTTCATGGTGGACATTGCCCACTACGCAGGCCTGGTAGCTGCGGGCGTCTACCCCAACCCTGTGCCTCACGCCGACATCGTCACATCGACAACGCACAAGAGCCTGCGCGGACCGCGCGGCGGCATCATCCTGATGAAGACCGAGCACGAAAAAGCCATCAACAGCGCAATCTTCCCAGGTCTGCAGGGCGGCCCGCTCATGCATGTGATCGCCGCCAAGGCCGTTGCGTTCAGGGAAGCCATGTCGCCGGAGTTCAAGACCTACCAGCAGCAGGTCGTGAAAAACGCGCAGATCGTTGCCGACACCCTGACACAGCGCGGCCTGCGCATCGTCAGCGGCCGCACCGAAAGCCACGTCATGCTGGTTGACCTGCGCAGCAAAAACATCACCGGCAAGGAAGCCGAAGCGGTGCTGGGCAGCGCCCACATGACCATCAACAAGAACGCGATCCCGAACGATCCTGAAAAACCATTTGTCACCAGCGGTGTCCGCGTCGGAACACCGGCCATGACGACGCGCGGTTTCAAGGACGAAGAAGCCCGTGCAACAGCCCACCTGATTGCCGATGTTCTGGACAATCCCCGGGATGCAGCGAACATCGAAGCCGTGCGCGCCAAGGTGAAGGCGCTGACCAGCCGATTTCCTGTTTACCGCTGATCAAGACCCGGTGTTGGGCAATTTCCGAAATTCAAACATGCTGCATGAATTAACGAGGTTGCCCAAATGAAGTGCCCTTTCTGCGGCAATCTTGAAACCCAGGTCGTCGAAACCCGGGTTTCTGAAGATGCAGACTTCATACGCCGCCGCCGCCAGTGTGGCGCGTGTGAAAAGCGCTTCACCACGTATGAGCGCCCGGACGTCACCTTCCCGGCCATCGTCAAAAAAGACGGCCGCCGCATTGAATACAAACGCAGCAAGATCCTCGGCTCCATGAACCTGGCTCTGCGCAAGCGGCCTGTCAGCACAGAGCAGATTGACTCGGCCATCGAGCGGATCGAGGAAAAGCTGCTCAGCCTCGGCGTGCGCGAGGTGGTGTCCAACCGCATTGGTGAACTGGTCATGCGCGAGCTGAAAAAGCTCGACAAGGTCGCCTATGTCCGTTTTGCCAGCGTTTACCGCAGTTTTGAGGATATCGACGAGTTTAAGACGCTAGTCGATGAAGTCAGGCGCTAATCCGTGAAAAAGGACGGCAGTGGCCAAGCCACTGGTCAAGCCCAGACTTCCGCCTGTCTGCCACCGCGCCCCTGCCAGTCCAGCCCGGGCAAAATCGAATCCATGCGAAAAGCTGGCGGATTCACATTGCTTGAGGTCGTTGTGGTGGTGGCCGTCATCGCCATCCTCACGTCTCTGGCTGCCCCCTCTTTTATTGGGCTCTTCCAGTCCAACGCCGTGTCAAGCAATGTCAATGCCTTCATGGCCGATGTTCGGTTTGCGCGCAGCGAAGCGATCCGGCGGGGCAGCACAGTGATCATGTGCCGCAGCAATGCCCCTGAAACAGCGCCTGCATGCGACGGGGGTAGCGGCCCGGGAACTAACGGCTGGGTAAGCGGCTGGATCATTTTCGAAGATCGTGATGGCTCAGGCGGCTACAACGCTGGAGACGAGGTACTCAGGGTCCAAGGGCCAATTACCAACATTGACACAATGGTGGCGTCCAACACCAACCCGTTCGAGTTCGTAGCAACCGGGCGCATGAGAACTATCAGTTCCGCAAAATCACTGCAGTTTGGAAGCAACATGCCCGTCACACGCCAGCGCATGGTCTGTGTCAACAGTTCTGGCCGTGCCCGCATCGCCGGTGACGGCAACGCATCCTGCACCACAGACCAATGAAAAAGCCTTCAAAACCTAGGAGCCAGAAAGGCGCCACGCTGATTGAAGTGCTGGTCGCTGTCTTGATCCTGTCTTTTGGTTTGTTGGCCATGGGTGCCATGATGGCTTACGCCATGTTGCTGCCGAAATTCTCGGGTAACCGTGCCGTGGCCGTCAGCACGGCAACCAACATGATTGACCGCATGCGGGCCAACTCAGGTACAGAAAGCCCGTCCTTCTCGATCAGCGCCTACGCCACCACCACGTTTACGCCCAGCTTTGTGGCATCTCCAACGATCCCTTCAGGCAGTACCTGCAGCTTTCCGAATTGCACGCAAAGTTCGATGGCAACGATGGACATCGCGATCCTTCAGCAACAGTTGCAACAGCAACTCTCGCCTGCGGGCATGACGATTACCGTGACGAGCGTCATCAACAATGAAGGCGGTGTATGGGTGATCTGGCAGGAGCCCTCCAGTTTCGGAAGCCTGGCTACCGGCAGCGACAACTGCCCGGCAGACGTGACAGCCCAGGCGCTGTCGCCAGCGCCACGGTGCGTTTACATGCCATTCAAATTATGAAACGCCCTTTCTTCATTGCTGACAAACGCCAGCGCGGCGTGTCGCTGATCGAGCTGATGATCTCGATGACCATAGGCCTGATCATCATGATCGCAGTGATCAGCGCTTACCTCGGGGCATCCGGGGCCAGCCGCACAGCTGAAGCCCTTGGGCGCATGAATGAAGACGGGCAGGCAGCCCTCACCATACTTACCCAGCAGTTGCGCATGGCCGGTGCCAATCCGTCGCAGCCAGACCGCTACAGCGTCACTTTCGCAACGCCCAGCGCACGGGGCAACACAGTCCCACTACACAACTCGGTCACCAATGCATTTGCCCTTCGCGGTTGTGACACCACATTTACCAACGTCACCTCCGGCGCAGTTAATACCGCAGGATTGACCTGCGGACATTCATCGTCAAGTGCAGGCCCGGATTCCATTTCGATTGCCTACGAAGCTGACCGCTACAACACCATACCAACCAGCCTTGGCGTGCCCACAGACTGCATGGGAAACGCAATTACGCCACTAACCCTCAGCCCGGGTTACCTTAATGGCGCCGGAGTGGCCGCAGCAAGTACCCTCATCTATGAAGCGGAGAACCGCTACTTCATAGGTACCTCGCCCAACATCACCAGCCCAACACTTTATTGCAAAGGTAATGGCGGCAGCGCCCAGCCGCTCGTTGAAAACATAGAGGACCTGCAAATCACTTACGGAACCGTCGACCCCAAGACGACTGCTGCGCCCGTGTACGTTACCGTCACACCGACCTTCACCACGACGATGGTGCTGGGCTACCTGTCTGCATACGATGTAGACAATGACACGTCAACGTTGCCGGGAACCGCTGGAACAGCCACGCCAGCGCGCTGGAACGCGGTCAAGGCGATACGTATCTGCGTGGTTGCCAGAAGCGAACAACCCGTGGCGGATTCCCTCGCTTCTGCACGCTACCTTGATTGCAGCGGTAACCTTGTCACCGCGCCACCAGACAAACGATTGCGGCGGGCCTTCACAACCACCGTTGTCATCAGAAACCAGTAGCGCCATGGCCAGCAAATCCTTCATGACAAATCGCCGCCCACAGTTGCGGCAGCAACACCATGCACAACGTGGCGTTGTTCTCATCATGGCCCTGATCATGCTTGTGATCATTTCGCTGCTTACGGCCGTCACCGTGCGCAATGCAGCCTCCAGCGAAGGCATTAGCGCCAATGCGCGCCAGACACAACTGGCGACCCAGGCAGCCGAAACCGCCCTGAGATATTGCGAACAGGGCGTGATCGATGTTCTGTCTGCCAGCACCAGCACATATGCATTCAATGTGGTGGTGCCTCCAAATTCAACCACCGTGGTCATTTCGGGGACCCACTTTCAGACGCTGATTCCAGCAGCGACACCGACATCCATGATTGCGACCAACTGGGACGTTGCCAACCCCACGATAGCCAACAGCATTCTTGTATTGCCCACGTCGTCGGTCAATCGGGCAGGCATCACCACCACCTTTTCACGCCCGCCCGAATGCATGATCGAAAGGCTGTCGCGTTCCACCTCAAGCACCTATTCCAAAAATTTCACCATTACTGCGCGCGGCTTCGGCCCAGAGGTTGCCGCAGCCGATTCAGCGCGTAGCCGCCCCGTCGGCAGCGAGGTATGGATGCAATCAACTCTTGAGCTCAAATAAGGCGAAAGCCGGAGATTCACCATGAAGACATTCCTGCTCCACTGGCTTTCGAGGGTACAAAAAACCTTTGCGGTCGTTTGCGCAAGCGCAGTCCTGGCAGTGGTCACTGTTCAACCTGTTTCCGCACAGATATCACAGACACCGCTGTTGACTCAGGCGGGGTCGGTTGAACCCAATCTGATGTTGATGTTTGACGACTCCCTGTCCATGGTGGCCCAATTTATATACCAATACGGGGGCTCCGAAACCGGCTACGGACGTACGGGGCCGGGGACCAGCGCCGCCTCCGGAAATTGCATAGGGAGTATCCGGGGGTTAACTTGCAGCGGTTACCCATCTTCGCCCTCGATTACCGTCACAGGGACTTACAGCGTACCGAGTTCGAACTGGTACTGGGAGCTCTCTCCCGACGTGAACGGACTCGCTTACGACCCACGAATTCGTTACTACCCGCGCGTGACATCCACCGGCGCCTACTCCACACCGGGTACGACGTCCACCACCTCATTCAACGTTTATTTTTACAAGTCGACTGCGACCACAACCGCCAGCAGTGTGTGGACTGGTTCGGGAAATGACCCCACGTCTTCAAGCAGTTACTTCAACCCTTACGCGCCAGATTCCTCGCTCCTGGCCGCTGGCGCATCGACCTCGACAACCTATCCTCAATCCGTCACAAACTCGACCACGGCACTTCCCAAGTTTTTCAACCGCACCGATTGCGTGAGCAGCACAACGACCTGCACACTCGGCGAAGAAAGGCAAAACTACGCCAACTGGTTGAAGTACCACAGCAACCGCATGGATGCAGTCAAAACGGGTCTGGGTACGGCTTTCCAGAACATGACGCAATCCATACGCCTGGGCTGGTCAACCATCAACAACCTGAACACCAACAGCACGGTTGACTCGGGTGTGAGCCTCTACACACAGGCGCAAAAAGATGCCTTTTACCTCTGGCTCTACGGCACCAATACAGATAACGGCGGAACGCCCAGTCACTATGCGCTCAATAACGTGGGCAAGTACTTTTCAAGGGGCGACAACCTGGGGCCCTGGGCCAACACACCCATTACAACTTCGCGCGGGCTTACCACCCTTTCCACGACCACCACCGACACGGTGGCGATTCGCGCGGCGCAGTATTCATGCCGCAGGTCTTTCGCCATGCTGACGACGGATGGCTACTACAACGACAGCTTCTCCGGTCTTGGCAATATCGATAACACCAGCGCCGGGCCGATAACAGGTACCACAGCAACAGGTGGCTCGCTAACTTACAGCTACAGTGGCACGACCAAACCCTATAGAGACAATCAGTCCAATACGCTGGCCGATGTGGCGATGAAGTACTGGATCACGGATCTGCGCACCGACATTCCGAACCGGGTCAAGCAGATACAGGCGACGGTCATCAATGGTTTGACAACGACCGTCGCCAATGAGTCGTTCTGGCAAAACATGAGTTTTTACGCAGTCGGACTGGGTGTTTACGGCACACTTCCGCAGACGGCAACCACGCTGGCATCTCTTACAACAGGCAGCACCACCTGGCCTACCGTAGGCGGCGAGGATGAAACGGCCATTGATGATTTGTGGCACGCCACGCTCAATGCGCGCGGCAAGATTCTCAGTGCGAAGAACGCATCCACCCTGAATGATGCTGTCGAAGGCATGCTGGCCGACATCAGCAAAAATACCTCGTCACAGTCTGGCGTGGCGGCATCCACCCTGAGCCTGACCAACGGCACGCGCAAGTACACGCCGAAATACACCACCGGAGAATGGACGGGTAACGTGATTGCCACGGCGCTTGACCCTTCGTCCAGCGCAGAAATATCCATCACCTGGCAGGTGGTGGACAGCAACCCGAACACCAGCGCCACCTACAACGGCATACCCGGCTACATCTCGCGCAATATCTATGCGTGGAACGGTACGGCGATAGGCAACTTCAACACGCTGAATACCTACGTGATGTCCAATGTGGTGGGCGCCAACACAAACCTTGTCAACTACCTCAGGGGCGACCAGACCAATGAAGACCCCAATGGCACAGCGCTTTACCGGGCCAGAAAGTTCCTGCTGGGCGATATTGTCAATTCGTCTCCGGTGTTCATCAAGGGCGCACTGAACTCGAGCTATGACCAATTGCCGGCTGGAACCTATGGGCAATCAACCTATGCGGCGTTTGTGGCCAGCAAGGCCGCCAGGCCCGAGGGCGTATTGTTTGCCGGAGCCAACGACGGCATGCTTCATGGATTTCGCGACACGACGGGTGCCGAGATCTTTGCGTTTGTACCCCGCATGGTCATGCCAAAAATGCACCTTCTCGCCAGCAGAAGTTACGACCATCAGTATTATGTTGACGGCCCCAACGTGGAGGCCGATGCCTGCCTGAGCGGAGGTTCCAACTGCACCACATGGAGCAATCTGCTGGTGGGAACCACGGGTGCAGGCGCGGCGACCGTGTATGCGCTGGACGTGACAGACCCGATCAACATGTCGGCCTCCAGCGTGAAATGGGAAATCACACCTTCGACCACCGGTTACGGCAGCCTCGGCTACGTCTTGACTGACGTACAGACCGGCCTGACCAGGAGCGGCCAGTGGGTGGCCATTTTCGGCAATGGTTACTACGGATCCAGCACCGTGGCCAGCCTGTATGTTGCGGACCTCAATACTGGCGCACTGATCAAGCAGATCAGTACAGGCGTAGGTGGCAGCAACGGCCTGGGTGGCGTCACGCTGGTGCGTGACAGCAACCAGATCATCATCGGCGCCTATGCCGGCGATGCAAGGGGCAACATGTGGAAGTTTGATCTTTCAAGCGCAAGCAGCGCGAGCTGGGGCCTTGGCCTCTCGAATTCGCCCCTGTACAGCGGTACCACCACCAAAGCCATTTCTGCGCAACCCACTATCGTCCCACACCCAAGCGGCGGCAACGTCATTGTCTTCGGCACCGGCAAGCTCTACGACACGACAGATGTGACAAACACGGTCACGCAAACGATGTATGGCATCTGGGACAGCGTGAGTTTCGGCACCAGCACAACGCCTGCGGGCATCACACAGACAGGCGTTTCCAGCCTGGTGCAGCAGACCATTTCATCGATAGCTACCACCGGTACCAAAGTGGTCACGGCATCCAACCTGAGCACATCGACAGTCACCGTCAACTACTACACCGTATCCGCAAATCCGGTGGACTTTAGTACCAAAAGAGGCTGGTATATGGACCTTCCGAACACAGGTCAGAGGTCTATCTACCCTTCAGCCGCACTGGTCGGTGGATATGTGTTGCTGGACACTGTGTCTCCGTCCAATATATCCGTGGATCCCTGCGTGCAAACAGGTTCCGGGAGGGCCTGGAACTACGTTATCGACGGTGTCACAGGCAGCGGGCCAACATCAGCCATATTTGACACCAATGGGGACGGCATCATTACCAGTGCAGACCTCATAGTGGCAGGCTATGAAAATACAGCAGACGGGCGGACGCGCATCATCAAGAACGACAGCAAATCAGACTCAAGCGGGACTTATTACAATCCGCTGAGTACCGAACAGCAGCCTGGCTTTCGCATCCCCATTTCCACCTTGCCATCCATCACGGGGGTCGTGAGGCGGTCATGGCGCCAGTTGTTCTTGCGTTAGAGGCGTGTTGCGGAGTCACGCGCAGATTGATGTCCATAGAGCAGGAGTTTTGAACATGCGCAACCCGTTATCCAGCCCTCGCAAACGTAGCAGCGGCTTCACGCTCATCGAGATCATGATCACCGTGGTCATCATCGGCATTCTGGCCAGCATCGCACTGCCGTCTTACAGCAGCTACGTTGCCAGGGCAAGGCGCGCCGATGCGCGTGCGCAGCTGCTCCTGGCCGCGCAGTTCATGCAGCGCTTTTATGCGGCCAATGACAATTACCTGACGGACCGGGCTGGCAATGGCATCCTGGGATCGGGCGTGGGCATGCCCAACGGGCTCAGGGTGTCGCCGGCCGACGGTACAGCGCTGTACCAGTTGAGCCCCACCATCACTACTGCGGGCACCTACTCGGCCACAGTGACCACCAGTGCCTTCACGCTTGGCATGGCGCCCATCTCCGGGCTGTCGCAGGCAGCCGACGCATGCGGTATTTTTACCATCACCTCCACGGGCATCAAGGGTGTTTCAGGCGCAACCAAAACCCGGGATGAATGCTGGAAGTAGATGCTCCTGGGCATCGCATGAATCGGTCGCCTGAGGACTTTATGGGCCAGGCCCTTGCGCTGGCCCGGTCCGCCTGCTACATCACATCGCCTAACCCCCGCGTGGGCTGCGTGCTCGTCTCCCCCGGCGGGCGAATCATTGGCCAGGGTCACACCCAGAAAGCCGGGGGACCCCATGCCGAAGTTGTTGCACTCCGGGATGCCGCGTCGCAGGGTCACCAGACAGCCGGCGCAACAGCTTATGTCACGCTGGAGCCCTGCTCGCATCACGGCCGAACCGGCCCCTGCTGCGACGCCCTGATCGCGGCTGGTATCAAAAAGGTCGTCGCCTCCCTGCCCGACCCCAACCCTTTGGTCGCCGGCCAGGGCTTCGATCGCCTGCGGGCGGCCGGCGTTGATGTCGAAACCGGCCCCGACGCTGCCGGATCCCGCGAACTCAACATCGGTTTTTTCAGCCGCATGATCCGCAAAACGCCCTGGGTGCGCATGAAAGTCGCAGCCTCGCTGGACGGCAAGACTGCGCTCATGAACGGCCAGAGCCAGTGGATCACCGGTGAAGCGGCCCGTACAGATGGTCACGCATGGCGCGCCCGCAGCTGCGCCGTGCTGACCGGCATCGGCACGGTGCTTGAAGACAATCCGAAGCTGGACGTGCGCCTGGTCGAAACGCCGCGCCAGCCGCACCTGGTCGTCGTTGACAGCCGGCTTGAAACCCCGCTGGATGCGAATCTTTTCATCGCCGGCCGCACGCTGTACATCTACGCTGCGTTGCAGGACGACACAAAGAAAAAAGCGCTTGAAGCGCGTGGCGCTACCGTTATCTACATGCCCGCAGCGAATGGCAAGGTCGACCTCGCGGGCCTGTTGCGTGACCTGGCGTGCCGCGAGATCAATGAACTGCACGTCGAAGCCGGCCACAAACTCAATGGCTCCCTCCTGCGCGAAGGACTTATGGACGAGCTGCTGCTCTACACAGCACCCAAACTGCTGGGCATAGGCCAGGGCATCGCGACTTTTGGCCCCCTGGAGAGCCTGCAGGATGCAGTGAACCTGCGTTTTGTCTCGACGCAAATGGTGGGCGATGACCTTCGCGCTGTCGCCAGGGTCACAGGCAGGGATCAGTTCTAGACTATTCGCCGCTTTTTTGGCCATTTCAGGCTGAATCACCCCCATCCCGGCGGGCGAGGCCGAATCCCTGCGAAAATAGCGCATGTTTACCGGAATCATCACCGGCTTGGGGCGCATCGTCGACATCCAAAGCCTGGGCAGCTCTTCAGACCATGGCAAGCGTCTCACCATTGAAACGCCGGCGGGTTACCTCAATGACGTTGGGTTGGGGGACAGCATTGCCCTCAATGGTGCCTGCATGACAGCGGTGTCGCTCGACCTGACAAACAACCGCTTCACCATCGACATCTCCGCCGAATCACTGGACAAGACCAGCGGGCTGTCAGAGCCCGGCATCATCAACCTCGAAAAAGCCCTGCGCGCCCATGACCGGCTGGGCGGCCATATCGTCTCCGGCCACGTTGACGGCATCGGCCAGGTGACGTACTTCGCAGAAGTTGGCGAAAGCTGGGAGTTGCGCATCCACGCACCCATCGAACTCGCCAAATACATGGCCTACAAGGGCTCCATCACCGTCAACGGCGTCAGCCTGACGGTGAATACCGTCAATGACCTGGCCGACGGGAAGGGCTGCGAGATCAGCATCAACCTGATTCCGCACACCGTACAAAACACCGCGCTGGGCCAGCTGAAGCAGGGCTCCAGCGTCAACCTTGAAATCGATCTGATTGCGCGCTACGTGGAGCGCATGCTGCAAGACACCGGAAAGAACACGAACAAATGACCGCAGTCTCAACCGCTTCTATTGCCATTTCCCCTGTAGAAGATATCGTTGCAGAGATGAAGGCAGGCCGCATGGTCATCCTCATCGACGAAGAAGACCGCGAAAACGAAGGCGACCTGGTGCTGGCTTCAGACCACGTGACGCCCGAAGCCGTCAATTTCATGGCGCGTTACGGACGCGGCCTGATCTGCCTGACGCTGACGCGCGAGCGATGCGAACTGCTGCAACTGCCGCCCATGGCCACCCGCAACGGCACCAAACATTCCACCGCGTTTACCGTGTCGATTGAAGCGGCAGAAGGCGTGACCACCGGCATCTCGGCCGCAGATCGTGCCCGCACCATACAGGTCGCGGTGGCCAAAGACACGAAGGTCAGCGACCTGGTTCAGCCCGGCCACGTGTTCCCGCTGCAGGCTGTGGATGGCGGCGTGCTAATGCGTGCCGGCCATACCGAAGCAGGTTGCGACCTGGCCACCATCGCGGGTTGCTCGCCCTCTTCCGTGATCTGCGAGATCATGAAAGACGACGGAACCATGGCGCGCCTGCCAGACCTGCTGGTATTTGCCGCAGAACACAAACTGAAAATTGGCACGATTGCAGACCTCATCGAGCACCGTAGCCGCAATGACTCGCTGGTTGAAAAAATCGGCAGCCGGCCCCTGAACACCGCCTTCGGCGAGTTCACCGCCCATGCTTACAAAGACACCACCAGCCAGGGCCTGCACCTCGCGCTGGTCAAGGGCCAATGGTCGGCCGACGAAGCTGTAGCCGCACGCGTGCATGAGCCGCTCTCGGTGCTGGACGCGCTTGAAACAGGCCGCGCCATGCATTCATGGAACCTCGACCAGAGCCTGAAGCACATTGCCAGTGAGGGCAAAGGCGTTGCCGTACTGCTCAACTGCGGTGAAAGCGCTGCGCAGCTGCTGGCGCAATTTGAAGGCACGGCGCGTGCCAGCCAGGCACCGGAGCGCGGCAAGATGGACCTGCGCACCTACGGCATTGGCGCGCAGATTCTTCGCGATTGCGGCGTGCACAAAATGACGCTGATGGGCAACCCCAGGCGCATGCCCAGCATGGTCGGTTACGGTCTCGAAATCGTCGGCTACATCAACAAGTAACACTGCAAATCAGGGAAAGTCATCATGTTTGGTGCAGACAAGGGAACGGCCGACAGGCTGGACGGTAAAAAACTCGTGATCGGCATTGTGCAGGCGCGTTTCAACGAGCCCGTGACCAACGCACTGGCCGATGCATGCCTGCTGGAGCTTGCCGAGTTGGGCGTTGAAGCCAAACACATCAAGCACGTCAAGGTGCCGGGCGCACTTGAAGTGGCCAGTGCCCTGCAGGTGATGGCCGAAAGCGACAAGTACGACGCACTGATCGCACTGGGCTGCATCATTCGCGGTGAGACCTATCACTTCGAACTGGTCGCCAATGAAAGCGGCGCCGCCGTCACACGTGTGGCACTCGACTACCAGTTGCCGATTGCCAACGCCATCCTGACCACCGAAAACCTCATCCAGGCAGAAGTGCGCCAGACCGAAAAAGGCCGCGACGCCGCACGCGTTGCCGTTGAAATGGCCAACCTGCTCAACGACCTGGCCTGAACCCCAAAAAAATTATGTCTGAAACGCCCGCAAAAACCGCCAAGCCCAAACGCCCGCCGCAAACGCGAACCGGCCTGACCGATACCGGCGTCAAAAAGGCCGCCGACAAGTCTGCCCGCACACGCGCACGGGAATTTGCAATGCAGGCGCTCTATCAGCACCTGGTGGGCCGCAACGAAGCCGATTCCATCGACGCCTTCACGCGCGACCTGGTCGGCTTTCACAAGGCCGACTCTGCCCATTACGACGCGCTGCTGCACGGCTGCATTGACGACGCCGAGTCGCTCGACGCGGCCATCACGCCGCTGCTGGATCGCCCAATGGCAGAGATCTCCCCCATCGAGCATTCGGTACTGTGGATTGGCACTTACGAATTCCGGAACTGCCTTGATGTGCCCTACCGCGTCGTCATTAACGAATGCATTGAACTGGCCAAAGCCTTTGGCGGCACCGATGGCCACAAGTACGTCAACGGCGTGCTGCACAAGATGGCGCCCTCATTGCGCGCGGCTGAAGTTGCGGCAGACAACGCCAGGTAAGGCTTCATCTTGAAAGGCATGCTTTGATTCCAGAAATGAGGATTGCGCAAAGAGCACAAAAGATAGAGCCGTTTTACGTGATGGAGGTCGCGAAAGCGGCTTCGCTTCTTGCAGGCCAGGTCGCGCACACGGCCGACCCGATGATCTTTTTGAACATCGGCGAGCCGGACTTCACCGCGCCGCCGCTGGTGCAACAAGCCGCAGCCAAAGCGATACACGACGGCGCAACCCAGTACACACAGGCCACAGGCCTGTGGCAGCTGCGCGAAAAAATCAGCGGCTGGTATGCCTCACGTTTCAAGGTCGATGTCGCGCCCAGCCGCATCGTCATCACCGCCGGTGCATCGGCTGCCCTGCAACTGGCCTGTCTGGCACTGATAGAAGCCGGCGACGAAATCCTCATGCCAGACCCGAGCTACCCCTGCAACCGGCATTTCGTCAGCGCCGCAGAAGGCCAGTCGGTCCTGATTCCGACCACCGCCGAAGAACGCTTTCAGCTGACACGCAAAAAGGTTGAGGCGGCCTGGAATGACAAGACCCGCGGCGTGTTGTTGGCATCGCCATCCAACCCGACCGGCACATCGATTGCACCCGAAGAGCTGCAGCGCATCCATGAATACGTTGAAAGCCGCGGCGGCATCACGCTGATCGACGAGATCTACCTCGGCCTGAGTTACGAAGAGCATTTCGGCCATACGGCGCTCGGCATGCCCGGCGGCCTGGGCCAGAGCATCATCAGCATCAACTCCTTCAGCAAATACTTCAACATGACGGGCTGGCGGCTCGGCTGGCTGGTCGTGCCTGAAGCGCTGGTGCCGGTGATTGAACGCATTGCACAAAACCTCTTTATCTGCGCCAGCACCGTGGCCCAGCATGCCGCGCTGGCCTGCTTTGAGCCCGAAAGCCTTTCCGAATACGAACGCCGCCGCAGCGAGTTCAAGGCGAGGCGCGACTTCTTCATTCCCGAACTCAACAGCCTTGGACTGACCGTGCCCGTGATGCCGGACGGCGCGTTTTACGCCTATGCCGATTGCTCGGCGCTGGTCAAAAAATGGGGCCTGGCCGAACACAAGCCCGACGGCACAGGCGGCAGCTGGGACCTGGCATTTGAGCTCATGAAGCGCGCGCATCTCGCCGTCACGCCAGGCCGGGATTTTGGCCACGCAGCGCCTGAAAAATACATACGCTTTTCAACGGCAAGCTCGATGGCGCACCTCAAGGAAGCCATCGCCCGGCTGGAGAAGGTCATTGGATAACGCAGCCCAAACGCCTGCATTCAGCTGGCCTTTGCGCGTCTATTGGGAAGACACCGACGCAGGCGGTATCGTCTTTTACGCCAACTACCTGAAGTTTTTTGAACGTTCGCGCACCGAATGGCTCAGATCACTGGGCATAGAGCAGCAGCGGCTCAAGGAGACTGAGGGCGGCATGTTTATCGTCAGTGAAACCAGCGTGCGTTACCTGCGCCCTGCCCGGCTGGACGATGAACTTCTTGTTACCT
>JAZKCB010000230.1:0-6878 GCA_040388335.1 Pseudomonadota bacterium | reverse complement strand
GCTAGGCCTTGGCCTGCGCCAGCAGCCACGCCCTGAAGATCTGCAGCGACTGCATGTTGGCCGACTCCTCCGGGTACACCAGGTAATAGCCCTTGGGGTCTTGCCATTGGCGGCGTGACAGGCGCTTGAGGCGGCCAATCGCCACCATGTCGTCACCCATGTAGGGCGGCAGCAGCACCACGCCCATACCTGCCACGGCGGCGTTGAGCGCCATCGACATGATCTCGTAGCGCGGGCCATCGCGGCCGGCTTCTGCGGCGATGCCCTCCATGCTGAACCATCCGTCCCACCCTCCAGGGAGTGTCTGGTGCTGGATCAGGGACGCGCGCGGTGTTTGTGCCGTGATGTGTTTGCCGTGGGCGGCTATCCACTCTGGTGCGGCATA
This sequence comes from Pseudomonadota bacterium, assembly GCA_040388335.1. Classification (GTDB taxonomy): domain Bacteria; phylum Pseudomonadota; class Gammaproteobacteria; order Burkholderiales; family Burkholderiaceae_C; genus Polaromonas. The sequence goes on along the minus strand of JAZKCB010000230.1, from coordinate 6,493 downwards.
GGGCGACAGCAGCAGCGGCAGCACAAATTCGCTGCGCAGGCCGGGGCGTTGCCCGTCGCCGAATTCAAGCGACGCATCGACCGGGGCATTGCGAAAGTCGACGGGGCCGACGCGTGTGCCGAGATTCAGTGTGATCTCGCCGTGGTCACGGGTAAACAGCGGCAGGCGGGGAATCAGCCAGTAGCTGCCAACCGATGCACCCACTGAAATGGACAGCGCGCCGCCACGGCCTTTAAGCGCCATGACGTTGGCGGTGGCCCGCTCCAGCCGCTGCAGGAGGGGCGCGATTTCATCAAGGTAGTAGCGCCCCGCGTTCGTCAGCGCAAGCGCCTCGCGGCTGCGCGTGAAAAGCCGTACGCCGAGCCGGTCTTCCAGCGACTGGATCTGGCGGCTGACGGCCCCCTGGGACAAATGCAACTCGCTGGCCGCAGCGGTAAACGAGTGCAGCCTGGCACTCGCCTCAAGGCACAGCAGGGACATGGTGGAAGGTGCGCGGTACATCGTCGGGTATGAGAAAAGCACAGGAAAGGTGCATGTCGTTCAAGGGTAGACGCACCTAAAACCGGATTGTTGCATGAGAAAAATGCATGGTAACCGCATTATTCTTCGTTTGTGAAACCGGCGTGGCCACCGCATCATTGCGCCTTCTTCAACCCGATCTACCAACCTTCCAACGCCATTAACTTTGTCAAAAAGGTGAGCCGATGATGTCAAACCACCCCACACGCCGTGACCTGCTGAAACTGGGATCTGCCGCCGTCATGGCCTCGTCCCCCTTGCTGCTGCATGCCGCGGGCTGGCCCGAGAGGCCGATACGGCTGGTGGTGCCCTCAGCGGCGGGCGGCTCGCCGGATGCGATCTGCCGCATCCTCACCACCGAGCTCGCCAGGTCACTGGGCCAGGCCTTCTTCGTGGACAACAAGCCCGGTGCCGGCGGCAACATCGGCATGGCCGACATTGTTCATGCCGAGCCCGATGGTTACACGCTGGGTTATGGCAATGTCGGTACGCTGTCGATCAACCGGTCGCTGTACAAAAAGCTGCCCTACGACCCGGACCGGGAGCTCGTATCGGTGGCGCTGCTCGGCTACGTGCAAAACGCGCTGGTGGTGCGCAAGGAGCTGGGTGTGAACAGCGTCAAGGAGCTGATTGCGCTGGCCAAAGCAAAACCCGGCACCCTGAGCATGGGCTCGGCCGGCAACGGCACCACCGGCCATCTGGGCGGCGAGCTGTTCAAAAGCATGACGGGCACGGCCATGGTTCACATTCCCTACCGCGGCAGTCCGCAGGCGATCCAGGATTTGATGGGCGGACAGGTTGACCTGATGTTTGACAACCTCAGCTCCATTGCGCCGCACATCAAGGCCGGCCGACTGAAAGTGCTGGCCGTCACGGGCGCCAGGCGCAGCCCTTTGTTCCCCAACATTCCGACACTGGCTGAATCGGGTGTGCCGGGTTATGACGTGGTGGCCTGGGGCGGCATTGTGGCGCCGGCGCAAACGCCGCGCGCGATCATCACGCAGCTGAACAGCGCGATCAACACGATTCTGGGCATGCCGGCCACCGGCGAGAAATACGCCGCCATCGGTTTTGAGCCGGTGCAGGGGCCGGCAGAACGCCTGGCCGAACGTGCACGCCGCGAAGCCCCGCTGTGGGCCCAGGTGATCAAGCGCTCCGGCGCGCAGGTTGACTGACGCGTGGTTCTGGATCTGATCATCGAAGGCGGCACGCTGGTTGACGGCACTGGCGCTGCACGCACAAGCGGTGATGTTGGCGTGGCCAACGGACGCATCGTGCAACTGGGCGACCTTGCCGGTGTGCCCGCCCGCGAGCGCCTGGACGCAACCAGCCGTATTGTGGCGCCCGGTTTTATTGACGTGCACACCCACGACGACCGGCTGCTGCTGGGTTCATCAACCGGCCCGCACCCCAAGCTTTCGCAAGGGGTGACCACGGTGGTCACCGGCAATTGCGGTATCAGCCTGGCGCCCCTGGTCACCAGCAACCCGCCAGCGCCGCTGGACCTGCTGGGGACCGATGCCTGGTGCTACGCCCGGTTTGGTGATTACCTCGACGCGCTGGAGCAGTCTGGCCCCGCGTTGAATGCGGCTTGCCTGGTGGGCCATTCGACACTGCGGGTCAAACACATGCAGCGCCTGGACCGCGTGGCCACCGCAGAAGAAGCACTGCAGATGGCCCATAGCCTCGCGGAAGCCCTGGAGGCCGGGGCGATTGGTATGTCCACCGGCTTGTACTATCCGCCGGCAAAGGCGGCCAGCGCCGCAGAGGTGATTGCAGTGGGCGCGCCGCTGACGCAGGCCCGGGGCGTGGTGACCATGCATATTCGCGATGAGGGCGATGCCATTGATGACGCGCTGCGTGAGGCGCTGTACATCGGCCGCGCACTGGGGATTGATACGGTGCTGTCGCACCACAAGCTGGTGGGGCGTGACAACCACGGGCGCTCCGCCGCGACACTGGCGATGATCGAGCAGGCCGCCTGCAGCCAGGCAGTGTGTCTGGACTGCTACCCCTACAACGCCTCGTCCACCATGCTGCTGGCCTCGCGTGTTCGGCAGTCCGACGAAGTGCTGGTTACCTGGTCAAAAACAGACCCCTCGGCGGCCGGCCAGTCGCTGTTTACTCTTGCAAAACAGCAGGATGTGTCACCCGAGGAACTGGCCGACAGACTGGCCCCGGCCGGTGCAATTTATTTTGCGATGAGTGAAGGCGATGTGAGCCGCATCCTGGCCCACCCGATGACGATGGTCGGGTCTGACGGGTTGGCGCATGACGTCAGCCCGCACCCCCGGCTGTGGGGCACCTTTCCCCGCGTGCTGGGGCACTATGCAAGGGACAGGCGGCTGTTTTCGCTTGAAACGGCAGTCCACAAAATGACCGGCCTGAGTGCACGCCGCTTCGGGCTGCAGGGCCGCGGCGTGCTGGCTGTAGGCAATGCCGCAGACATGGTGGTGTTTGACGAGCAAAACATTTCAGACCGCGCCACCTTTACGAACCCGGCCGAGCCCAGCCAGGGCATTGATGCCGTGTTCGTGAATGGCCGGCTGGCATGCCGCCATGGCGAGACGATGGATGCACATGCCGGCCAGGTGCTCCGGCATGGGCGCAGCGCTTGAAGGTTGTCATCCCGGAATCGATCCGGGATCCATGGCTTCGTGGGGTCATGGATTGCGGATCAGGTCCGCAATAACAGATTTGATGCGGCCTTAACCGCCCAGCCCCGCAAAAATGTTCTGCACGTCGTCGTTGGCGTCGATGGCCGCCAGAAAGGCTTCGACTTCTTCAAGTTCGGCAGCGCTCAGTGTGGATGGGTCAATCGGGTTTTTGGCCTTGTAGCCCAGCTTGGCCGACAGCACGGTAAAGCCTTGCGCAGGCAATGCACGACTGACGAGATCGAGGTCGGTGGCGTCGGTGATGAACATGGTTGTCGTGCCCCCCTCGTCATCCTCGCCGACTTCAAAGTCCTGCGCGCCGGCTTCAATCGCGGCGAGCTCGGGGTCTGCGCCTTTTTCAAGCGGCTCGGCTTCAATCATGCCGACGTGGTCAAAGTCCCATGAGACCGAGCCCGACGTACCGAGTTGGCCCTTGCGGAACAGCACGCGCATCTCGGGCGCCGTACGGTTGACGTTGTCGGTCAGGCATTCGACCATCACCGGCACGCGGTGCGGGGCAAAGCCTTCATAGATGACGTGCTCAAAATTGACGGACTCGCCGGTCAGGCCTGCGCCTTTCTTGATGGCGCGCTCCAGCGTGTCTTTGGGCATGGACACCTTGCGCGCCTGCTCGACCACCAGCCGGAGCTTGGCGTTGCCGGCAGGGTCGGCACCGCTGCGGGCCGCGACCATGATTTCCTTGGCCAGCTTGCCGAAGACCTTGCCCTTGGCATTTGCGGCAAGTTCCTTGCCTTTTGCTTTCCACTGCGCGCCCATGTTCTGTATTCCTTGATGCTTTTGATATTGGGGCGCCCGGCGCCCGGCTTGAAGAGTGGCCTTGGTTATAACACCAGCCCTGAAATGGCAAAAACCCTGCTTCCGGGGCTTCCGCAAGCAGGGTTTTGGGTAGCGCAGTTCGCTGGGTCTTACCAGTTGGCGCGCTTTCGCACACCGGCCAGCGCAATGGCTGCCTCGCGCACCACCTGGTCGGGGCGTATGGATGTCAGCTTGCCCTTGCGTTTGAGGATGCGACCATCGACCATGACCATGTCAACGTTGGACGGCTGCGCCGCTTCAACCAGCAGATGGGCGGCATCGGTCATGGGGCCGATGTTGATGTCGCCGGTACGCACCATGATGATGTCGGCGCGTTTGCCTGCAATGATGGAGCCCACCTTGTCGGCAATGCCCATGCCCTTGGCGCCGTCGATGGTGGCCATCTCGAGCACCTTGCGGGCCGTCAGCTTGAACTCGCTTTCAGCGCGGCCGTTCTCGACGTTCAGCGTCGCCTTCATGACACCGAACATGTCGGCATTGCCTGAAAGCGCTGCCGTATCGACCGACAGCGTGACCAGCACACCACCGGCCAGGAAGGCGCCAGTTTGCGGAAAGCCGAAGCCGATACGCATTTCGGTATAGGGGCTCAGGCTGACCGAGGTACCGGTTTTGGCCATGGCCTCAATGGCAGCAGGCGGGGCGGTGAGGGCGTGAATGACCTGCACATCAGGGCCGAGGAAGCCATCCTTGTAGAAGGTTTCGATTTCGGTTTCATTGCCGAACTTTTTGGTGATGTTGGCATGCACCGAGATCGGCAGGCCCATCTTGCGCACGGCTTCCCATTCGCTGGGGTAGGCGCCCGGGTAGCGTGTGCCGCGAGCCGCGTAGCCCATGGTCAGCAGGCCGTCGTTGCCGGTAAACCATTGCTGCTTGACGCGCGCCAGATCCTGCAGGTCGACTGATTTGTCGCGTGCCAGCCCTTGCGGGTAGCCATAGCTGAAGCGTGCACGAATGCCCGAGTTCTGCAGCGCCAGGATGTCCTGGTCGACGTGGGCGGGTGAGTTGGTGTTGTGGCACCAGTCGTGCACCGTGGTGATGCCGGAGTTGATGGCCTCGGCAGACGACAGCATGGCACCCAGGTACATGTCGCCGGGCGTGAAGACCTTGCCCAGCGCTTCAGACAGCGGGAAGTAGCCCTTGGCCTGGATGTCACCCGACATGCTGCGCAGCAAGGTGTTCCACATGTGCCAGTGGGTCTCGACCATGCCGGGCATGACCAGCATGCCGCGCGCATCAATTGTTTCTGCGCCAGGGGCGCTCAACCCGGTGCCGACGGCAATGATGTCGCCGTTTTTGACATGCACATCGGCATTCGGCAGGTCGCCAGCCTTGTCCATCGTCAGTACATAGGCGCCGCGTATCAGGTATTCGCCACGCCTGGGAAGCGGGCCGCTCACGCTGCGCACGTCTGGCCGCAGCGGCTTGTCAGCCCCCATGGCGTTTGACAGCAGGCCGGCCTGCGCCACAAAGCCGAGGGAAGTCACTGCGCCGAGCTGGCCGGCACAGCCGAGAAAGTCGCGGCGGGAGGTATCAAAAATGCTCATGCTTGTCTCCTGTTGTTGTGTGTTTTTTTGTGCATCTCAGTCCTGGCGCTCAATCTTGCGCAGCGCGACCACGCGGTTCCAGCGGTCCACCTCGCGCTGGATGCGGGTGCGCATTTCTTCGGGGCTCGATGGGGCTGGCACACCACCGAGTTGCGCAAATTTCTCTGCCGTCGCAGGCTCGGCCAGGATGGCGCGCATCTCGCGGTTCAGCCGCTCGATGACGGGCGCGGGCGTGCCGGGCGCCACCACCAGGCCCAGCCATGAAGTGGTTTCAACGCCGGGCAGGGTTTCCGAGATCGTCGGCACATTCGGGAAGTCCTTCAGGCGTTTGGACGATGACACCGCCAGCGGGCGTATCTGGCCATTTTTGAAGTTGGTGCTCATGAAGGTCATGGTCTCGATCATCACGTCGAGGCGGCCGCCCAGCAGTTCGGTGTACGCGGGTGCGGCGCCGTTGAAGGGCACATGAATCATCTCGGCACCGGACTCGATCTTGATCCACTCGCCCATCAGGTGATGCAGGGTGCCCACGCCTGCGGACGACAGGCTCATCTTGCCCTGCTCGGCCTTTGCGCGTGCCAGCAGGTCGGGGAAGGACTTGATGGGCGAGTCTGGCTTGACGCCTATGGCCATCGGGTATTCGATGATGGTCGAGACCATGCCGAAGTCATTGACCGGGTGATAGGGCAGCGACTTCTTCATCGCCGCCGATGTGGGGTGGCCGCCTGTCAGCAGCACCATGGTGTAGCCATCGGGTGGCGCTTTGGCCACGGCCGATTGCGCAATGATGCCCCCCGCGCCCAGGCGCTGCTCGACCACAAAAGGCTGGCCGAGCCGTTCGCCGAGTTTTTGCGCCATGAAGCGGCTGATGATGTCGGCGCTGCCGCCGGGCGTGAAGCCGACGATGAACTTGACGGGTTTGTTCGGATAGTCCTGTGC
>JAZKCB010000229.1:0-47577 GCA_040388335.1 Pseudomonadota bacterium | reverse complement strand
TTTGACTGGCTGGACAAGCGCAGCATGGACCCGGTGGGCTACAAGCGCATCAACAAAAAAACCGGCAAGGAAATCACCAAGGACAACATCGTCAAGGGCATTGCGTATGAGCAGGGTGAATACGTCATCCTGAGCGACAGGGAGATTGCCGACGCCTACCCCAAGACGACGCAGACGATTGAGATCGAATCATTCGTCGATGCCGGTGACATTCCGTTTGTGTACCTTGAGCGGCCCTATTACATCGCGCCCATCAACAAGGGCGCCAAGGTTTACGCCCTGCTGCGCGAGACGCTGCTGAAAACCGGCAAGGTCGGTGTGGCGCGCGTGGTGATCCAGACCAAACAGCATCTGGCTGCGCTGATTCCTTCGGGCAAGGGCATGGTGCTGAACCTGCTGCGCTGGGGCGACGAGATTCGCCCCTGGACCAACCTTGAACTGCCGCCCGAGGGCCTGAAGTCTGCCGGCATTCGTGACAACGAAATGAAGATGGCCGAGCAGCTGGTCAAGGACATGAGTGCCAAATGGAACCCGGACGACTACAAGGACGAGTTCAAGGATGCCATCATGGAGCTGGTACACCAGCGCGTCAAAGCCGGCAAGACCGAAACCGTGACGCCGCTCGAGCCTGTAGATGAAAGCGCATCGGGCGGCGCACAGATCATCGACCTGACCGAACTGCTCAAGCGCAGCCTGAAAAAGCCCGGCGCGAAAATCGGCAAGGCGACCATGGAGGCAACGGACGACGACAGCGCTGAACATGCCGCCCCCGCAAGGAAAAAACCTGCGACAACGACAGCAGCAAGAAAGACGGCGGCAAAGCCGCGCACTGCGACGCACAAGAGCGTAGCGCCTCGCCGCAAGGCGGCGTGAACCTCTTCACCCCACGTTGCCATGGTCAAAAACGATTCGCTGGCGCTGTACCGGCAAAAGCGCGACTTCCGTGTCACGCCGGAGCCTGCCCACGACGTCAGGGTGGGCGGCAAACCGGATGCCAAAGCCCTGGCCTACGTTATCCAGAAACACTGGGCAAGCCGCCTGCACTATGACTTCAGGCTGGAATTTGAAGGCACGCTGAAAAGCTGGGCGGTGCCCAAAGGCCCAAGCCTGGACCCGCAAGTCAAACGCATGGCCGTGCAGGTTGAAGACCACCCGCTGTCTTATGGCGGTTTTGAAGGCACCATTCCGGCGAAGCAATACGGTGCAGGTGAGGTCATCGTCTGGGACCGTGGCACCTGGGTGCCACTGGAAGACCCGGCAAAAGGTTTTAAATCGGGCAAGCTGAAGTTTGAAATCCGCGGGGAAAAGCTGCGCGGCAAATGGACCCTGATCCGCATGAAAGGCCATGGCGAAAAGCAGGCGCCGTGGCTGCTCATCAAGGAGCACGACAGCGAAGAACGCGCCACGGCGGACTGCGACATCACCGGAGCGATGCCGGACAGCGTGTTGGGCAAGGCGGTTGCCAAAAAGAAAGTTGTGGCTGTAGCGAAGAAAGCAAGCGCCGGGCGCATGGCCACCTCCTCCGTCAAGGTGAAGCTCCCGGCCATGATCCAACCGCAACTGGCAACGCTGGTCGAGGCTGCGCCCGAAGGGGAATGGCTTTACGAACTCAAGTTTGACGGTTACCGGCTGATGACGCGGGTAGATGGCGACAAGATCAATTGCTTCACACGCAATGGTCACGACTGGACGGACAAGATGCCACAACTCGCAAAGGCACTGAAGGCGCTCAAACTGCACACAGCCTGGCTGGACGGCGAGATGGTGGTGCCCAACAAGGACGGCATACCCAACTTTCAGCTGCTTCAGGGCGCCTTTGAAAGCCGTGGCCGCAAGGCGGCCGTACCCAGCGCGAACGCCGCGGCCATCGTTTATTACGTCTTTGACCTGCCGTTTTATGACGGGCATGATTTGCGCGATGTGCCACTCATTGAGCGCCGCGCCCTGCTGCAGAAAATCATGGCAAAAAACAAATCGCCCAGCCTGCGTTTCAGTGCCGCGTTTGAGGCGCCGTCCAAAGACCTGGTGAGTTCTGCCTGCAAGCTGGGCTTCGAAGGCCTGATCGGCAAACGCGCAGATGCGCCCTACCAGTCACGCCGCTCGCCGGACTGGATCAAGCTCAAATGCGGCAAGCGTCAGGAATTCATCATTTGCGGTTTTACCGAACCCAAAGGTTCGCGCAACGGGCTTGGCGCCTTGTTGCTGGGCATCCACGATGGGAAGGGCACGCTGCAATATGCAGGCAATGTCGGTAGCGGCTTCAATGAAATGCTGCTGGTCGATTTGCGCGCCCGGCTCGACAAACTGGAAACGCCGACGCCCCCCTTTGACAGCAAGACCACCGTTGTGGGCAAGCCGCACTGGGTCAAGCCCGTGCTGCTGGCTGAAGTGGCTTTTGCCGAGTGGACCAACACGAACCGGGTCCGGCATGCCGTCTTCAAGGGGCTGCGCGCGGATAAAAAGCCGCAGGCCATCACCAGGGAGAAAGTCGTGAAGCCATCTGACCTGAATCAACATGCATCGCCCCTGCCGAAATCCCTTCGCGTCACTCACCCCGAGCGCGTCATCGACAAGGAGAGCGGCCTGACCAAGCTGGACCTGGTGCAACACTATGCGTCGGTTGCAGGGGTCATGCTTTCCCACCTGAAAGGCCGGCCGGTATCGCTGGTGCGTGCGCCTTCAGGCACAGGTGGTGAGCTTTTCTTCCAGAAACACGCGAAGGGGGATGAACTGCCCGGCGTCAGGCTGCTGGACCCGGCACTCGACCCGGCGCATGACTCGCTGCTGGCGATCGACAGCGTCACCGGCCTGCTGTCTGCGGCACAGATGAACACGCTGGAGTTCCACACCTGGAATGCCACCGCATCAAACATCGGCAAACCTGACCGCATGACGTTTGACCTGGACCCGGGCGATGGCGTGAGCTGGTCGCAGATGCAGGAAGCTGCGCTTCTGGTGCGCACGCTGGTCGAAGAACTGGGTCTGGTGCCCTTTCTGAAAACCAGTGGCGGCAAGGGCCTGCATGTGGTGATCCCCCTCAAGCGCCTGCATGACTGGGATACGGTGAAAGACTTTTCAAAATTCATCGTCCAGCACCTGGCCAAAACAATACCGCAGCGCTTTGTAGCGAAGAGCGGCCCCACCCATCGCGTCGGCAAGATCTTTGCCGACTACCTGCGCAACGGTTTTGGGGCAACCACCGTCAGTGCCTGGTCGGCGCGGGCCAGGCCGGGCATGGGGGTGTCTGTGCCTGTAGCGTGGGACGAGCTGCCCGAGCTCACCGGCGGTGCACACTGGAATGTGCAGAATGTCAGCGAGCGCCTGGAGACTGGCAACACACCGTGGGACAGCTATGCAACTTCGGCGAAGTCATTGACTGCGGCCATGAAGGCGATGGGTTTCAAACCCGCCTGAGTCGCCGGCTTCCGGCTCAAAGGTGCCTGATTCGCAGCGCGCTAAAGGTGCCTGCGACTGCAGCAAAGGCAGCGGCAAGCCACAGAGCGATCAACGGGCCTTTGCCGTCATGCGGGTCAAACGCCCCAAAGATCATGGCCAGCAATACAGCGCCCAGGATTTGCCCGGTGAGCCGCGCCGTACCCAGCATGCCACCGGCTCCGCCTGACCGATGCGCTGGCGCCGAGGTCAGGATGATGTGGTTGTTGGGTGACTGAAAAAGGCCAAAGCCCATGCCGCAGATCAGCATGCGCCAGACGATGTCGGCGCTTGACGGGTGCGCCGGCAACATTGCCAGCAAGACAAGGCCAAGCGCCATCAGGCCAAGACCCGCACCGCCCAGGATACCGCCCGAAAACCGGCCGATCAGGCGACCGGCAACCAGCGCGGTCATCGCAATGCCAACCGGCCATGCCGTCAGCAGCAAGCCTGCTTCAAGATGCGAGCGGCCATAGCTGTCGAGCAAAAGAAAAGGCAGGCCCACATAGGCCAGCATCTGTGCGCAGAACGCACCGATCGAGGTGCCCATCGACAGGGCGAACACAGGAATGCGCAGAAGATCCACAGGGAACAGCGGCAAGGGCTGCCTGAGCTGCCTGCGCACATAAAAGACACCGATGGCCACGCCCAACGCCAGTTCTACGACAGCGACCCACGGTGGGACACCCTGACCGGCAACGCCCTGCCCCTCTTGCCGCACACCCAGGCCATCGACGCCCAGTACGACCAGGCTGAACATCAGGATATTGAGGATGACGTCCAGCCATGAAATGCGCGCGCTGTCGGCCCTTGAAAGATTGTGCGGCAGGGCCTTGCGGCCAAGCAGCAGGCAGAACACACCGATGGGCAGGTTGATGGCGAACAGCCATGGCCACGAAGCCACCGACAGAACGGCAGCTGCAATCGAAGGCCCGGCAACCGTACCGCCCGCCACCACCATGGAGTTGAGCGCGATGCCTCGCCCAAGCAGTGCGCGTGGATAGGTCAGGCGCACCAGCGCCGCATTGACGCCCATGATGCCGGCGGCACCCAGGCCCTGCACGCCGCGCGCCAGCGCGAGTGTGATGAGCGAATCCGCAAAGGTACAGGCCACCGATGCGGCCGTGAACAGCGCCATGCCGACCATGTACACGCGCCGGTAGCCAATCACATCGCCCAGGGTGGCCAGGGGCAGTAACAAGGCAATGATGGCGATCTGGTAAGCGTTGATGACCCAGATGGACTGGGCTGCGGTGGCGTGCAGTTCACGCGTGATGTCTGGAAGCGCGAGGTTGACGATGGTGCCGTCCAGCACCGTCATGAGGATCCCCGGAATGATCACCCACAGCGCCCACCTTCGCTCACGCGGGGGCAAACCATCCTGAACAAGCATGCTGACCTTCTCGAAGTTCCTGAAAGCTGACCGCCGGAAGATGACCGGGCAGCACCAGGCATTCTAAAAGGGGCACACCCATAAAAAATCCCGGTACGCGAACGTCCGGGATCTTTTGATAAAGCTGGCGGCCAGTTTATTTGATGCCGAATTTTGCTTTTGCGTCATTGACGCAGCTGTCCTTCGGGACACCAGCCAGTGCATCGCAGCGCTCTTTGGCAGCTTTGTAGTCAGCCTCGCGCTTTTCCTTGTTCGCTTCATTGTTTGCTTCAGCGACCTTGTTGCTCCCGGACTGGTTGACATCAGCAGAAACTTTGGCGACCTTGGCATCTTCTTTCGCCTTCACCCGGGCTGCTTTGGCGTCCTTGATGCAGACGTCTTTCGCGTTGCCCGCAAAGTCATCGCACTTTTCCCTGGCGGTGTCGTATGCCGCATCGGCTTTTGCAAAACCGACTTTTTCGATGTTTTTGTTGGTGGGCTTGTATTGGGCCTCAAGCTCGGCTTTGGACACCTTCTCGATGCCCTTGACCTCGGACTTGCAAACGTCCCTGGCGTTGGACTTCAGGCCATCGCATCTTTGTTTGTTGGCTTTGTACTCTGCGGAAATCCGGTCCTTGCCAGCCTTGTATTCGTCTTTGGTCAGGGCCATGGCATGGCCAGCAAAGGTACAGGAGAGGGCAACGGTGAGGGCGAGCAGTTTGTATTTCATGGTCTGGGTGGTTTTGATGATTAGTTGTCTGAATGAGCGTTGTAAATCTTGTGCGAAATGACGCTGATGCCGGGCACGCATCAGGTGGACGCGCGCCCCGGCATGATCAGGCCAGGAATGGCTCAGTAGCGCTCAAAAAAATTGGTCGGATTTTTGGCATGAAAGTCAGTGACCTGCTTTTCCGCTTCATCACGGGTCATGCCGTGACGCTCCTGGATTTTTCCGAGCAACTGGTCACGTTTGCCAGCGATGATGTCCAGATCGTCGTCCGTCAGCTTGCCCCATTGCTCCTTGACCTTGCCCTTGAACTGGAGCCAGTTACCTTCGACGGTGTCTTTGTTCATGATGTTCTCCTGGATAGACCCGGTGGCCTCGCATAGGCACGCACGACGCGTGAAAATTGGCCACATGGGAATAGGAAGACCTTAAATCCGGTCTTCAAAACAGGTGGTAGGCCCGCGCATTTGATAGCCGTAGGCTGCTGCCTACACTTTGCGGGGAAAACGTGATTTTTTCAGTTTTCGCCCCCAGATCCGCCCGATTAATAGTTGCATAGCTAATTTGTTTGTGCTAATCTGCAGTCATGTTTGACCACTGCCTGTATTTCAATACGACTGCCCTGGCCCGCCTTGTCGACAAGGAATGGACCGTCGCCTTCAAGCCATTTGGGGTCACGCCATCCCAGGGCTTCATGCTGCGCCTTGTGCTTAAAAAGCCAGGGCTGTTGCAGCATCAGATTGCAGACGAATTGACGATTTCACGCCCCACTGCCACCCGCCTGCTTGACGGACTCCAGGCCCTCAAGCTGGTGGAGCGCAGAAGCACAGCTGCGGACGGACGGCACTGGGCGGTCTACCCCACTGCCGAGGCAGAAGCCATGCATGCGGCCATCAACAAGGCCAGCGGCGAAGTGACGCGCCGTATCCAGCAAAACATAGGAAAGGAAAATTTCGATGAAACCGTCAGCCGTGTCAGGAGCGTTTCAAATGCACTGAAATGAAAATCACCCCTCCCAACACAAACTTTTTTTAATCATATAGTTGCATAGCTAACCATAAGAGGAAATTCAGAATGCCAATTCTCAACATCAAGGTCAGCCAGCCTGACAGCCCAAAGATGAGCATCGATATCGCCGAAACACTTCTTGAACTCACAACGCGCATCCTGCACAAAAAGCGCGAACTTACCTCGATTGCCATCGACTACGTGGCGCCTGAGCACTGGATCGTCGGCGGCAGTTCACTGGCTGCGCAGGGCAAAAACAGTTTCTACTTCGACATCAAGGTGGTGGACGGCACCAACACCAAGGATGAAAAGGCGCAGTACATCGCCGAGTCATTTCAGGCTTTTGGAAAGCTGCTGGGAAATTTGCATGACGAGAGTTATATCTACATCCATGACGTGCGTGCGGAGGCGTATGGCTTTGGCGGCCTGACGCAGGAGTATCGCTACATCAAGGCCAGAACCTGAGCCTGTCAAGGGCCTCAAGCCTGTTCAGTTCTGGCGCAGGGCTGCCACGTCTTCACGCAGGGCATGTGCCCACTCGCGCCTGTCCCGGCCTTGCGCACCCTGCGGCTCGCCAAAGCTGATCAACACGACGATGCCGGACGCCCTGAGCGTGCGCCAGACCGACTCCAGCAGCGTGTCATCATCGATATAGCAAGGCGCAGGGCTGCGCTGGCCAGTGGCACGGTCCATAAACTGGATGGACACCGGTTGTACGGGAACTTCGGCCGTGATCGCCGCCTGCAACAGGTTGGCATGAAAAGGCAAAAGCCCTGTGCCGTCGCTCGTCGTGCCTTCAGGAAATACGCCAATGATGTCACCCTCGCGCAGGCGTTCGGTCATGTGATGCACAACACGCATGGCGTCACGCCGGGACTCGCGCTCAATGAACAAGGTGCCAACGCCAATCGCCAGCGTGCCGATCACCGGCCATTGCTTGATATCGGCCTTGGACACAAAACGGCAAAAACGCGCAGCATGCAGTGATGTGATGTCGAGCCACGAGATGTGGTTGGCCACCAGAAGCATCGGGCCGGTCATGGCGGGCTGCCCCTTGACGCGCAACTCGATGCCGATACATGTCAGCATCCTTGCGGACCATACCTGTATGCGCTGCTCACGCTGCTCCTGCTGCAGACGCGGAAACACCAGCAGGATGGTGAAAAACCCGATGACGATGTGCAACAGCGCACGCGCGAGCTTGACGCCGGCCTTCAGGTTGCTCAAATCAGTCCTCTGCCTTGAGCTGATAGGCGAGCTGGCCACCTACCAGGGTATGGCGCACCCGGCCCGGCAACTGGTAACCGGAGAAAGGCGTGTGTTTGCCCTGACTGCGCAAGGCAGAAGGCTCGACCGTCCACTCTGCTGCGGGATCGAATACACAGATGTCGGCCACACCCCCCTTGACGAGTTGCCCGGCGCTTGCCTGGAATGAGCCCAATGCAGCGCCCAGTACACGCGCCGGCTCGCTGGTCAGTACCGCCAGGGCCCGCATCAGGTCTGCGTTACCCCCGCTGTCTTGCGACCACTTGCAGGCGAGAGACAGCAGCAGCTCCAGCCCGGTCGCGCCAGGCTCGGCCTCTGCAAACGGCAAGGTCTTGGCATCTTCATCAACAGGTGTGTGGTCGGACACCAGCGCGTCGACCGTGCCATCCGCAAGCCCCTGTCGCAAGGCGTCGCGGTCGCGCTGTTGCCGAAGCGGCGGGTCCAGCCGCGCGCGGCTGTCGAAGTAACCGATATCGGTATCGGTGAGGTGCAGGCTGTTGATGCTGATGTCACAGGTCACAGGCAAACCTTGCGCCTTGGCCGCAGCCACAAGCGCCAGACCGGCAGCACTGCTGATGCGGCAAAGGTGTACCCGGGCACCGGTGGAACGCACCAGCTCGATGATGGTGTGGATCGCAATCGTCTCTGCGGCAACGGGCACCCCGCTCAGGCCCAGCCGGGTTGCAAGCGGGCCGCTGGCGGCGACACCTTTGCCAAGGTAGATTTCCTGCGGCCTGAGCCAGACGTTGTAGCCAAAGCTGGAGGCATATTGCAGCGCGCGCATCAGCACCTGCGTATTGCCGAGGGGAGTTTCAGCCTGGCTGAATCCGACGCAGCCTGCCTCGGTCAATTCAATCATTTCAGTCAGGGTCTCGCCCTTCAACCCGCGCGTCAGCGCACCGAGCGGAAAAACCCGGGACTGATGCAGCTTTTCTGCGCGAAACTTGAGCATTTCCACAAGACCGGGTTCATCGAGAACGGGGTCGGTATCAGGCGGGCAGACCAGGCTTGTCACACCGCCGGCAACTGCGGCGGCGAGTTCACTCTCCAGCATGCCTTCATGTTCGTAGCCTGGCTCGCGCAGGCGAGCCGAAAGGTCAATCAATCCTGGCATGACGATGCAGCCGCTGGCATCAATCACCTTGTTGGGAGAAAAATCATCCGGCGGTGTTTGCAGGGCCACAATGCGGCCGCCCGCAATGGCGACATCACACACCGCGTCGAACTTCGATGCCGGGTCCATCACGCGACCGTTTTTAATCAGTATCTTCATGCTTCGTTCCCTGCAACGATTCCCATGACGGCCATGCGGACCGCAATACCAAAAGTAACCTGGGGCAGGATAACGCTCTGCGCACCATCCACAACAGCTGAATCGATCTCGACACCCCGATTGATCGGCCCCGGATGCATCACGATGGCATCTGGTTTGGCAAGCTTGAGTTTTTCCGTCGTCAGCCCGAAGCTCTTGAAAAACTCCTGGCTGCTTGGCAACAAGGCGCCCGACATGCGTTCGTTCTGGAGCCGCAGCATGATGATGACGTCGGCACCCTTGATGCCTTCTTCAAGCGTGTTACAGACCCGTACGCCCATTTGGGCCATGTCGACAGGTACAAGCGTCTTGGGGCCGACCACACGCACTTCAGGACAACCCAGCGTGGTCAGCGCATGGATGTCCGAACGCGCCACGCGTGAATGCAGCACATCACCGACGATGGCCACCGTGAGGTTGCTGAAGTCTTTTTTGTAGTGGCGAATGGTGTACATGTCCAGCAGCCCCTGCGTGGGGTGGGCATGACGGCCATCGCCGGCGTTGATGACGTGCACATGAGGCGCGACATGCTGGGCAATGAGGTAAGGCGCACCGGATTCGCTGTGTCGCACCACAAAAAGGTCTGCAGCCATCGCGCTGAGGTTGGCGATGGTGTCAAGCAGCGACTCGCCTTTCGAAGCCGAAGAGCGTGCGATGTCAAGGTTGATCACATCTGCCGACAGGCGGGTGGCCGCGATGTCGAAAGTTGTGCGGGTCCGAGTCGAATTTTCAAAGAAAAGGTTGAACACCGTCTTTCCGCGAAGCAGGGGGACTTTCTTGACTTCGCGATCACTGATGCTCACGAAGTTGGCTGCGGTGTCGAGGATCTGCGTCAGGATGGCTTTGGGCAAGCCTTCGATGGACAGCAGGTGAATGAGTTCACTGTTCTTGTTGAGTTGTGGATTTCGTCGGTACAACACTTTTTAAGCTCCTGGCCCTTGATAGCTTGAATACTTGCTTGACTGCTTGTTCAGCTGCTTGTTTTTATGTGGTTTGATCTTCATGGGGATTCAGGCCTCGCGGTCCTGTACCTTGAAACTGAACTGGCCGTTCTCAAGCCGCTCAAGCTCCAGGCTTTGCGATGCGGGCAAAGCCACGCGAGCGATGGCCAGGTCGGGCTGAACCGGAAGCTCACGGCCACCCCTGTCCACCAGCACGACCAGCCTGACGCTGGCAGGCCTGCCGTAGTCGAACAGTTCATTGAGCACGGCGCGTATCGTCCGGCCTGTGTAGAGCACGTCATCCACAACGATCAGGTGCGCACCGTTCACATCAAAGGTCAGCATGGTCTGTGCGCTGGCTGCAAGGCCGCGGCTCGAAAAGTCATCCCGATGCATGGATGAGGACAGGACGCCAGGCTCGCCGGGCAGGCTCAGATCGGTTTGCAGGCGCTGCGCCAGCCACGCACCACCCGATGCCACACCGACCAGCAGGGGCAGCTCGTCATAGGTGGCCATCAGTTGCTGCATGTTGCGATGCAAATCGCGGTACAGCGCTTCTGCGTCCAGCGTCAGGCTACTCATGGAAGACTCCTTAAAAACTGCTCCAGAATTATGCAGGCTGATGCGGCATCCGCATCAGTGGCCCCGGCAGAAAGCGCTTCAGTCGTGCTGTAACGCTCATCCACCTCAAAAACCTGAAGCCCAAACCGGCCACGCAACTGGCGGGCAAATTTCCGGGCACGAAGGGTGTTTTCATGGCTCGCGCCGTCGGGGTGGAAGGGAATGCCGACAACCAGTGCATCAGGCTGCCACTCCTTGAGCCTTGAGGCGATGAGCGGGAAGCGGGCGTCACCTTCTGCAGAAATAGTCTGTTGCGGTGTGGCGGTGCGGGTCAGCACATTGCCAGACGCGACGCCGGTGCGCTTCAAACCAAAATCAAAAGCCAGAAAAGTTTGCAGGCCGGCGGCCGAAGGTGGCATGGCCGCAAGGCTCATTCGGAGGCCTTCGCACTCCGTGCTGCGGTATTCGCCCGGGGGCGGCCCGGCGGCCTCATGCGTGACCAGCCTCGGGAGACAGCATCCAGCTTTCCAGGCCAAGCAACAGCAAAGCCCGGGCATAGCGCTCTTCGACGGGGGTATCAAAAATCACGGCGGGATCTGCAGCCACTGTAAGCCAGCTGTTGTCAGAGAGTTCGGACTCGAGCTGGCCTTCACCCCAAGAGGAATAACCCAGCGATACAAAAATCCTGCGGGGGCCATTGCCGGTGGACAACGCTTCAAGCACGTCCTTGGAAGTCGTCATTTCCAGCCCGCCCGGAATCGTCATGGTGGATGCGTAGACGGATTCGTTGCCCGGCATCATGGATTCGTGCAGCACAAAGCCACGCTCGGTCTGCACCGGCCCGCCTTGGAAAACGGGAGCCTGCGTGAGGTCCTGTCTGTGCAGCGGAAGTTCAACCTTGTCAAAAAGGTTTTTGAGGTTGATGTCGCTGGGTTTGTTGATCACCAGACCAAGCGCGCCGCGCTCGGAGTGTTCACACATGTAGACAACACTTTTGGCAAAGGCCTCATCGCTCAGACCCGGCATGGCAATCAGAAAGTGATGCGTCAGGTTGATCGGCGAAGAATCGAGTGGCATGGGTCTCATTTTACGCCCAGCGGACGCCGGCGCTGCCATCCCGTGGCGGACACGGCCAGCTCGGTAAGATGTGTTTCATGCAGAAAAAGTACGAAAAAGGCCTGATGTGGTTCCGGCGTGACCTGAGGGTTGAAGACAATGCCGCCCTCCACCACGCGCTCAAATCATGCCGCCAGGTGTTGTGTACGTTTGTTTTCGATACGGAGATTCTGGACGGCCTGCCGCGCGCGGACCGCAGGGTGGAATTCATCCGCGAGTCACTTGTGGAGCTGGATGAGGGCCTGCGCAAGATGGCTGGTGAACATCAAGTCCAGCATGCCGGTCTCATCGTCCAGCACGCGATTGCCAGCGATGCGGTGCCCCGACTCGCCAGGGAACTGTCGATTGACGCCGTGTTCACCAATCACGACTACGAACCACAGGCGCGGGCGCGTGACGCCAGGGTTCAGGCGATGCTTGAAAAAAGCGGCATCGCCCTTCACACCTTCAAGGACCACGTCATTTTCGAGAATGCCGAAGTTTTGACCCTGGCAGGCAAGCCGTACAGTGTTTTCACGCCCTATAAGAACGCCTGGCTTAAAAAGGTCGACCCGTTTTACCTGTCGTCTTATCCGGTTGAAAAACATGCAAACGCGCTCGCTTCACGGCCTGCAGACCACAGAGGTAGGGTGCCAGCACTACAGACGCTGGGATTTGAAGGGACAAACCTCAAGAGCCTGAAAATCCCCACGGGCATGAGCGGCGGCAGCCAGCTTTTTGAAGACTTCCTGGGCCGCATGAAAGACTATGGCGAGACCCGCAACTTCCCGGCCGTCAAGGGCCCGAGCTACCTTGGTGTGCATCTGCGGTTCGGCACAGTCTCGATCCGCAAGCTGGCGGCAGTAGCACTCAAGCGCCAGACAGAGGGTGATGAGGGTGCCGCGGTCTGGCTGAGTGAGCTGATCTGGCGCGATTTTTATGCGCAGATCCTCAGCAACTTCCCACATGCAGCGACCGAAGCATTCAAGCCTGAATATGACCTGATCGTCTGGCAGAAAGGCCCCCAGGCGAAGGCCTTGTTTGATGCATGGTGCGAAGGCAGAACGGGCTACCCGCTGGTGGACGCGGCCATGGCGCAGATCAACCAGACGGGTTACATGCACAACCGCCTGCGTATGGTGGTGGCCAGCTTCCTGACCAAGGATCTGGGACTGGACTGGCGCTGGGGCGAGCGTTACTTTGCAGAAAAGCTCAATGACTTTGACCTGGCGTCCAACAATGGCGGCTGGCAGTGGGCATCCAGCAGCGGCTGCGATGCACAGCCCTACTTCCGGATATTCAACCCTACAAGCCAGAGCGAAAAGTTCGACAGTGACGGGAAGTTCATCCGCAGATATGTGCCTGTACTGGCAGGTCTGCAAGGCAGCAGCCTGCATGCGCCGTGGCTTGCAAAACCTCTGGAACTGGCAGCGGCAGGTGTGGCGCTGGGAAATAACTACCCAATGCCTGTCGTCAAGCATGACGAAGCGCGCGCCCTGACGCTGGAGCGCTACTCTGTGGTGAAAAAATCCTGATCAGATAGCCATCTATCAGACAGCACTGCGCCGCGAACAGACACTTGCGTCATCGTTAAACCGATGCCGGTACTTCCATATGGCAGTAGTGACGCACCAGACTCATCAACTCTTCTTCGGAGTAAGGTTTACCGAGGTAGTGATCAACGCCCAGTTCCTTGGCATGTTCCCTGTGCTTTTCAGCGATTCGGGAAGTGATCATGACAATCGGCAGGCTGCTCAAGCGCACATCGGCCCGAATGTTACGCGCCAGATCGAAGCCGTCCATGCGGGGCATTTCAATGTCGGACAACACAACGGCCGGACGCTCTTCCTGGAGGCGCTCAAGCGCCTGCAGTCCGTCAGCAGCCATGGCCACGCGGTAGCCTTCACGCTGGAGCAGGCGCTGCGTGACACGGCGTACAGTAATCGAGTCATCAACCACAAGAATCAACGGAATCTCCGGTGTGACCTGCGTCAGCGAAGGCAGCTTGGGTGCATTGGCAGAAGCTGTCTCAAGCATATGCGGCTCGGCCTTGTCGGAACTCAGGGCTCGCGCCATCTGCCCGTAAACCGATGCCAAAGCAACCGGGTTGTAAATCAGCACCACCGCACCGGAAGCCAGCACGGACATACCGGCAAGACCTGGCAGGCGCGAAAGCTGCGGCCCGAGATTCTTGACCACAACCTCCTGGTTACCCAGCACCTCATCCACGTGTAGCGCAATACGCTGGGCGGCACTTCGGAAAATCACGACAGGCGTCGTTTTTCCCTGGACTTCATTGCTGTTGTGCGACGACTGCAACAGGGCACCCGCCCAGAAAAACGGGACGGACTCACCGCCAACATCCATTTCACCGGTGTTGTAAGCCTGCTGGAGTTCCTTGGCTGTTGCGCGGCGGACGGTTTCAACCACGTTAGCCGGAACGCCCACAGAAAGGTTTCCGGCACGCAGCATCACCACCTGCGTCACGGCAGTTGTCAGCGGCAAGACAAGCTTGAAGTGCGTACCCTTGCCAGCCACTGTCGATGTTTCGATGCGGCCGCCAACCGCATTGACCTCGGCACGGACAACGTCCATGCCAATGCCGCGTCCGGCAAGTTCTGTCACCTGTGACGCAGTAGAGAAGCCTGGCATGAAAATAAGGTTGGCTGCATCCTGCTCGCTCAACTCCTGGTCTGCGGACACAAGCCCCAGACTGATTCCTTTTTCACGAATCCGTTTGAGGTCAAGCCCTGCGCCGTCGTCACTGAAATCGACCGAGACGTCATTGCCTTCCTGGCGCAGATTCACGGTAATAAGACCCGCCGCCTCCTTGCCAGCTGCTGCACGCGCCTCCGGACTTTCAATACCGTGCGCCACGCAATTACGCAACAGGTGTTCGAAAGCAGGCGTCATGCGATCCAGCATGCCGCGGTCCATTTCAATGGTGCCGCCCAGCAGGTCAAGCCTGACTTGTTTCCCGGTTTCCTTGGATGCAAGCCTGACCACACGGTAAAGCCTGTCAGAAATACCCTCAAACTCCACCATCCGGGTACGTAAGAGATCGCGCTGCAGCTCACGTGTCTGGCGCGCCTGGGCAATCAGGTCGTCTTCCGTCGCTTCAACAGTGCGCTGAAGCGTACGCTGCACAGTTGCCACGTCATTCACCGATTCGGCCATCATCCGGGTCAGTTCCTGCACCCGGGTGAAACGGTCGAACTCAAGCGGATCAAACCCGGCCTGGGCCTCCTTGGCCTGTGCCAGGCGCGACTGCATCTGGCTTTCGGCCTGCACTTCAATGTCGCGCAATTGCTGGCGAAGCCTGTTCAGGTTATCACTCATGTCGCTGAGCGAACCGCGCAGTTGCGAGAGCTCGACTTCAAGCCGCGAACGCGTGATCATGACCTCACCGGCCTGGTTGACCATTCGATCCAGCAGTTGCGAGCGGACCCGGATCGAGGCCGATGCCGCCTGACGCAAGGGTTGCATGGCCATGATTTGCGGCGCAGGAACCATGGCGCGGGCAGCAGACGGGACTGAAGTTACAACCGGAGCTGCAGCTGTTTCGCCCGGCTTCTCAGTTGAGGTGAAAGCTTCAATTGGCGCCGTGGGTTGCGCTACGGGTGCTGCAGGCTGCGGGCGTTCTACCGGTTGAGCCTCCGCACTTGCCGAATCGCCTTTACGCAGCGTATCCAGCGTATGTTCCATCGCATCAAATCGCGTAAGCAGCGGCTCAAAGTCCTGCTGCGCTGCCGACTCAGAGCCCAAAAATTCGATTTCCGATTCAATATGGTGCGCCATTTCACCAAGTCGCAGGGCACCGGCAAGTCGCGCGCTACCTTTGAGCGTATGCAGGGCGCGCAACACCTCCATGCGGGCACCGGCGTTATCGGGCCTTGCCGACCACTGGCGCAACGCAGCGCCAAGTTGAGGCATCAGTTCCGACGCTTCTTCCTCAAAGATGGGGAACAGCTCAGGGTCGATCGCATCAACCGCGTCGATCTCGTCATCGCCTTCATCGACGAAGTTCTCTGCAGGTGTTGCAACAAAAGATTGCACCTGCACGGCGGCACGAGGAGCTACAGGAACGAAAGCCTCCACAGGCTCTATCCTGGCAACAGCCGTTTGCTCAGCTCGCACCGCAATTTCAGGAGGTGGCGATGCAAGGGCTTCCTGCTCCATTTCCGCGCGGATTTCCGTTTTTGGTTCGTCGACAAAGAAGCCGGAATCCAGAGGCTCCACCGGAAGGATGGAAACAGCATCTGTAAATTCGAGGTCGCGCAACTTTGCCATCAAGCTGGCATCGGGCTCTTTCAGAAAGCCTGCTGCAAACTGGTGAAGGAGGCGTCGAATATCCTCTGCAGCATCTACGAACAGGCTCGCATATTCAGTGGCAGCAGCGTGACTGTGATGCGCCTGTGACTGCTGAAGTACATGCTCGAAAACACGGGAGATTTCTGACAAGGCTTCGAACCCGACCGTTGCCGAGCTACCGGCCAGCGAGTGTGCCAATGCTACGGTGGAGTCACCAATAGGATCGTCAAGCTCCAGCGCCCATTCGGATATTTCTGTGACCAGGCGACGGGACCATTCATCTGCCTCATTGAGGTAGACGTTGTAAAGCGGGATTCCGATGCGCAAGGCACCTATCACCTTGACCTGCTCGTCATTACCGGCGAAGGCCGTAGCGGCGTCGGCATCAGCCCCTGTTTCAGTTTCGGAAAGATCAAACGCTGGCAACTCAGGCACGGACTCAGTCAATGCTGGCACAGAAGGCTCAACAGCCGAAACAGAAGTTTCTGCCACGGCAAAATCGATGTCGAAGTCCGTTTCTGAGAGCGCCAGTTCAGCAATGACGACGACCGGCTCTTCAGCTAGGGGCGCATCAAGTTCAAAAGACAGTTCGGGGATCTCAGTTGCCTCAGAACCCGGAGCAACAGATACAACTTGCGCAGAGGTCTTGTCTTCAGGCAGACCGGAAAGAGCGGACAGACTTTCAAAATCTATTCCCTGAATTTCAGCAATCGGCTCAGGTAACACAGCACTGGACGCGGGCTCGGTCTGCGCATCAGCCCCGAAGAACGCATCAAAGTCGACATCCGTTTCAGCAACAAGTGAAACGTCGTCTGCCAGTGGCACCCGGTCTCGGGGATTTTCGAATGCCGGAACGACCGACTCGACAGGTGGCTCCGCAGGCAACTCGGTGGGAGTGCCAGGCAAAACAAGAGCCATGAATCGTGCCTCACTACGCATGGCATCGGCACTCGTGCGAAAGCTCGACGCGGCCCAGGCGCCGTCGCGGTTGCCCGCAATATCTTCAATCCAGCGCGAAAACCCGGTCAGCGCGGCGGTCGACAGAACCATCAAATCTTCGCTTGCCTGCCTCTGGTCTGCCAGCCAGCTATTGAACAACTGCTCGAAAGACCATGCAGCTTCTCCAAATTCATTGAGCCCCACCATGCGGGAGCTGCCCTTGAGCGTGTGAAATACACGCCGCAGTATGGTGAGCTGCCCAACGTCACCCGGATTGCGAGCCAACCCTACAAGAGCCTCTTGTCCATTGCCCGACACTTCGCGCGCCTCTTCAAGGAAAATATCACGCAAATCGTCTTCTTCAAAATCAACCTCTTCGGGTTTGCTAGTCGGTTCGGCAACACCCGGCGTGACCGAAACCGCCAAAGTACTGAGCACACTGGCAGCTGCCTGTGTCCCGTGCTCTGTAACGGCAATTGAAGCCTCATGTGCATTTTTGGCAAGTCCGGGCTGACCGGCCAGCGCAGCATGCGTGGCGAGGGCATCCAGCTCAAAGGTAAGCTTTTCAGTGGACGCACCGGCATCGGCATGCTCCACGAGTGTGCTCACTTCCTCAGACAGCAAGTCATTGCTGGTGCTGACACTGGCAGAATCGTCAGGTTTCTGTGTACGGCCCATCAGGGGCCTCAATTCCCCCTTGACGTCGTCATACACAAAGAGTTTCTTCGCGAGAGCCGGCTGATAGTTCAGCATATCGATCAGAAAACTGAGTGCGCCCAGGTTGTTGCCCAGTTGCTCAAAAGTACCCGCCGCCCGTGCAAGCTGCTCGTCAACTTCAGTCACAAGCATCTGCTCGACGCTCTCACGCATGCGAAGCACTGCCTGTGAAGCCTGCTCCAGGCCCAGCACCGACAACACGCCGCGCATCTGCGACAACTGCCCCGGTACGTCACGCAAAACAGTTTTGTCTTGCGGATTACGGAAAAACAGGTCAAGCGACTTTTCCAGCTCCCCCAGTGAAACACGCAACTCACCCACCACACTACCCATGGTCTGTTTGTCGCTTACTCGCCGATAAAGCTCCTCCATCCACGATTCGAGCGGCTGGGGCTCGCCCCCGCCCCTCACCCTCTCGAGTCGCTCGGCCAGATGTTTTGTTCGTACTGCAAGTTGCGGGTCATTCGGATCGAGGTCATCAAACGCTGCCTCAAGGTAGAGCACCGATGTAGCAACCTCCATGGCCAGCCCTATAACTGGCGCCTGACCGGATTTGGCGGTGGCATCTACTGCACGCGAGAGTGCCTGCGCCAGTGGTTCACTTGGCGGGTGAAGCTTGACTAGGGAGTCGGAGACAAGGCTGAACTGGTCAACAACAACCTTGAACTTGCCTGCATCACCCGCGGACAGCGAAGACCAGGTTTCCTTGGCGGAGAGAATCCGTTTGCGTGCCTGTGCCAGCAGCGCGGGGTCAAACCGACCAAACTGGATGGCCTCGTAGTCAACCGGCTTGAATCGGGCAAGGCCATAAGCGGCCCTTACCGCCGACAATGCAGGCGCATCGCTGGCACGCATGGCAACCGCCTGGGAGCAGAAGAAGAGCAGGTCTTGCGCGAGCCGCTCCGAGATGGCCGAATCGCCTTTTGCAAGGGAGGCGTACTGGAGAAGAATACGCGATGCGGCGCGCTTGACGTGAAGATCGGAAGGCAACAGGTCATGCACAAGCGCTTCAAAATAAGCAGCGGCGATTTTCCAGAAAATCCGTGCCTGGCGCTCTGTCTGGGCTGCAGAAAACGCGAGGCTCAAGTGCATGAGCGTTCCAGCAGCCTGCGGGGCCTTGCCCTTCATGATCTGTAGTACAGACTGGTCCATCACGGAGCGGGCAGCCGATGCGTAGGGCTTAGGCTCCGCCGATATCTTGATATCGGGTTCTATCCAGCGCCATTCATAAGCCCATAGATCCGCAGGGTGAATGCGGTCCGCCTTGACCAGCTCCTGAACTTCACGATACTGCGGAAATAAGGAGACCGGCGAAATCGGCTTGTCTGCCAATACACCTTCCAGATATTCGGTCAGCGCAAAACTGGCCCGCTCGATTTTTGCGGCTGCATCCTGCGTGCAATGCTCGGGCTGTTGCACAAATTTCTGTACTGCAGCCTCCATGGCACGCAATACCAGTGCCGGCGCTGCAAGGCCAACCATTTCCAGGGCACCAACCGCTTGATGCAACTGTTGCCTGGCAATGCGAAGCTGGCTGGCATCAATCGTGGAGAGGTCCGAGCCACGTGCAGCTTCAGCATCCCGTACAAACCGCTTGAGTGCTTTTGCAGACCCATCCAGGGACTTGCGCAATTCCTCGAGCACCCATGCCAGGGGCCCGAGATCATTGACGGCTATATCAAGCTCAGCGGCTGTTGAATTCTGCGCGTTGGATTGCATAAATAACGGACCGGTTCAAAGACGTCGTACGCCGTCAGGTACAAAAGGGCAAAGGCGCCGCGTGGTCAGGCAATCTTGAATCGTGACACCGACTGGCGTAACTCTTCGGCCATACGGGAGAGGTCCCGCACCTGCTGAGCAGTTGACCGGGTACCCTCTCCAGTCTGCTCAGTCACCGCAAAAATGTGCTGAATGTTGCCGGCCACCACATTGGCTGATTCGGCTTCACGCGACGCAGAGTTTGAAATTTGCTCAATCAGGTCAGCGAGACGACGCGACACCTGGTCAATCTCGGTCAGCGCAGTACCCGCGTTATCGGAAAGTTTTGCCCCTTCCACCACACCCTGCGTGGAACGCTCCATAGCAGCCACGGCATCCTGGGTATCAGTCTGAATGGCCTTCACAAGCGCAGAAATCTGGCGCGTAGCATCTGCGGAACGTTCAGCAAGGCGCTGCACCTCTTCCGCAACCACCGAGAAGCCTCGTCCAGCTTCACCGGCAGACGCAGCCTGGATGGCCGCGTTCAACGCCAGCACGTTGGTCTGTTCGGTAATGTCTGAAATCAGCTCGGTAATTTCACCAATCTCCTGGGAAGATTCGCCAAGGCGCTTGATGCGCTTGGAGGTTTCCTGGATCTGGTCACGAATGGAGTTCATACCGCCGATGGCGTTCTGCACGGCTTGCAGGCCCGATTCGGCAGCCGTCAGAGACTGGCGAGCAACCTGGGATGATTCCTGCGCCTGTACTGACACCTCGTTGATTCGGGTTGCCATGTCCAGCACAGACTGACCGGTTTCACGAATTTCCCGAAGCTGCTCGGTAGAAGCCGCGAGAAGTTCAGTGGAAGTACTTTCAACCTGTGCAGTCGTCTGCGCAACGCGGGTAGCAGTATTTTGTACGTTACCTACAAGCTGGCGCAACTCCTCAACCGTGTAGTTTACCGAGTCAGCAATAGCGCCGGTAATATCTTCGGTCACGGTCGCTTCCTGGGTCAGGTCACCTTCAGCAACGGTCTGCAACTCATTCATCAAACGCAAAATGGCGGCCTGGTTGGCGTCGTTCACACGTTTGGCATCCTGCTCCTGTCCACGGGCTTCAAGCTGCCGTTGCTCAGCTACAGAAAGACGCTGGCGGTTATCAGCCGTTTGCACTTTGACAATACCCAATGCACAAAGCAGACCAAACAGAGAAACAACTACAAGGCTTGTAATTGCGCCCACACTCAGACCGGACTGGGATGACAGTTTGCCTTGCAGATCTTCAAGATTACGACGCAGGGGCTCGCTGTCGGCAATGATGGACGCTTGTGCTTCGCGCGCAGACACCAGGCCCTGCAAGTTACCCAGAATGGCACCGGCCTGAACGCGTGTTTGTTCATAAAGGGCCATGAGGGCTTCCAGCCGTTCTCGTGTCTGGGGATCCTTGGCGCCGGCCAGACGCAGTTCGGGGCTACCTTCCTGCAAACCTTGCGCGATTTCCTTGAATGAGTTCAAGTCTTTGCCCAGCAGAAAAACCGCCTCGGGGCTCACACCCTCCATGGTCAGGAATTCATTGGCCGATTTACCAATACGTTGCGTCAGCATCACCAGCTGACCGGACGCAGAGATTTCAGCCGGGGCGGCATTTTGCTGAAGCTTCAGAGACGAAACAGTTTCCGCAATTTCAAGCAGATCAGACGACTGTCGGTTAATGGTCCGGAGCGCGTTACCCACCTGCGTCAGAATGTCCTTCTGGCCCATGACGGTTGCTGCATTCTTCTCGGCACGCTCCATAAGTGGCGTAATCTTTTCAACGTCAGGCTGCAGTTCGGCATTGACGGGCTCGACGCGAAGGGCTTCGTCACCAGACTTCAGACCACGCACCGTTTTGGCCATGACGTCAGAACTTTCTTTCACGTCAGGGAAAGCCTGGGCACTACCCACCAAAGCCTGGGACACTGATTTGGCAAGGCGCTGGGACTGCATCAACGACTGTCCGGTTGCAGCCACCTGCTGCGCGACTGTATCGGCCTGTGACAGTGCACGATAAGCCACAACACCCAGCACCAAAACCGATACACCCAGCAGTATCAGCAATATCCGCTGGTGCTGAGCAATTGTCCTGCGTCCGAGAATCGGAAGCATCAAAAGGTCCGGATTCTCGATGACCGCCGCATCTTCTTCGGTAGCCACCCGGCTGGGGGGAAAGTCATTGTCGCCAGATAGGGGCATGGCCACGGCTGCTGCGGAGACAGCTGTCTGATCCATCGCACCCGTCGCAAAAGGATCTGCCGGAATACCCACGGAGGCAAGGTCCATGCTGTCATCGGGCTGTGCGGATTTTGTCTTGAACAGGTTCTGGATTTTTGCGATAACAGACATGGTGAGCCTTCCGGGGAAAACGTGATGCGCTAGGCGCCGATAGTCAAAAACTGTGCTTGCTGGGCGAGGGATTGCAGGTTGATTTCCTGCCAGGATGCGCCGTTCTCGTCCACATACTGATGACCAAAAAACTCGGGCGCATCAGGCGCCCTTTCCTTAAAGTCATTAAAAGCCTGCTGATTGCGCAGACCGGCCAGGCGGTCAATCATGAGCGCGCAATTGACCTCAAGCGCCGCATTCAAGGCCACCAGACGCGACTCCTTGCGCGCACCTTCTGTTTTGGCTTGCGCACTGCGCCCTGTGACATAACTTGCCAGATCCACCACCCCAAACAAGCCGCCGCGGAGGTTGGCAACACCCAGAAACCATGCCTGCGTATAAGGGACAACCTGAGTTGCACCCATGGGGAAAATTTCTCCCGCCTGGGCCATCGGGAACAGGTAATTCTTGCCGCCAGCCTCAACGGCCAGCCACGAAGCAGCCACGCCCTGTGTCCGTGCAATCTGCAGCCTGTCTGCCAGGCGTGTTTGTAATTCTCTGAGTGCTTGTCTGTTCGCCATGGTGGGAGGTGACGAACCGGATCAGCCCAGAGCCTTGATTTTTGCCATCAGCTCGTCAGCGTCCACAGGCTTGGTGACATAGTCACGCGCACCCTGACGCATGCCCCAGACCCGGTCTGTTTCCTGATTTTTGCTGGTACACATAAAGATGGGGATATCTGAGTAAAGAGGGTCGCGCGTGATGGCACGGGTAAGCTGAAAGCCATTCTGCCCGGGCATCACCACATCCATGAGAATCAGTTCCGGTTTTTCCTCAGCCAAGCGACGAAAGGCGTCTTCCGCGTTCTCGGCGGTCTTCACCGTAAATCCGTTCTTGACCAGAAGATCGGTCAGAAACATCAATTCAGTCTTGGAATCGTCAACTATCAGTATTTTTTTAACCGCCATTACGCTACTCCTTGTTTGGTGCTGCCCAGCTCCTGAACGGTCTGGAGCAGCTGGTCTTTTGTAAAAGGTTTGGTCAGGTAATCTTGCGACCCCACCATACGACCTCTGGCCTTGTCGAATACACCATCCTTGGAAGACAGCATAACGATGGGTACATCGGAAAATCTTGCATTGCGTTTGATGATGGCGCAAGTCTGGTATCCATCAAGACGAGGCATCAGGATGTCGCAAAAAATAAGATCGGGCTGGTAGTCATTGACCTTTGCAAGGGCATCAAAACCATCTTCGGCCAAAAGCACCTCATGCCCCCCCTGCTTGAGGAATATCTCCGCGCTGCGCCTGATGGTGTTGCTGTCATCGATCACCAAGACCTTGAGTCCGGAACTTGTAGTGCTCACTGTCTTCGCTCCTCTTTTTGCAACATTGCGGGTCCCGGGACAGCACCCACTTGTCGTGCCATGGCTGATCTTAGATCTGCACCATTTCGAAATCTTCCTTTCGGGCGCCGCATTCCGGACAGGTCCAGTTCATCGGGACTTGTGCCCACGGCGTTCCGGCTGCAATCCCGTGCTCGGGTGCACCGGTCTCTTCATCGTAAATCCACCCACAGATCAAGCACATCCAGGTCATTGTTTGAGTCACAGCTTAAGTTGCCTTCGAATAGAATGCAACAATTGTATCGAGGCAGCGTTGCTTATTCGCGTACAGGGCAAAATCCCAGGCTATGGCAAACCCCACCACCCCTTCCTCCGACAGCCGGCAGATACAGGCTGACGGAGCAGACGACGCTCCCGCATGTGTGATGACCTTCAACGCCAGCGACCCCAGCGGCGCCGGCGGATTGACTGCTGACATTACCGCCATTTCCTCAGCTGGCGGCCACGCGATGGCAATTGTTACAGGGGCATATGTACGCGACACCGCAGAAATATTTGATCATTTCTCGTTCGATGAAGAGGCTGTGACGGAGCAGGCTCGCACAGCACTTGAGGATATGGCGGTAAGTGCCATCAAGGTAGGCTTTGTCGGAAACCCGGAAAATATCAGTGCCATTGCAGAGATTGCCTCCGACTATGCAGATGTACCGCTTATTGCCTACATGCCCAACCTGTCATGGTGGGATGAGAGCCAGATTGACAGCTATCTGGACGCTTTCCGCGAGCTGATGCTGCCTCAAACCACTGTATTGGTGGGCAATCACAGCAGTCTCTGGAGATGGCTCTTGCCCGACTGGTCAGGTGAACGCAACCCGTCAGCCAAAGACATCGCGAAGGCCGCCGCAGAGTTGGGCGTGCCCTACACCCTGGTGACAGGCATTCCCTTGCCAGATCAATTTATCGACAACGTGCTGGCAACGCCACAGGCCGTTCTTTACAGCGAAAAATTTGAGCGTTTTGAAGCCATATTTGCAGGTGCGGGCGACACGCTTTCGGCAGCGCTTGCCTCTCTCCTCGCAAACGGGCACGACCTGCAGGCCGCAACATCGGAAGCACTGACCTACCTGGACCACAGCCTGGACGCCGGCTTTCATCCGGGAATGGGCCATATCGTGCCGGACCGCCTGTTCTGGGCACAAGCAGACACCGATGAAACGGAAGACGACGGACTTGAGGAGGAGAAGTCGGGAGACAGCCCGGATTCAGCATCCAGATCTTTTTTTGATGTGCCTCCCAACGGAACAACCAAGCATTGAACCCGGTACCTATCCTTGATATCCCAAAACGACATCCTTTTTGAGCGCGCCCGCAAACTGATTCCTGGCGGCGTGAATTCGCCCGTCAGGGCATTCAAGGCGGTAGGCGGAACACCACGGTTTGTGCAGCGGGCCAGTGGAGCATATTTTTGGGATGCCGACGGCAAAAGGTACGTCGACTACATCGGATCATGGGGACCCATGATCCTCGGTCATGGTCATCCTGCAGTGGTCGAAGCAGTACAACAAGCCATGCTTGAGGGATTTTCCTACGGCGCGCCTACCAAGCGCGAGGTAGAACTGGCAGAAGAAATCGTGAAGCTGGTCCCATCCATCGAGATGGTCAGACTGGTCAGCTCAGGGACAGAGGCGGCCATGAGCACCATTCGGCTTGCGCGCGGTGCAACCGGCCGCAGCAAAATCATCAAGTTTGAGGGTTGCTATCACGGGCACGCAGATGCATTGCTGGTCAAGGCAGGATCTGGCCTGGCCACTTTCGGCAACCCCACCAGCGCAGGCGTACCTCCCGAGGTCGTGCAACACACGTTAGTGCTCGAGTACAACAACCTCCTGCAGCTGGAGGAAGCGTTCGCACTGCACGGCAAGGAGACTGCCTGCCTGATGATTGAGCCCATTGCCGGAAACATGAATTTTGTACGCGCCAGCGTTCCGTTCATGAAGCGCTGCCGGGAACTGTGTACGCAGTACGGTGCCCTGCTCGTGTTTGACGAGGTCATGACCGGCTTTCGCGTTGCACTGGGTGGTGCGCAAAGTGTTTACGCCCGAAGCATTCCCGGTTTCAAGCCTGACATGACCGTACTGGGCAAAGTGATAGGCGGCGGTATGCCGCTGGCAGCGTTTGGCGGGACACGAGCTGTCATGGAACAACTGGCCCCAATGGGCCCGGTTTATCAAGCGGGCACATTGTCCGGCAATCCTGTCGCCACCGCCTGCGGTCTCGCAACATTACGCGAAGTGCAAAAGCCCGGTTTCTACGATGCTTTGGGCGAACGCACAAAAACGCTCATGGTCGGTTTGACAGCTGCAGCACGCAAGGCCGGCGTGCCTTTCTGCGCGGATCGTGAAGGGGGAATGTTTGGTTTTTTCCTACTCGCAGAATTACCGCAAAACTACGGAACAGTCATGCAAACGGACGGCCCGTCTTTTAACCGCTTTTTTCACGCGATGCTTGATGCCGGGGTGTACTACGCACCAGCACTTTATGAAGCCGGTTTTGTCAGTTGTGCCCACAGCGCTGAAGACATCGAGGCCACCATTGATGCAGCGGCCAGCTTCTTTGCAAAGGGCTGAATCGCAGATTGCCAAACGCATGCCAGGTCAGTTCCCAATGAGAGCGGGACGCGAAGCCGTGGCCCGTGCGGCAGCACGGCAAGAAAAAGCAAAAAAGCCATGGTCCTGCGGGAATTGAAATCAGTGCCTGAAATGGCGTACGCCCGACAAAACCATCACCACGTCACGCTCATTCGCAGCGGCAATTACTTCATCATCACGCATGGAACCGCCCGGCTGAATCACACAGGTTGCGCCGGCATCGACCACAACATCCAGCCCATCGCGAAACGGGAAGAACGCATCACTCGCCACGGCTGAGCCCTGCAATTCAAGCCCCGCGTTGGCCGCCTTGATGGATGCAATGCGCGCCGAGTCGATACGACTCATCTGGCCTGCGCCCACGCCCAGCGTCATGCCACCAGAGCAGAAAACGATGGCATTGGATTTCACGTATTTGGCAACCTTCCATGCAAACAGCAGATCCTGCAATTGCG
Organism: Pseudomonadota bacterium; assembly: GCA_040388335.1. Taxonomy (GTDB): domain Bacteria; phylum Pseudomonadota; class Gammaproteobacteria; order Burkholderiales; family Burkholderiaceae_C; genus Polaromonas. Next base: position 21,390 of record JAZKCB010000229.1, on the reverse strand, counting down.
CCGGCGTTGGCTGCAGCTTGCTCACGACCTTCAAGTCACTCAGGGCAAGCTCGTGATTGTCTGCCGTCTGCATGAGCAGGCCCGAGCCTACCCGCTTGACGTCCATCAAATTACGGCCCTGTTTCCAGGCCGAATCACCGCCCGGAGGCAAATCGATCTGCAGGATACGCACATTCACTTTGGTCTTGAACACCTCAAGCGCTTCAGGTGTAAATGCAGGCGCCATCAGCACCTCCACAAACTGTTTTGAAATCTGTTGTGCGGCAGCCTCATCCAGCGTGCAATTCAAGGCAATAATGCCGCCAAACGCAGACGTAGGATCTGTCCTGAACGCCTTGCTGTAGGCTTCCAGTGCGTTGGCACCAATAGCCACACCGCAAGGGTTCGCGTGTTTAACGATCACGCAGGCCGCTTCCGTAAAACTTTTCACGCACTCCCAGGCCGCATCCGCATCCGCGATATTGTTATAAGAGAGCTCCTTGCCCTGTAATTGCCTTGCCGTGACAAGCGAACCCGGCGCAGGGTACAAGTCGCGGTAGAGGGCAGCCTGCTGGTGAGAGTTTTCACCGTACCTTAGTTCCTGCACCTTGATAAAGCGTCCGTTAGCCTGACCAGGAAACATGCTTTGTGTTCCATCCTCCCCGATGCTGGACAGGTAATCACTGATAGCACCGTCGTACTGACTGATGCGGTTGAAAGCAGCGACGGAAAGGGCGAATTTGGTTTTGTCCGTCAGCTTTCGATTAGCCTTCAGCTCTTCAAGCACGCTGGCATACTGTGATGCATCGGTCAGGACACCCACATCCTTCCAGTTTTTTGCAGCGGAACGCACCATGGCCGGGCCACCGATATCGATATTCTCAATCGCGTCTTCGAGTATGCAACCGGGCTTTGCAACAGTTGCCTCAAACGGGTAGAGATTAACCACCAACAGATCTATGGTGGCAATATCGTGTTCCTTCAGAGCGGCCATGTGTTCGGGCACGTCACGCCGTGCCAACAAACCGCCATGCACTTTGGGGTGCAAGGTTTTGACACGACCATCCAGCATTTCAGGAAAACCCGTGTGATCTGCGACCTCCGTGACCGGCAAGCCTGCATCTGCCAGAAGTCTGGCAGTACCTCCTGTCGACAACAATCTGATGTTCAGTGCATGCAGGGCCTGGGCAAATTCAAGGATGCCGGTTTTATCGGAGACGGAAATCAGTGCGTTCATGAAAATCTTCTTGGTTCTGTTTTTGAAAATAAAACGGCTTGGCTGCGAGGGCTTACTTGATCAGCTTGTGCTCAAGCAATTTTTTACGCAGGGTGTTGCGATTCAGTCCAAGCCACTCGGCAGCGCGCGACTGGTTTTGATCAGCCTGTTGCATCACGACTTCAAGAAGAGGCTTCTCGACCACCCTGATCATCATGTCGTACATGCTGTCGGGTTCAGTACCCCGTAAATCCCTGAAATAACCATCGAGACTGCTGCGAACGCAGTCCTCTATCTGTTTTTTGCTCATGCAGAAGATTCCTCGGTGTTTTTATATTGTTCAGGCCCTGATGCCGGCATCCCGTCCCGATGGATGTCCCCAGGGACGCGATCCATCTGTTCGCCCAAGCCGTCAAAAAAATCAGTTACAGCCAGAAGCTGTGCTTCACCGTCCTCCAGCAGATTCATGCGTGCACGGAAGGCATCACCGCCAGGCAGACTTTTGACATACCAGCCGATGTGTTTGCGCGCACTTCGCACGCCAGTAAATGCGCCATAAAGCGAATAGTGGTCCAGCAAATGATCCAGAAGCAGGCGTTTGACTTCAACAACCAACGGCGGCGCAAGGTGAGTGCCCGTCGCAAGAAAATGTGTCGCCTCTCGGAATATCCATGGACGGCCTTGCGCCGCTCGTCCAAGCATCACGGCATCCGCGCCGGTGTAAGCCAGTACATCGCGGACTTTCTCCGGAGTGTTGATATCCCCATTGGCCACAACGGGAATGCGCAGCGCGGCTTTGACCTCCGCAATCGTGTCGTATTCAGCAAAACCTTTGTAGCCCTGCTCGCGCGTGCGGCCATGCACCGTCACCATTTGCACGCCAGCCCCTTCGGCTGCGCGTGCAATGGCCACAGCATTTCTATGCTGCTGCGCCCAGCCTGTGCGCATTTTGAGGGTGACAGGTACCCCGCGCAGCGAACATGCAGCCACCACGGCTTCCACAATTTGAAGCGCAAGCGTCTCGTCCTGCATCAGCGCAGAGCCAGCCCACTTGTTGCAAACTTTCTTGGCCGGGCACCCCATATTGATGTCAATAATCTGCGCACCACGATCAATGTTGTAGGCCGCAGCGTCGGCCATCATCCGGGCGTCAGTGCCGGCAATCTGCACCGCGATGGGCTCGGCCTCACCTTCGTGATTGGCACGGCGCGATGTTTTGAGCGTATCCCAGAGATCACGACGGGACGTCACCATTTCACTCACGGCATAACCGGCGCCCAATGCCTTGCAAAGCACGCGGAAAGGTCTGTCGGTCACACCAGCCATGGGCGCGACAAACACGTTGTTTGCCAAAGCATAAGGACCAATGTTCATGAAGGATGCCGCGGGTACTTGCTGAAAAACAAGGCACGATTGTAGCTGCCTAAAATTTCAGCAATTGAAATTCCGTGCGTCAAACGCTGGCCCGTTTGCAGGCGTCTTCCTGAAGCCTGGGATCATGTGCCTGCCTATACTCGGACAACGAATGGAAACCTGGATACAACACCTGATAGATCTGATGGCTTTGCCTGAATACGGGCTCAGCACGGTGTTCGTCGTTTCCTTTATTTCAGCAACCCTGCTGCCACTGGGCTCAGAACCCGTGGTTTTCGGCATGGTCAAGATCAACCCCGGCATTTTTTGGCAGGCTGTCCTTGTAGCTACCGCGGGCAATACGCTGGGTGGTGCGCTGGACTGGTGGATGGGTTATGGCGCACACAAGGTTGCCGACAAATACCAGCACTCGTCACACCACAATCGCGCGGTACGGTGGCTTGAGAGGCTTGGGCCCAAAGCTTGCCTGCTGGCCTGGCTCCCGATCATTGGCGACCCACTGTGTGCAGTTGCCGGCTGGCTCAAATTTTCCTTCTGGCCCTGCGTTGCGTATATGGCCGTCGGGAAGTTTTTACGCTATTTTCTGATGACTGGCAGCCTCATCTGGGCCTTCCCCGGTGTGCTCGGAAAAATCGTTGGCGCCTAGTCAAAACCGCTCATGTGGCAACAAATAACGCCATTGCCCAGCCGCCAACTGACTCAGGGGCACACGTCCAATGCGTATGCGTTTCATGGCTTCTATTTTCAAGCCTACGCTTTCACATAAATACGCTATTTGTCCCGGCAACTCACCTTTGAGCGCAAAGCGCAGGCGGGTCTCGTTTTGCCAGCTTACTCTGGCAGGAGGCAGCAGCACGCCGTTGAATGTGAAGCCATGATCTACACGGTTCAGGCGCTCCAGGCCTCCGGGCCTGATCTCGCCACTGACTTCGACGATGACCTCGTGCTCCATAACGGCCGCGTCCTCTCGCAATTTGCGTGCGACCCGCCAGTCATCCGTAAAAACCACGAGCCCGCTCGCGGAAAAGGCAAGGGGCGTCACCATTTCAGCCACGGCAAAATGCTTTTTTAGTTGCCGAATGCCAGAGCGGTCACGCGGTGAGTGCGTGGCAAGGGCCAGGTCAGCATCATGTCCAGCCGGTTTGTGCAGCAGCATGGTCACGGACATCGGCGTCAGGAGGCTTGCATCCCTGGCCACTTCGATCACCTGTTCGGCAACCCGGTGCTGAGGCTCTTCGACCACAACACCGTCAACCGTGACCCAGCCACCTTCAATGTATTGCTCCGCTTCGCGGCGTGAACAACCCAACATCTCAGCCAGACATTTGGCCAAGCGTATGGGTTCGGTCATGCTGCCTGTACGGTTCGTTCAAATGCCACAGTTGAACCGGCTGTGCCGGGCGACGGGAGGCGTCCCCTGGAAGGGGAGGATGGGCTACACGCAGCGAGCCCAGGCAGGGGCGTACTCATCTAGCTGCTGAAAAGGAAGTTCATCACATCACCATCCCTGACGACGTATTCCTTGCCTTCGCTGCGCATCTTTCCCGCATCCTTCGCGCCCTGCTCACCCTTGTAGCTAATGTAGTCGTCGAAGGCAATCGTCTGGGCGCGGATGTAACCCTTCTCGAAATCGGTATGAATGACACCCGCGGCCTGCGGCCCCGTGTCTCCGACATGAATTGTCCATGCGCGTACTTCTTTCACACCGGCAGTGAAATAGGTCTGCAGGCCCAGCAGCTTGTACGCAGCCATGATGAGGCGGTTAAGTCCTGGCTCGTCCTGGCCGATCTCCGCGAGGAACATTTTTTTGTCCTCTTCATCCATATCTGCCATTTCGGCCTCCATCTTGGCGCAAATAGCGACGACGGGCGCATGCTGGGCCGCAGCGTAGGCCTTCAGACGATCAAGAAAAGGATTGTTTTCAAAACCATCCTCGGCGACGTTTGCCACAAACATTGCCGGCTTCGCGGTGATCAGAAAAAACTGGTTCAGCAAAGGTAGCTCCTCCTTGCTGAAGTCGATGGTACGTACCGGCTTTGTGTCGTTCAGTGCTACCTGGCATTTTTCAAGGATGGAAACCAGCTTGACTGACTCCTTGTCACCGGAACGTGCAGTTTTGGTCACCCTGTGCAAAGCTTTTTCGACGGCAGCAAGATCAGCCAGGCATAGCTCTGTCTGAATGACCTCGATATCGGAGATAGGGTCCACCCTGCCAGCAACGTGAATCACATTGTCATCCTCAAAACAGCGCACCACATTGACTGTGGCATCTGTTTCCCGGATGTGCGCTAGGAATTTGTTACCCAAGCCTTCGCCCGTGCTTGCGCCAGCGACCAGACCAGCGATGTCGACAAACTCGACTATGGCAGGAACGATGCGTTCGGGCTTGACGATTTCCGCCAATTGGGCCAATCTCGCGTCGGGCAACTCCACGACGCCCACGTTTGGCTCAATAGTACAAAAAGGATAATTTTCGGCGGCAATCCCGGCCTTGGTCAACGCATTGAACAAGGTGGATTTTCCGACGTTAGGCAAGCCTACAATGCCGCACTTCAAACTCATGACAAACCTTCAAAAACAGGTTGCAAAGTGTATTCGATACGACGCCAGGTCCATATTCAAGTGTCTGACCCTATCTTTACAGCGTGGGTTTACCGTGTTATTGGCAGCTTGCCTGCTACAGGTTGTCTGGCTCACTGCGCAAGCGCAACCCATCACTACGTTGAGCGACGAGATACCTGTGATCGACGTCAGCGGCGCCAGTACATCATGGATTGACACTGATGGAAAAACGGGGATGTACCTTGTTGAAGCCACCTCGCGCAATGCTCTTTTCACTCCCGCGAAAGCGGACCATATCTACACCCTCGGAAAGTCCGGCGTACTCTGGCAGCACTATCGCTTTTCCAAGGCTGAAACAGCGCAGCAGGAGTGGGTACTGTCATTTCCCCAACCTTTGCTGGACAGGATAACTGTCTACCAAAGCACCTCCAGAGGGGACTGGAACAGCCTCACTGCAGGCGATACGCTGGCTGTATCGAGCTGGCCAGAACCAGGTCGATACGCACAGTTCCAGTTGAGCCTGCCGGATTCTGGCGTGCACCACGTCTATGTACGTATCCAGAATCTGACCAAAACCAGCATACCTGTTGTTGTCAGCACCCAAAACAGCCAAAGCCAGCGCCTGCAAATTGAATACCTGCTGATGGGCCTCGTATTTGGAGCGCTGCTTCTGCTCGTTGTCGCCTGTGTTGTCCAAAGCCGTATCTACCGCGACCGTAACTACGGCTGGTATGCCCTGTACTCAACAGTGCTCATGCTGGCCATATTGGCATGGACCGGGGTCGCGGGCCATTTTGTCTGGCCCCATGCCAGCGTCTGGAATGATCTTGCGCCGGGATTTCTGGGCATCTTGGCGGGAGGTACTGCAATGCTGGTGATTCATAACCTGTGTGGCACCGGCCTGCGATACCGATGGTTTGAGTACGCAACATATGTGGCAGGAGTGGCATCTGCTCCGGCTGCGCTGACTTACGCCCTGGTCGGCCGTGATCTTGGCGTGCCCATCATGGGTGGCTACCTGATCTTCGCTGTCGTCACAGGTCTGATCCGGGCCTGGCTGACCTGGCGGCAACGGGACGACGTTATTGGGCTATGGACATTTGCGGCATTTACCCCCATGGCCATGGCACTGGTACTCGTGCTGATGAGCATAGGCGGCTTCACACCGGGCAACTGGACTTCCCGTTATGGCCCCATGGCCAGCCTCGTCGTGGAGATGCCACTGCTCCTCATAGCCTTGAACATTCGCTCTCGCCAAAGGCATAGTATGGAAACCAGGGCTCAGGCGCTGATCACTCAGGATGCATTGACCGGCCTTCTCACGCCAACAATTTTTCAGGACCGATTCAAGCAGGTCGTCGCAAGGGCACGCCGACGCAATGAAGACGCAGCTGTCGTTTATATCGAACTGGTCAATTACAGGTATATCAAAAAAACCTGGGGCACAGCCGTAGCGGAGCAAAGCCTGCTGCGCAGTGTCATCAAGCTGCGTCGCATATTGCGTGATGTAGATACCGTCGGCCGGGTAAACGAATCACGGTTCGGGCTGATCCTCGAAGGCGTTTCGACCCGCACGCCGGTCACCGAACTGGCAGCGCGGTTAATCGCAGCCGGGTTGATGCCACTCAAAGGACTCAAGCCTGAAATCGTGCTTCAGTTTCATGTTGCGGCCGTTTTACTGAATGAACTGCCGGGCAGCGACCTTGAGATTGCCGCCGCACTGGCCGAACTTGTGCAACACATGGGGCCACGCAGCCGCCGCCCGATCCGTTTCCTGGAACCCGAGATGACGAAACCCATGCCACTGGATGGTGTCATGGAAGGGGACTAGAACAATCCGCACTTGTTCGGCCATCAGGCCCTGCCACCGTTTAGTTTTCAGCCGAAACGGTAGCTTGCCTCTACAGCCTGACCCACTTTAAGCACCTGTTCCAGGCCATCCACCACGATGGCGTTCATGCCAAACGTGATAGCCCCGTTGACTCGCGCATCTTTCCTGTAGCCTTGCAGGGTATCGCCAACCTCCGTACTGGAAACTCCCGTTTGGGGATCGATGTTGGGTATTGGACAGCGCGGGCACGGTTTGACGGGTTTGAGCTGGACGCTGCCCAGACCCGTTGAAACGCGCAACATGTCAAGCCGGTCTTCGTCATGCGGCGACAGCTCGTGCTCGGCGTTGCCCAGAACAATATTGGGGCGAAAACGCTCAATGGTCACCGGAGTCGCGCCTGCACCGGCCAGCCTGTCGTTGAGCTGATCCAGTGAAGCCTGGCTAATCACAAGCAAGGGGAAGCCGTCATTGAATTGATTGAGGGCTTCGACACCACCCGTCCATTTGTGACTGCTCATTCGCTTGTGCTCGGGGTCGAACCGGACCAGGCGCGCCGCAATTCCGAGAAAATCCGTAAACCACTGCGCTGCTGTGGCACCCATGTCGTAGGCCTTGACGTCTTCCTCCCAGATCCTGACCTGCACCGACTCTTCCACCTCATTGAGCTGGATGTGCAGGGCCAGCATGCCAGGTGCACGCAACACCATTTCGTGGTGCTTGAGTTGCGGCTTGACAAGGGCCATGCGCGGGAATTCACGCTGCGTCAGGAAGTCGCCCTGTCCATCCACCACCATCCAGGCACGGTCAAACTCAAGCCCCGTTTCCGTGAGGATGGCTTCCTGCACCTCAATGCCTGCACAGGATTTAACCGGATACACAAACAGGCGCGAGAGGACCGCATTCGTATTTGCATGGAATGGTTCAGTTGACATATCGCTCACAAAAGATCCTTGGAAAACAGAAATTGGCGGTAAAGACACGAAATTCTGCGATTTTGCGCCAGCCTTCTAAAATGACGCATGTCCCAGCACTTTGATGTATGTATTCGTGGCGGCGGTGTCGCAGGCCGCACGCTGGCACTTTTACTCGCGCGTGAGCGGCTTCGGGTCGCGCTGGTGATCAGGGCACAGCCAAATACGCCGACTGTCGACGTGCGCGCCTATGCGCTCAACAACGCATCCCGGCAACTGCTCGAAGGCCTCAGGGCATGGCCTGACGGAATGACCACCACGCCTGTCGCAAAAATGGAAATTTGGGGCGACGACGGCAGCGAACTGGATTTCACGACTCGAAGCGCGTCGCAGGACGCTCTTGCATGGATAGTGGATGTACCGGCACTTGAACAGCAATTGATCGATGCCGTGCGCTTTCAGCCCCAGATTGAAGTGGTCCAGCAACCCGTCAAGGCCGCCTTGCAGGTCATCTGCGAAGGACAAAAAAGCACGAGCCGCGATGAATTTGGCGCGAGCTGGACCGTCAAGCCTTATGCCCAGAAGGCCATTGCCGCTCGCCTGGAATCCAGTCGGCCCCACCAGGGCATCGCGCGGCAATGGTTCAAAAACGGAGAAATTCTGGCTCTTTTGCCAACATCTGGTCCTCAGGGGAACTCTGTGGCGCTGGTGTGGTCTGTCCCTGCAGAGCGTGCCGATACCCTGCAAAAACTCTCCCCGGAAGACTTCTGCGCTGCGTTGCAGGCTGATTGCGGCGAACGACCGGGACGATTGAAGCTGTCCAGTGAGTGCAGCAGCTGGCCGCTGGTACTTGCAAAGGCAGATCGCTGGGTGGGCCCAGGCTGGGCGCTGGCGGGTGATGCTGCGCATGCCGTGCATCCGCTGGCAGGCCAGGGATTGAATCTCGGCCTGGCTGATGTTGCAGAGCTTGCCCGTGTCATTGGCAAACGTGAGTACTGGCGTGGACTGGGCGATGAAAAATTGTTGCGCCGATATGAGCGTGCCCGCAAGGCTGACGTCGCCGCAATGGGGGCTGTTACAGATGGTTTGCATGGTTTGTTTGCGCAAACCGATGCACGCTGGCAGGCTTTACGGCATTGGGGATTGAAAAGTTTTGCGAAAAGCGGCCCCCTCAAGGCATGGGTAGTCCGGCAAGCAACAGGTTTATAAGTTTCGGAAAATCAGGATTGAGCATGACATTTTTAAAACCCGCCTGGGCCCTCGGCCTTCTGATCAGCAGCGTTACCTCTCTCGGCTGGGCAGCGCCGCCGTTACCGCAAGAGGCAGCCATCCGCAAAAACCTGGCAGAAAGGCTGCCAGCGTTTTCAAAAATTGATGAGATCAGCAAGACACCGATGAATGGCCTGTTTGAAGTCCGGGTGAATGACAGTGATATTTTTTATACCGATGCTGAAGGCAACTTTCTTGTGCAGGGCAGCCTGATCGATACGAAGGCCAAACGCAACCTGACGGAAGAACGGGTCGAAAAACTCAGCGCAATCGATATCAATGCGCTTCCATTGAAGGATGCGTTCACCATTGTGCGCGGCAACGGGAAGCGCAAACTGGTCGTGTTTGAAGACCCCAACTGCGGCTACTGCAAACGCTTTGAACGCGATCTTCAAAAGGTAAACGACGTGACCATTCACATGTTCCTTTATCCCATACTCGGTGCCGATTCAATAGACAAGGCCAGGAACATCTGGTGCGCCAGGGACAAGGGCAAAGTATGGCAGGACCTGATGGTGCGTGATCAGCCTGTGCCAAAGGCTGCGTGCGACACCACGGCGCTTGAGCGCAATATTGACTTTGGTCGAAAGTACAAAATCACCGGTACGCCGACACTCTTTTTTGCAGATGGCTCACGGGTGCCGGGTGCCATTACTTCGCAACAGGTCGAGAAATTTCTGGCCGACGCGAAATAAGCATCTGGTCATCGCGGATGATGTCGGCAGTGCGGTATTCTTGAATCCATGCCCCGCACAGTTTCCAAAAAGTTCCCGCCAAAAGCATTGACTGCATCAGCTGCAGTTCGTCCGGCCATACATTACCGCGTCGAAGTTGCCGATGCGCACGCGCATCTTTTCAGCATCACGCTGACGATTGCGCAACCCGCTGCCGTGCAGCGCGTATCCTTGCCGGTGTGGATTCCGGGTAGCTACCTCATCCGGGAGTTCTCCAAGAACCTGCAAGGACTCGATGCAAAACAGGCTGGACGCGCAGTCGCTGCGATGCAACTGGACAAAAATACCTGGGAAATCAAATGTTCTGAGGCAAAGCCTCTGGTCATCTACTACCAGGTCTATGCCTGTGATAACTCCGTGCGTACGGCATGGCTGGATACATCACGCGGTTTTTTCAACGGCACCAGCCTTTGCCTGAAGGTCGAAGGACAGGAGGGGCATGCCCACCTGCTTGAGTTGCCAGTGCCAAAATCTTCGAACGCCGCTGCAGGCTGGTCAGTCGCTACAGGACTTGAGGCCAGCAAAGTCAACAAGCAGGGTTTCGGTATGTATGCGGCCGCCAGTTACGACGAACTCGTCGACTGCCCTGTGGAGATGGGCAAATTCTGGAGCGGTACATTCAGGGCCTGCGGTGTACCCCACCGCTTCGTAGTGGCGGGTGCGCTGCCGGCCTTTGACGGCGAGCGCTTACTGGAAGACAGTAAAAAAATCTGCGAGGCGCAGATCAGGTTCTGGCACGGCAGCAAAAAACCACCCTTCAAAAACTACCTGTTCATGCTCAATGCAGTGGGCGATGGCTATGGAGGCCTGGAACACCGCAACTCAACCGCCCTGATTTGCAGGCGGCAAGACCTGCCGTACCTGCCTGCACCGGGTGAGGCTAAAAGCAGCAAGGTGTCCGAAGGCTACACGACCTTGCGCGGGCTGATCAGCCACGAGTATTTTCACACCTGGAATGTCAAGCGCCTGCGCCCTGCAGAATTTGCAGGCTACGACTATGGCCATGAAAACTACACCTCCCTGCTCTGGTTTTTCGAGGGTTTCACCAGCTACTACGACGACCTGTTCCTGCGCCGCACCGGCCTGCTGGACAACGCCGCTTATCTTCGGCTTCTGAACAAGACCATCAACCAGGTCATGCAGACCCCGGGGCGCCTGGTCCAGTCGGTGGCTGAGGCCAGTTTTGATGCATGGGTGAAGTACTACCGCCAGGATGAAAACACGCCGAACGCCACGGTGAGTTATTACACGAAGGGCTCCCTGGTCGCGCTCTGTTTTGACCTGAGCCTGCGACTTGAGGGCAAGGCCCCGGCGGCCACGCTCGACGCGATCATGCGGACACTCTGGCAAACCTGTGCTGCCGGGCCGATGCGGGAAGAGGATTTTGCACAGGCATTGCAGACCGTGGGCCAACGCTCCTTTGCGAACGAAATTGCCGCATGGGTCCACGACAAAGGCGAGCTGCCGTTGAAGGATCTTCTGCAGGCGCATGGCGTTGCTGTTTTTGAAGATCCCGCTCAACTTGCGCACCGGCTGGGTATTCGCGTCAGCGAAAGCGATGGCCTCCGGGTCAAGACTGTCTTGCGGGGCGGTATTGCCGAGAAGGCGGGGTTTGCGGCGGGGGATGAATGGCTGGGCGTGGAGCCCGGCAAATCATCCGCCGCCGATATGGCTGCAGGCTGGCGCATGAGCAAGCTGGATGATCTGACGCTTTACGCTGGCCATGCCAAAAAAGTGACTGCATTGGTGTCACGCGACAAGCGCCTGTTGCGGCTTGAACTGGTCATTCCATCCGCGCTCACAACCTGGCGGCTCGCAATTCAGGACGCTACAAAAATGGATCGCTGGCTGGAAGCCGGCCCGGCGACCATCACATCCAGCTGAGCCGGCCTCTTATTGGCCCGTAAAAGCTGCGGGCCGCTTTTCAAGAAATGCCGTCACTCCTTCGATGTAGTCGTGCGTCCTGCCCATTTCTGTCTGCAGGTTTCGCTCCACATCCAGTTGCGCATGAAGGGTTCGCGTGGCGCCTTCACGCAAAAGATGCCTGGTCGCCACGAGCGCTGTTGTGGGCATGACAGCCAGGCGCTGCGCCATCGCCATGGCTGCAGCCACAGGGTCATCCGCCACTTCCCAGATCATTCCCCACTCTTTGGCCTGCGCAGCCGAAAGCTTGTCGCCCGTCATGGCCAGAGTCAGGGCACGGGCCAAGCCCAGCTTTTGAACCAGCAACCAGCTGCCACCGGCATCGGGCACCAGGCCGATTTTGCTGAAGGCTTGGACAAAGCTGGCATTTGGCGCGGCAAAGGCGATGTCACAGGTCAGCGCCAATGATGAGCCCGCACCTGCCGCAACCCCATTCACGGCAGCAATGATCGGCATGCGAAGCCCGGTAATCCGGCGCGCAGTGGGGTTGAAAGCCTGCTCAATGACCGGGCCAGGGTCGGCACGCTCCATCAGGTTGGGGCCAGGTGCGAGGTCAAACTCAGACAGGTCGGCCCCGGCGCAAAAGCCTCGGCCTGCCCCGGTCAGGACGACAGCACGAATGGCCTTGTCAGCTTCTGCGCGATCCAGCGCCTCGCCCAGTTCCCGGTGCATCTGGCGAGTAAAACTGTTCAGCGCCTGCGGGCGGTTCAGCGTGACGAGGGCGACGGCACCGTGCGCTGCATAAAGAACGGTCGCTTCGGCATCGGTTGTGGTCACAGGGCTTGTCATGAAAGTCTCCTTGGGCAATTCGGGTATCTGGACATTTGATTGTGCCTTTTTGTACCCGGGTGGCCGTGGCATGATGGCAACCTGCAAAAAGGAGACCTCTGTGACTTACGAAACCATTTTGACCTCGACCCAAGGCCCGGACGGCCGCAAGGTAGGCATCGTGACCCTGAACCGGCCCAAGCAGCTCAATGCCCTGAACGACCAGCTCATGGACGAGCTGGCCAGTGCCCTGAAAGCCTTTGATGCCGACGACACCGTGGGCTGCATCATCCTCACCGGCAGTGAAAAGGCCTTTGCTGCAGGCGCCGATATCGGTGCGATGGCCCAGTACGGTTTTGCCGATGCCTATGGCAAGGATTTCATCACCCGCAACTGGGAGCAGATTCGAGGCATACGCAAGCCCGTGATCGCAGCAGTCAGCGGTTTTGCGCTGGGCGGCGGGTGCGAGCTGGCCATGATGTGCGATTTCATCATTGCGGCAGATAACGCGAAGTTCGGTCAGCCCGAGATCAAGCTTGGCATCATTCCCGGGGCCGGCGGCACGCAGCGGCTGCCACGCGCGGTCGGCAAGGCCAAGGCTATGGATCTGGCACTCACAGGCCGAATGATGGACGCCACAGAGGCAGAGCGCTCCGGTCTCGTCAGCCGGGTCGTAGCGCTGGACAAGCTGATGGATGAAGCGCTGGGCGCAGCCTTGATAATCTGCAGCTACGGCCAGATCGCGGTCATGGCAGCCAAGGAATCTGTCAACCGCTCATTTGAAGGCACGCTGAGCGACGGGGTGATGTTTGAGCGCCGCATGTTCCACGCGATGTTTGCCACCCAGGACCAGAAAGAAGGCATGGACGCTTTTATCAACAAGCGCCCCCCCGCCTTTACCCATCGATAAATCGGACTCCAGGGAAAGATGGACTTGCCTGGGCCGGCCCGTCACTACAGCTCGCCGGGAGCAGTTATAATACTGGTCGCGGTGATATAGCTCAGTTGGTTAGAGCGCAGCATTCATAATGCTGATGTCGGTGGTTCAAATCCACCTATCACCACCAAAATACAAAGCCTCAGGCCTTAAAACCCTGGGGCTTTATCACTTTCACAGCCTCTGGACATAAACCATGAACCGCTGCACATCTGTATTCCTCGCCTGCATGCTGGCCGCAATGGCATCGGCCCAGCTGGCGCCTTTGGCGCTGGCCCAGCAAAGCGAGGACATCAAACCGAACGTCAGGCAATTTCCCAAGCTGGCCAAGCGCGGGGAGCTGGTCATCCTCGTGCCGCCCGAAGTCACGGTCGATGGCAAAGTCGACCGCCTGTCTCCGGGCGTACGCATACGGGACACGAATAACAACCTGGTGCTTTCAGGCACCCTGGCAGACCAGAAACTACCCGTACGCTACGTGCGCGACAACACCGGCCTTGTGCATGAGGTCTGGGTTCTCAACGCAGAAGAGGCCAGGCAAAAGATGCCTGGCGAGGACGGCGGCGGCATCTGGAGCAACATCCGCTCGATGTTCGACACGCCTGTCCCCTCCGACGACGGCAAGACGCCGTACAACCAGCTGCCTCTCTACAAGCCCTGACCGGGCCCTTAGGGGCCTGCGGCCTCTACGCCACACCTGCGGCCTGCGCTGCAAGCGACCATTTTGGATAGCAGATCATGAGCAAAAAAGTATTTATCAAAACCTTCGGTTGCCAGATGAACGAGTACGACTCGGGCAAGATGTCCGACGTGCTGCATGCAGCCCAGGGGTACGAGCCTACGCTTGACATGGAGCAGGCCGACCTCATCCTCTTCAACACCTGCTCGGTGCGTGAAAAAGCGCAGGAAAAAGTATTCAGCGACCTTGGCCGCGTCAAGCACCTGAAGGAAAAAGGCGTGCTCATCGGTGTCGGCGGCTGTGTCGCCAGCCAGGAAGGCGCAGCCATCATCCAGCGCGCGCCTTATGTCGATGTGGTCTTTGGCCCGCAAACCCTGCACCGCCTGCCGGACATGCTGGAAAAACGTGCGCGCCTGAACAAGCCGCAAGTGGACATCAGCTTTCCTGAAATAGAAAAATTCGATCATCTACCACCCGCGCGTGTCGAGGGCGCCAGCGCCTTTGTCAGCATCATGGAAGGCTGCTCCAAATATTGCAGCTACTGCGTGGTGCCCTACACCCGCGGTGAAGAAGTCTCCCGGCCATTTGAAGACGTGCTGGTTGAAGTTGCCGGGCTGGCAGACCAGGGCGTCAAGGAAGTCACGCTGCTGGGCCAGAACGTCAATGCCTACCGTGGTCCCATGGGAACGACCGCAGACGTCGCCGACTTCGCCACGCTGCTGGAATATGTCTCCGAGATCCCGGGCATCGAACGCATCCGCTACGTCACCAGCCACCCCAATGAATTCACGCAAAGCCTGATCGACGCCTATGCAAAGCTGCCGAAGCTGGTGAACCATTTGCACCTGCCGGTTCAGCACGGCTCGGACCGCATCCTGATGGCGATGAAGCGCGGCTACACCGCGATGGAATACAAAAGCACCATCCGCAAGCTGCGCGCCATCCGTCCTGATCTCGCCATGAGCAGCGACTTCATCGTCGGCTTTCCCGGCGAGACCGAAGACGACTTCGGCAAGCTGATGAAACTGATTGACGATGTGGGCTACGACACCTCCTTCAGTTTTATCTACAGCCCGCGGCCGGGCACGCCTGCAGCCAATTTGCAGGACGACACGCCGCACGAGGTCAAGCTCAAACGCCTGCAGCGCCTGCAGGCTGCAATTGACGAGAACGTGCGCGCCATCAGTGCCAGCCGCCTGGGCACCGTGCAGCGCGTGCTGGTCGAAGGCCGCGCACGCAAGACGACAGATGCCCTCTTTGGCCGCACCGAATGCAACCGTGCGGTGGTTTTCGACGGCCCGGATCGCCTGATCGGCCAGTTGGTAGATGTGCGCATCACGGAAGCGCCGCAACGCTCGTTGCGCGGCGAAGTCTTGCAGCTGCAGGAGCAGGACGCGGTCGACCCGATTTTGGCCGCCTGAGCATGCGCCTGAAAAAGACGGCATGAGCGGGGCTGCCTTGTTCAAGCGGATTTCATTTCGCCAGCTCCTGGTGATGGCTTTCCTGCTCATCGCCGCATTGTTGGGTGCGGCATCACTGCGCGCCCTCTTCACCCTCGAATCACTCACTACCCAAAGCCGCCAGAGTGCGTCGCGGGCACTTGACCTGAGCGCCGCTGCACAATCACTCACCGAACGAAGTGTGTCCATGGAACGCGCCTCGCGCCAGGCCATCGTGCTGGAGGACCGCGCACTTCGAGACCGTTTCAACAATGCGGCAACGGATGCGGCAACTGTGCTTGGCCGTCTCTCGGATCAGGGGGTTCCTGCTGAACTGATCACGCAATGGAAAGCCCACGTGCAGTCCATCACGGCACTGCTTTCCGGCCCGCTCACCAGTGCGCTTGACCGCGAGCAACAGGTGGCACGTGAATTCCGCGAGATGGATGTCATCAGCACTGCCATTGCACAGCAGGTACAACAGACCATAGAAGCCCAGAACCGCAGCCTGCTGGACACGCTCGAGTCAAGCCGGGCATCGCTCGCACGGCAGGTGGTCTCGGCCGTGGTGCTGGCCGTGGTGCTGGCACTCGCGTTTGGCATCTGGCTGACACGGCCGCTCAAGCGGCTGGAAACGGCCATCATCGGCCTGGGTGAAAACCGCCTCGACGAGGCCATCACCATCCAGGGCCCCGCCGACTTGCAGCTTGTGGGCCAGCGCCTGGACTGGCTGCGCCTGCGTCTGGTGGAGCTGGACGCGGACAAGTCGCGCTTTCTGCGCCATATCTCGCACGAACTTAAAACACCGTTGGCATCGCTGCGCGAGGGCGTGTCCCTGCTGGAAGACGGCGTGGCCGGCGAACTCAGCGACAACCAGCGCGAGGTCGCCAGGATACTGCGCCACAACACCGGCGTGCTGCAGGGCCAGATTGAAGACCTGCTGCAGTTCAATGCCGCCGCTTTCGAGGCTCGCCAGCTCAGGCGCGAGAAGACCGATCTGGTGCAACTGGTCGAGGCCCAGGTAGAAGCGCAGCGCCTGCAGTGGCGTGCGCGGGAACTCCAGGTCAGGATTGAAGGCAGGGCGGTGCCCATGGAAGTCGACCCTGAAAAAATCGGTACAGCCCTGGCCAACCTGATCTCGAACGCCATCCGGTTCTCGCCGCAGGGCGGCGTACTGCGTATCCGCCTGAGCCAGGCGGAAGAAAGCGTGTTCATCGATATTCAGGACGAGGGACCCGGCATTGCCGAAGCCGACCGCAATCGTGTGTTTGAACCGTTTTTTCGCGGTGAACGCCAGCCACTTGATGCGCTTCGCGGAAGCGGCATTGGCCTGTCCATCGTTCACGAATATATTTCCGCACATGGTGGCCGGGTCGAGCTGATGTCCGACGGTCCTGGTGCACATTTCAGGATAGAACTTCCCCATGCCTTCAGACATTAAAGACCTTGCCTTGCCAGCGCGGACCTTGCGCGCCGCAGCAGCGACAGCACTGCTGGCGGCCTGCTGTCTTGTCGCCTGCAGCACGGCTGGTGCCCCCCCGGTCGTGCAGGCAGCGCCCGCTCCCGTTGAAACCCCGCCGGTCACACCCGTCATCGTCCTCCAGCCCGCAGCCAGCGCATCCGATCTGCTGGCACCGGTGCTGGTCTATGCCGACAGGATTCGCAACCTGCAAGGCAGTGAACTGGCGCAGGAAATCACCCGCCTCGGCGAGGCCGCCACGGCCGACGAGCAATTACGCCTTGCGATGGCGCTGGCGCAGACAAGACAGCTCTACGACCTGGTGCGCGCCCAGGACCTGCTCCAACGTGTGCTCAACAATTCAGGCAGCGATGCACGTCCCCTGCATCCCCTTGCCAGACTGCTCGCCACGCGTCTTTCGGAACAACGGCGTGTTGAAGACCAGCTGGACCGCCAGAGCCAGCAGTTGCGCGACACGCAGCGCCGCCTCGACCAGACCAACGACAAACTTGAAGCGCTCAAGGAGATAGAACGCAGCCTGACACCCCGGGCAGGTAGCCCGGCGCCGCCAGCCACCGCACGCAACCGCCCAGGGACACTCAAACCGTGACACAAAACGCCGCACACCTGCTGGTCGTCGATGACGACGCGGACATGCTGCGCCTGCTCACCATGCGCCTGAATGCCGCGGGCTACAGGGTCAGCACGGCCACATCCGCCGAGGCGGCGCTGAACCAGCTCGATATCGAACGGCCGCAACTGGTGCTCAGCGATGTGCGCCTGCCGGGCCGCGACGGCCTGGCCCTGTTTGACGATATCCGCGCACGCCACCCTTCGCTGCCGGTGATTTTGCTGACGGCGCACGGCACCATTCCCGATGCGGTGGAGGCCACCGAACGCGGCGTTTTTACCTACCTGACCAAGCCTTTTGACGGCAAGGCGCTGCTGGACAAGATTGCCCAGGCCCTGTCCCTGAGCGCACCGCCGCCCCTGATCCAAAGCGGCGGCAAGAGTGAAAGCTGGCAGGCCGACATCATCAGCCGCTCCAGCCGCATGGCCGAAACGCTGGCCGAGGCGCGGCTGATTGCGCAATCCGATGCCAGCGTGATGCTGCGCGGTGAAAGCGGCACCGGCAAGGAAATGCTCGCGCAGGCCATTCACAGGGCCAGCGCACGCGCCAGCCACCCGTTTATTGCCGTCAATTGCGGCGCCATTCCCGAGGCCCTGCTGGAGTCCGAATTGTTTGGCCATGTAAAAGGCGCATTCACCGACGCCGTGGCCAACCACAAGGGCCTGTTCCAGGCGGCTGACGGCGGAACCCTGCTGCTCGATGAGGTCGGTGACATGCCGCTCGCCCTGCAGGTCAAGCTTTTGCGCGTCCTGCAGGAGCGCGTGGTCAGGCCGCTGGGCTCCAGCCAGTCCATCCCGGTCGATGTGCGCATCCTCTCGGCCACCCACAAGGACCTCGACGCCGCCATGGCCGATGGCCAGTTCAGGACCGACCTTTATTACCGCCTGAACGTGGTCACACTGACCCTTCCGCCGCTGTCCGAGCGGCGTGAAGACATCCCCCTGCTGGCCAACCACCTGCTCGTCAAGCTGGCGGCCAAGTACGGCAAACGGCTCAGCGGTTTTGCGCCCGAAGCTCTGAAAGCACTGGCCACGGCGGCCTGGCCAGGCAATGTGCGTCAGCTCCACAACGTGGTCGAGCAGGTCTGCGCGCTCGCCACCACGCCACTGGTGCCTCTCAGCCTCATACAACGCGCGCTGCGTACCCCGAGCATCCAGGTGCTGACCCTGGCCGAGGCGCGCCAAAGGTTTGAACGCGGTTACCTGGTTGACCTGCTCAAGCTGGCCGATGGCAATGTGGCCGATGCAGCCCGGCTGGCCGACCGCAACCGCACCGAGTTCTACCGCCTGATGCAAAAGCATGGCCTCACGCCCGGCCACTTCAAGCCCGAAAATTCGGGTAATCCCTGATTTTTCGTCGCTCATCGGCGACGCTGCAAGCGATTGATTTATAAAGATAAAGTCTTTTTCTTCAGCATTTTGTCGTCGTTTAACGACAAAAATTCCGCATTTTCAGGGTGTTTTGGCGCCGATACAGTTTGTCACTCGAGATTTGTTGTTTAAGCCTTTGATTTAAATAGACTTTTTCGAGCTGGCACAGGGTTTGCCCTAGTAATGGCATGACCGCCATTTCCGTACGCCTCCCCACCCGCCAGCCGCAAGCTCGCCGGGCTGGCAAGGCTGCACGCACGGCGCTCGGCTGGATGCTTGCAGTCCTGGCTTTGGGCGCTCAAGCCTGGACACTGGATGACGTCGCCTCATTGGCAAAAACACGGGCGCAGACACCCTTTCAGACTGCCGGCCAGCCCGTCCCCGCCGAGCTTGCCTCGCTCGATTACGACGGATATCGCGATATTCGCTTCAATACCGACAAGGCCCTGTGGCGCAGCGAAGCCCTGCCTTACGAGGTGAATTTCTTTCACGTCGGCCCACATGGCGACACCGTGCGGATTCACGAAGTCACGGCCGACGGCATCAAGGCCGTACCCTACAGCGCGGCAGATTTCAGCTTCGGTAAAAACCGCCTGCAACCGCAAAGCTGGGGTGATCTGGGTTTTGCCGGCTTTCGCGTCCACACCGCCCTCAATTCAGCGAATTACAAGGATGAGCTGATCGCCTTCCTGGGCGCCAGCTATTTCCGCGCCCTGGGTGCAGGCCAGCGTTATGGCCTGTCGGCACGTGGTCTGGCCGTCAACCCCACCGGGCCGGGCGCTGAAGAATTTCCCCGCTTCACCGAGTTCTGGCTTGAAAAGCCAGCCGCCAATGCCGCGCCCGGCACGCCACTGGTGATGTACGCCATGCTTGATTCGCAGCGCATGACGGGGGCTTACCGCTTTGAGATCAAGCCCGGCGAGCAGACCGTTGTCGATGTGAGCGCGAAGATCTTCATGCGCGCCGGCGTTGCACCGGCAACGACGCTGGGCATCGCGCCGCTGACGAGCATGTTCTTCTTTGGCGAAAACCAGCCCCGCGCCGCAGATTTCCGCCCCGAGGTGCATGACTCCGACGGCCTGATGATGGTCACCGGCGATGGCGAATGGCTGTGGCGTCCTCTGCAAAACCCGGCGTCAACACTGGTCACCTCCTTTGCCATGAAGTCGCCCAAAGGTTTTGGCCTGATGCAGCGCGACCGCGACTTCAGGAGCTACGAAGACACCGAAGCACGTTACGAGTTGCGCCCGAGCGCCTGGGTCACGCCGGTCGGTGACTGGGGCCCGGGCCGTGTCGAGTTGCTGCAGTTCAACACGCCCGACGAAACGCACGACAACACCCTCGCCTACTGGGTACCCGAAAAGCTGCCGCAGCCCGGTGAAAGCGTTGATCTGGCCTACCAGCTCGCGTGGCAGGGCAAGACGCAGCAACTGCCGCCCAACGGCTGGGTTACCCAGTCGCGCCGCGGCACCGGTTATTCAAAACTGGACGCCCAGACCCAGGCTCAGCAGATCCAGTTTGTCATCGACTTTGCCGGGCCGACGCTTGACGCGCTGCCCGAAGGCGCACCAGTCAAGGCCATCACCAGCACCGACGCCAATGGCCGCGTGCTTGAAAGCCTGGCTTACCGCAACCCCGCTACCGGCGCCTGGCGCGCCACCCTGCGCGTGCAGCGCATCGACCCGGCCAAGCCGGTCGAGCTGCGCGCCTTTCTTCAGCACAACAGCAACTCAGTGAGCGAAACATGGACCAACCTGATCACACCGTGACATCTGCAGTGACCACCCGCAGCGCCTTGCGCGAAGAGCGTCACCCGAACTCGGTGACCGCACCGCCGGTCAATCGCGGCTCCATGACCCCGCGTCCGTGGCGTGGCTTCTGGCGCAGCATGGGCGCACTGGCCCTGCGGCCATTGGTGGCCCTGGTCAGCCCGGCCACTCCTGCCCCCTCACGCCAGCAACTACAAGCCAAAAAGCTGGAACCCTGGCAGCACGCGGCCAAACGCCGCCGCGCCACCTTTTTGCTGCTGACGCTGATCAGCACCGTGATCGCCACGCGCCTGTTTATCGACATGCAGCCCGACTACGCCAACGCCTGGCTGCAGTACGGCCAGGTCGCGCTGTTTGCGTTGCTGTCGGCCTGGGTGGTGACCGGCTTCATGACGGCCATGATGGGCTTTTGGGTCACGCTGTTTGGTGACAAGCACACACTGTCGGGCAAAAAAGTCCAGCACCACACCCTGGACCCATCGACACGCACCGCCATCATCATGCCGATCTGCAATGAAGATGTGCGCACCGTGTTTGCC
>JAZKCB010000228.1:0-7817 GCA_040388335.1 Pseudomonadota bacterium | reverse complement strand
GCGGCATCGCCGCCGGTGAATTCAGCGCGCAGGAGGTGCTGCAATCGTCGATTGCTCGCATCGCCGCCACCGACGGTTGGGTCAATGCCTTCACCGGCAAAAGTTATGAACGCGCCAGACGCGAAGCTGCAGCGATTGACCGCTTGCGTGCACGCGGCGACAAACTGCCGCCGCTGGCCGGCCTGCCCTACGCCGTCAAGAACCTGTTCGACGTTGCGGGTGAAGTCACGCTGGCCGGCTCCAGCATCAACCGCGGCAACGCAGCGGCGCGTGAAGACGCCTTCCTGGTGCAGCGGCTTCAGGCCGCCGGGGCGGTGCTGGTGGGCTCGCTCAACATGGACGAGTACGCTTACGGCTTTACGACAGAGAACACACATTACGGCCCCTGCCGCAACCCGCATGACACCAGCTGCATTGCCGGCGGCTCGTCTGGCGGCTCGGGTGCGGCGGTGGCGGCGCAGCAGGTGCCGCTGGCGCTGGGCTCCGATACCAACGGTTCGATTCGCGTGCCGGCATCGCTGTGCGGTGTCTGGGGGCTCAAGCCCACTTTTGGCAGGCTGTCGCGTCGCGGCACCTACCCCTTCGTGCACAACGTCGATCATCTTGGCTCGCTGGCAGACAGCGTGGAAGGCCTGACACTCAGTTATGACGCCATGCAGTCACCGGATGCGCTGGATGCAGGTTGCCATGCACTCGGCGTGCAGCCCATCGCTGCAGACCTGCGCGAGGGCATAGACGGCCTGCGCATCGGTTTGCTGGGTGGCTACTTTGCCGACAACGCCACCGCGCCTGCGCAGCTTGTCGCCCGGCAGGCCGCCAGCGCGCTGCGCGCGGTTGAGGGTGTGGACTGGCCTGACCCGGCGCTGGCCCGCGCCGCCGCCTTCATCACCAGTGCCAGCGAAGGCGGCGCGCTGCACCTGCCCGACCTGCGCACGCGGGCCGATGAATTCGAGCCCCTGTCGGTGGATCGTTTTATGTCGGGTGCGCTACAGCCGGCAGCCTGGTATGTGCGCGCCCAACGCTTTCGCCGGCATTACCGCGAACGCGTCAACGCGCTGTTTCGCCACTGGGATGTGCTCATCGCGCCCGCCACGCCCGTCAGCGCACCGGCCATCGGCACCGAGTGGCTGGACATCAATGGCATGAAGCTGCCGTGCCGGCCCAGCATGGGTTTGCTGACGCAGCCAATTTCTTATGCCGGCTGCCCGGTCGTGGCTGCGCCCATGTGGCCCGAAGGCAAGACCGGCATGCCGATTGGCGTGCAGCTGATTGCCGCGCCGTGGCGTGAAGACCTCGCGCTGCGCGCAGCCTGGGGGCTGCAGCAGTCCGGCCTTGCCCATCTGAAAGTTGCCGCCCTATGAACATCAACATCCCCGAGGTGCTGGCCGAAGTCACCGCCGCTTTTGACCGTTATGAGGCCGCACTCGTCAGCAACGATGTGGCCGTACTCGACGAGCTGTTCTGGCGCAGCCCGCACACGCTGCGCTATGGTGCGACCGAAAACCTCTACGGCTATGACGCCATCCAGGCCTTTCGCGCTGGCCGGCCTTCCGCGGGTCTGGCGCGCATGCTTTTAAAAACCGTCATCACCACTTACGGCCATGACTTTGCGACGGCCAATGTGGAGTTCCAGCGCACAGGCGGCGTCAAGCCCGGGCGCCAGAGCCAGACCTGGCTGCGTACGCCCGATGGCTGGCGTGTGGTGGCGGCGCATGTCAGCCTGCTTGCATGAATCCCGCGGGTGGTTTGTGGTGATTTGTCGTTCCCATTTTTTTAAAGGCAGTGCTGCATGACCCGTCAACTCTTCAAGCGCCGCGACTCCCTCAAATGGCTGGCCGCTGCAGCCGCGCCCCTGTCCTGGCTGGCCACTACGGCGCATGCTGCGACACCGCCTGCCGCCGCCCTTGACTACCCGGTCAAGGCCTCAAAGCTGATCATTCCGTTTCCGGCCGGTGGCGCCACCGATTACGCCGCGCGCGCCATGGGCACCTCGCTGTCGCAGCTCTGGCACCAGCCGGTGGTGTTCGACAACCGCGTCGGCGCAGGCTCGACCATCGGCACCGAGATAGGCGCCAAAAGCGCACCCGACGGCTACACGCTGGTGATGGGCATTCCGGCCGGCGTCACGATTGCGCCGCACATCTACCCCAAGCTGGGCTACGACCCGCTGGTGGATCTTGTGCCCGTCGCGGGCTTTGCGACCTCCCCGCTGGTGGTGGTCGTGCCCACCGATTCACCTTTCAAGACTTTTGCAGACCTGGTGGCGTTTGCGCGCGCCAACCCGGGCAAGCTCAGCTACGCCTCCAACGGCAGTGGCTCGCTGCCGCACCTGACGACCGAATGGTTTTTGTCGCTGGCCAAAATCAAAATGACGCACGTGCCCTATCGCGGCAGCGCGCAAGCCCTGCCCGATTTGATTGCCGGCCGCACGCAGGTGATGATCGACATCATCGTGTCGGCCCTGCCGCTGATTGAAGGCGGCAAGCTGCGCGTGCTGGCGGTGACCGGCGCGCAGCCGACCTCTCGCCTGCCCGGTGTGCCCACCGTCGCCAGCATGGGTTACCCCGGTTTTGCGTCGGACCAGTGGTATGGCCTGTTTCTGCCGGCCGGCACGCCCGAGGCCATCGTCCGCAAGGTCGAGCGCGATGTGTTGACCTCGACTCAAGACGTGCGCCTGCGCGGCCAGATGTGGCAGCGCGGCGCCGAGATCTCCTACATCCCGGGCAAGGCGTTTGCCGAATCGGTGCGTGCCGACTCCAAACGGTGGGCCGTGATTGCGAAGGCGACCGGGGCGCGTGCGGAGTAGTCGCGGGCTTGCCCTTGACCTCTCGCCGCAAGCCCAAGACTGTTAAAGTTTCCCCGTGCAGACAACACCCTATCGCTCCGCCGGCGCCACACCTCCCAGAGCCCACCCTTCGCGGGCTGATGAGGTCTATGAACAGCTCAAGCGCGATGTGTCCGACTTCAAGCTGCTGCCCGGCGACCGCTTCACCGAGACCGAAGTCAGCGAGCGCCTTGGTGTCTCGCGCACCCCGGTGCGGCAAGCGCTCTTCCGGCTGCAGCAGGAGGGCTTTGTCGAGGTGCTGTTTCGCAGCGGCTGGCGCGTGTTGCCGTTTGACTTCAACCAGTTTGAAGACCTCTACGACCTGCGCATGGTGCTGGAGACGACGGCCGTGCACCGTCTCTGCGAAGACGCCGTCAAGGTTAACCAGCTCATGCTCGACGAGCTCGCCGCCATCTGGCTGGTCGAGCCTGCAGAACGCAGCAGCGACATGGACCAGGTTGCGCGCTGGGATGAAGCCTTTCACTGCGCGCTGGTCGCCGCCGCTGGCAATGCCGAAACCGCGCGCGTGCACGGCGACGTCACCGACCGCATCCGCGTGATCCGCCGGCTCGACTTCACCCAGCAGCCGCGCATTGACGCGACGTATGACGAACACGCCAAGATCCTGAGAGCCATCCAGCACAAGCGCGGCGACCAGGCCGCCATGCTGCTGCGCGCCCACATCGAAACCAGCCAGGCCGAGGTCCGCAAGATCACGCTGCACCAGGTTCACATGGCACGGCAACAGGGCGCGGCATTGGGCAGCTGAGTTTTTAATGTTTACGGCAAATTTTTAACGTAAATATTAAAAATTTGCCGTGTACGTTAAAAATCGCGATTTTCAGTGTCCCCGGCTTCCTGAAAAGCGCCCGAGAAGCCTGAAAACAGCTGAAAAGGCCGGTTTTCAGGCATTAAATAAGCCTTCAGGCCAATAAACACGGGCGTGAGCAGCTATTTAATTCATAGCGTTTGCGTGCGGTGAGGCGCGTTATTTCCCGATGCCTTCCAGCCTGGCCAGGGCTTCAGTGCCCAATACCAGCGCACCCGCCGCCAGGTTCTCGCGCAGGTGGCCGACCGACGACGTGCCCGGAATCAGCAGGATGTTGGGCGAGCGCTGTAGCAGCCAGGCGAGCGCGACCTGCATGGGCGTGGCGCCCAGTTGCTGGGCGACATCTGACAGGGCGGATGACTGCAACGGTGTGAAGCCGCCCAGCGGGAAGAAGGGCACGTAGGGGATGCCCAGGCCGGCCAGCTCGTCGATCAGCGTGTCGTCTTCGCGGTGGGCCAGGTTGTACTGGTTTTGCACACAGACGATGTCGCAGATGCTGCGGCCCTGCGCCACCTGCTTGGAGGTGACATTGCTCAGGCCGATGTGGCGAATCAGGCCCTTTTGCTGCAGCCCGGCCAGCACGGTCAGCGGCTCTTCCAGCGAGCCTTCGGCCGGGCCGTGCACGTCGAACATGCTGCGCAGGTTGACCACGTCGATCTGTTCCAGGCCGAGGTTGCGCAGGTTGTCGTGCACCGCCTGGGTCAGCTCCTCAGGCGACATGGCGGGCAGCCACGAGCCATCTGCGCCGCGGCGCGCGCTGACCTTGGTGACGATGGCCAGGTCGGCCGGGTACGGATGCAGCGCCTCCCGGATGATCTGGTTGGTGATGTGCGGGCCATAGAAGTCGGAGGTGTCGATGTGGTCGACGCCGCTGGCAATCGCCTCGCGCAGCACGGCCAGGGCGGCCGCCTTGTCTTTGGGCGGGCCGAAAACGCCGGGGCCGGCGAGCTGCATGGCGCCGTAGCCCAGGCGTTTGACGGCGCGGTGGCCGAGTCTGTAAGTGCCGGATAAAGGGGAGTTGGACATGGTGTGAATTCCTGGTGGGATGGCGGTTCGGTTGAAGGTGAGCGAATGGTAGGGATGGGCAGCTCGTTCGACAATCCATCACAATCGGCACGGGTCGTGCCGAATATCGAACAATGAGCGCACCTAACCGACCAGTGAGCAACCAATGGACACCAATCTTGCAGATCTGAATGCCTTTCTGGCTGTGGCACGCGCCAAAGGCTTTCGCGAAGGCGCGCGCGCCAGCGGCGGCAGCGCCTCGGGGCTGAGCGAAGCCGTTCGCCGGCTGGAGACGCAGCTTGGTGTACGCCTGCTGCATCGCACCACGCGCACCGTGTCGCTGACCGAGGCCGGGCAGCGCCTGGTCGAGCGGCTGGCACCCGCATTGACGGAAGTGCAGGCCGCGCTTGACGTCGTCAACGGTTTTCGAGACCGGCCTGCCGGCACCCTGCGCCTCAATGTCGCCGTCAGTGCCGCACGGCTGACCCTGCCCGCCATCGTTGCGCCCTTTCTTGCCGCCTACCCCGACATCCAGCTTGAAGTGTTTGCCGACGACACCTTTGTCGACGTGCTGGCCGCCGGCTGCGATGCGGGCATTCGCTATGAAGAGCGGCTGGAGAAAGACATGATCGCGGTGCCGATTGGGCCACGTGTGCAGCGTTTTGCACTCGCGGCATCGCCCGCCTACCTCGACAAACATGGCCGGCCACAGCACCCTGGCGAACTGGTCAACCACGCCAGCCTGCGCGGCCGCTTCTCAAGTGGCGCCATGCCGCCCTGGGAGTTTGAGAAGAACGGCGAGGTGGTGCGCATCACGCCGACCGGCCCGCTCATCGTGCAGATTGGCTCGGCCGTTGATCTGGTGGTGGATTGCGCCGTGGCGGGCACCGGGCTGGTCTACCTGTTTGAAGACTGGCTGCGCCCGCAGCTTGACAGCGGTGCGCTGGAGCCGGTGCTGAAAGACTGGTGGCCGAGTTTTTCAGGGCCATTTTTGTATTACCCCGGCCACCGCCTGCCGCCCGCACCGTTGCGCGCGTTCATCGATTTCATCCGGGCGCAGGCAGCGGGCACATCGTCCTGATACATTGCCCTGAGCGTTCGCCGGCCCTCACTTTTGCTTGAGGATCTGCGCCAGCAGCCGGTGCTGTATCTTTTTCTCGCTGGTGATGGCGAAGAAGTGCTCGTCCACACCGGTGCAGGCACCGATGGGCAACACGCCGTAACGCTGCGTCAGGTCTTCATGGACCAGGCTGGCTGCCGGGAACACACCCATGCCGCTGGCACCGAAGGTCTTGAGCAGGGCGCTGTCTTCAAACTCGCCCACGATGCGCGGCCTGATCTGGTGCTTCATCAGCCACTGGTCGATGCGTGCGCGCACAGCGGTATGGCCCGTCGGCAGCAGCATGGGAACCCCGCCCAACGACTGCGGAAAGCCAGCGGCGGCCTGCCGGTGCAACTCCGGCGTGGCATACCAGGCAATCGGCGAAGAGCCCATGGGGTGGGTGTACAGCCGCATCGCGGGGTTGAGCGGGGCCGGCCGGTCGGCAATCACCATGTCGATGCGGTGCAGCGCGAGCTCACCCAGCAGGTCTTCGAATTCGCCGTCGTGGCAGAGCAGTCGCAGCCGCGGCTCCTGCATCACAGGCTCCAGCAGATGCCTCACCACCAGCTTGGGCAGGCCGTCTGATATGCCGACGCCCAGCCGCACGCTGGGAGCGTTGACGGCATCGCGCAGGGCGTCGGGCAGCTGCTCGCCAAGGTGAAAAATCTGGTCGGCCTGATGCATGGCCACCACCCCGGCCTCGGTCAGGCGCAGGCCCCGCCCTTCAGGCTTGAGCAGGCTGTGGCCCAGCGCGAGTTCGAGCTCGCGCACCTGGGCGCTGACCGTCTGCACCGCCATGCCGAGGCGGTGCGCTGCGCGCGTCATGCCGCCCTCCTTGGCGACGACCCAGAAGTAGTAGAGATGGCGGTAATTGAGAGGGTTGCCGTTTTGCATGGCTCGATTCTGGCCCCGGACACTTCGAGTTTCCAGAAGTATTTCTCAGTTTCTTGCTGCTTTTAATGTGGGGCTGTGGGCCCTAAGCTGCACTTCTCATCAACCCGAACAGGAGAGCACCATGCACATCATTTTCGAATCCCCCGACCCTGAAGGCGCTGCGCTTCGCCAGGTGGCCACCGAACGGATGCGCTTTGCGTTACGCCGGCTGAGCTGGCTGGTGCCGCGCGCCAGGGTCCGCCTGTCCGACGTCAACGGGCCGCGCGGCGGCACCGACAAGCAGTGCCAGATCGAGCTCAAAACAGGCGCCGGCCGGGTGGTGGTGTCATCGCTGGCAGGCGACTGGCGCAGCGCGCTGGACCTGGCTGTGCAGCGTTCGGCCCGGGTGCTGGTGCGCAGCCTGCAGCGTCAGGCCAGGCCCGGGCGCAATCCCCGGCCTGCCGGTTTACCGCTCGCCGCTTTCTGAGGCGGCAACCCTTCTCTCAAGCCGCAGCTTCAACCATTTTTGAAAGGAGCAATCATGAACGTGCCCTTGGGAACCCACAGTCAGGGTGACGAGAGCCTGCAGACCGGCCTTCAAACCGGGGTGCCAGCGCATTCGCCTGCCGTTTTGCGCGTGCTGCGCAACACTTATGCCCTGCTGTCGCTCACGCTGTTGTTCAGCGCCATCACTGCGGCCACAGCGCTGGCGCTGAAGCTGCCGGCCCCGGGTGTGGTGATCACGCTGGCGGGCTATTTCGGTCTGCTGTTTGCCGTGTACAAGCTCCAAAACAGTGGCTGGGCCATCCCCGCCGTGTTTGCGCTCACCGGCTTCATGGGTTACACCCTCGGACCCATGCTGGCCAAGGTGCTGGCGCTGCCCGCGGGCGGACAGGTCGTGATGATGGCGCTGGCGGCCACGGGTGCGACCTTCCTGGCGCTCTCGGCCTGGGTGCTGGCGACGCGGCGTGACTTCGGCTTCATGGGCGGCTTTTTGTTTGCCGGCATGGTGATCGCCATCCTCGCAGGCCTGGCCGCCATGTTCCTGCAGATACCGGCGCTTGGACTGGCGGTCTCTGCCATGGTTGCGCTGCTGTCCGCCGGGCTGATCCTTTTCGAGACCAGCCGGATCGTCAACGGCGGCGAGAGCAACTATGTGCTCGCGACCGTGGGGCTCTATGTCT
>JAZKCB010000227.1:0-1546 GCA_040388335.1 Pseudomonadota bacterium | reverse complement strand
AAGGGTCCTGCTCGGTCAGGCTCCAGCCGCTGGTCTGGCAATGGGTGCGCAGCATCAGGCTCTTAGGGCTCTTGGCGTCAAAGCCTTTCATGATGCGGCACCAGAGCAAACGGGCAGCGCGCATCTTGGCCACTTCAAGGTAGAAGTTCATGCCGATGGCCCAGAAGAAGCTCAGGCGTCCGGCAAAACCGTCAACGTCCAGACCCTTACCCAAGGCAGTCTTCACATACTCCTTGCCATCGGCGAGTGTGAAAGCCAGCTCAAGCGCCTGGTTGGCGCCGGCTTCCTGCATGTGGTAACCGGAGATCGAGATCGAGTTGAACTTCGGCATGTTCTGCGCGGTGTATTCAATGATGTCGCCAATGATGCGAATGCTGGGCGCAGGCGGGTAGATATAGGTGTTGCGCACCATGAACTCTTTGAGGATGTCGTTCTGGATCGTGCCGCTCAACTGGTCCTGGCTTACGCCCTGCTCTTCTGCCGCGACCACATAACCCGCCAGCACCGGCAACACCGCGCCGTTCATGGTCATGGAGACACTGACCTTGTCGAGCGGGATCTGGTCGAACAGTATCTTCATGTCCTCGACAGAATCAATGGCCACACCGGCCTTGCCGACGTCGCCGGTCACGCGCGGGTGATCGCTGTCATAGCCGCGATGGGTGGCAAGATCGAAAGCCACTGACACGCCCTGCCCGCCTGCGGCCAGCGCCTTGCGGTAGAAGGCGTTGGATTCTTCAGCCGTTGAAAAACCAGCGTACTGGCGAATCGTCCATGGGCGCACGGCATACATGGTGGCCTGCGGGCCGCGGATGAAAGGCTCAAAACCCGGCAGCGTGTTTGTATAGGGCAGGTCCTTGATGTCTTCCGCCGTATAAAGCGCCTTGACGCTGATGCCGTCGGGTGTTTGCCAATTCAGCGCGTTCACATCGCCGCCAGGCGCAGACCTGGCGGCGGACTTCGCCCATGCGTCCAGACTGGAAGGCGTGAAACCGGATTCGATGGCGGACTTTTTATCGGTCATGAGAGGACTCTGGTCGTTGGCGAATGGGCTGACAGCTCAAGGTTCAAAAGCCCTGTCAAAACTGCAGCCCACCTTTGGGTATTTCTTGAATTTCGCTGAAGTTTACATCATTTATAATTATTGATGCAAAATTCAGTTTGGGTTATAGTTCGTAGAACTGGCGCAAATAACACCGCTTTTGCCAACCTATCTGTCGTCTGCAAGAACAAACATGGCCGTTGTCTCACTCACTCCCCGGGCACTTTATGAAGAAGTGGCTGAGCTGCTGCGCCAGCGCATCTTCAGCCGCGAGCTCGCGCCGGGCAGCTGGATAGACGAGCTCAAGTTGGCCGAGGAATACGGCATCAGCCGCACACCTTTGCGAGAAGCACTGAAGGTACTGGCCACCGAAGGCCTGGTGACCATGAAGGTC
The DNA here is from genome assembly GCA_040388335.1 of Pseudomonadota bacterium. Taxonomy (GTDB): domain Bacteria; phylum Pseudomonadota; class Gammaproteobacteria; order Burkholderiales; family Burkholderiaceae_C; genus Polaromonas. The sequence goes on along the minus strand of JAZKCB010000227.1, from coordinate 110 downwards.
AGGCGCGGCGCCTACGTCACCGAGGTCAATGAAAAAGACCTGACGGACGTCTATCACCTGCTCAGCTTGCTTGAAAGCGATGCGGCCGGGGTTGTTGCTTCGCAAGCCAC
>JAZKCB010000226.1:0-19639 GCA_040388335.1 Pseudomonadota bacterium | reverse complement strand
TCCAGGCCGACAGCGCCATCACTTCAGACAGCGTCACGTCCTGGTGAAAACGCACACCGCCCTTGCCGGGGCCGCGCGAGACGTTGTGCTGCACGCGGTAGCCTTCAAAGTGGGCCACGGTGCCGTCGTCCATGTGGATGGGCACGTCAACAATCAGGATGCGCTTTGGGCGTTTGAGGGTTTCAGCCCAGCGCGCCAGGCTGCCCAGGTGGGGAATGACGCGGTCCACCTGCTGCAGGTAGTTGCCCCAGGGCCCCAGGTTGTCGGCCTCGAGGTAAGAGGGCAGGGGGTGCGCGCTGTGGTCGACAGCGGCTACCGGTGCGGCTGCGTGGGGGGTTGACGTGGCCTTGGACATGGAAAAACTCCTGTTGGGGTAAGTTGGTACCCGGAGCTTAGGAGCCCTGCTGGGAAATGTCCAAGGCAAGCTTTCTCGAAAGTCATGCAAAAAATGCATGACATCGTCCCGGCAGGCTCTGTGGCCCCTTTCAGTCTAGTTTTGCGCCTGAACGCATGACGATGCTGGCCCACTTGTCTTTCTCGGACAGGCAGAACTTTGCAAACTCTTCCGGCGTGCTGGCCACGATTTCAGAACCCGAGTTGCGCAGCTGCGCCGACATCTCGGGCGTGCGGAAAGTGCGGGCAATCTCGGCGGCGATCCGGTTGGCAATCTCGGGCGGCGTATTTTTGGGCGCCCAGATGCCGTACCAGTTGGCCAGCGTGTAGCCGGGCACGCCTGATTCGGCAACCGTCGGCGCATCGGGCAGGAGGCTGGAGCGCTGCTGGCTGGTGACTGCCAGGGCGCGCAGCTTGCCGCTGCGGATGTGTTGCAGCGATGAGGTCATGGAATCGAACATCACCTGGATCTGGCCGCCCATCAGGTCAGTCAGCGCGGGTGCGGCGCCACGATACGGAATGTGGACCATGTAGGTGCCCGTCATCTGCTTGAAGAGTTCTGCCGCCAGGTGCTGTGCACCGCCGTTGCCGGAAGACCCGAACGACAATTTGCCGGGATTGGCCTTGGCGTAGGCGATCAGTTCCCTGACATTCTTCACCGGCAGTTGTGGGTTCACCATCAACACCAGCGGCACGCTGGTGAGTTGCGTCACGGGCGTGAAATCACGAATGACATCGAAGTTGAGCTGCTTGAACATGGCCGGGTAAATCACGTGCACGGACGCATTGACCAGCAGCGTTTCGCCATCGGGTTTGGCTTGCGCCACCGCTGCCGCACCGATGAGGCTGCCGCCGCCGGGCCGGTTTTCAACAAAGAAGGACTGGTTCAACCCCTTGCCGAGTTCTGTTGCCGCGATGCGTGCGATCAGGTCCGCCGGCCCGCCTGCAGGATGCGGAACGATCACCCGTACGGGGCTGGCTGGATAGGGCCGTGCACCGACCTGTGCGGCAGCGGGCAGCGCCGCCGCAGCGGCAAGCGCGGGAATTGCGTGCAACACGGCACGGCGGTTGGGTAACAGGGGGTTCTTGTGGTGGAGCATGTTGCCTCTTTGTCTTTTGTGCGGGGAAGGCCGTGCAGGAGCGCTGGCCAGCCGGAAGATTTTAGGCAGGCCCCTGCCACGGCGCTTCGTCCGGTTTCACTACCTGTTATGCATTTATGGCGTGGGCCGCCTTGGGTTGCGGCAGACCCTCAATCCATGTCCTAGGTCGTGAACTGCAGCGCAGCCAGCCGCGCATAGACGCCGCCACGCTGCACAAGTTCGTGGTGCGTGCCCTGCTCAACCACCTTGCCGTGGTCCAGCACGACGATGCGGTCAGCCTGCTGCACGGTGGCCAGCCGGTGGGCGATGACGAGGGTGGTGCGGTTGCGCATGGCCGATTCCAGCGCGGCCTGCACCATGCGTTCGCTTTCGGCGTCGAGTGCGCTGGTGGCTTCGTCGAGCAGCAGCAGTGGCGAGTTTTTCAGCATGGCGCGCGCAATCGCAATGCGCTGGCGCTGGCCGCCCGACAGGCGCACGCCGCGCTCGCCGAGGAAGGTGTCATAGCCCTCAGGCAAGGCGCTGATGAAGTCGTGTGCAAACGCGGCCTTCGCGGCGGCGCGTGTTTCTTCTTCGGTCGCATCGGGTTTGCCGTAGCGAATGTTCTCCAGCGCGCTGGTTGAAAAGATGACGGCGTCCTGCGGCACGATGCCGACGCGTTTGCGCAGGTCTTCGAGTGACATGTCTGCCGTGCGCACGCCGTCCAGCTCAATGCGGCCGGATGCAGGATCGTAAAAGCGCAGCAGCAACTGGAACACGGTGCTCTTGCCGGCGCCGCTGGGGCCGACGATGGCCACGGTTTCGCCGGGCGCGACGCTGAGTGAAAAGTCTGTCAGCGCTGGCTGTGTGGGCCGCGATGGATAGTGAAAATTCACTGACTCAAATTTCACCGCGCTGCCCGCCTGCGTCACAGCAGCAGGCACGGGGTTGGCGGGTGATGTCACAGGCGAACGTGATTCAAGCAACTCCATCAATCTTTCTGTCGCACCCGCTGCGCGCAGCAGGTCGCCATAGACCTCGCCGAGCACGGCAGCCGCGCTGGCCAGGATGATGACGTAAACGACTGTCTGGCCAAGATGACCTGCAGAGATATCGCCGCGCATGACAGCCTGCGTGCCCTGGTACAGGCCCCACAGCAGCGCCGCCGAGGTGGCAATGATGATGAAGGCGACCAGCGCCGAGCGGGCCTTGGTACGCCGCACGGCGACGTTGAAGGCGTTCGTTGTCGAGACGTTGAAGCGCGTGGCTTCACGGCCTTCGGCGGTGTAGCTTTGCACGACGGGGATGGCGTTCAGAACTTCTGCAGCAATCGCACTGGAGTCGGCCACCCGGTCCTGGCTGGCGCGCGAGAGCTTGCGCACGCGGCGGCCAAACCAGACCGATGGCGCGACGATCAGCACCAGCACGCCCAGCACCTGAAACATCAAATACGGGTTGGTGTAAATCAGCATGACCAGCGCGCCGATGCCCATCACGGCGTTGCGCAGCCCCATGCTCAGCGATGAGCCGACCACGGTCTGAACCAGCGTGGTGTCGCCGGTCAGGCGGCTCAGTACTTCACCGGTTTGTGTGGTCTCGAAAAATTCGGGGCTTTGCCGCACAACGTGTGAATAGACCGCATTGCGCAGGTCGGCGGTGACGCGCTCGCCCAGCCAGCTGACCATGTAAAAGCGACCGGCTGAAAACAGGCCGAGTGCGGCGGCGACGGCAAAGAGCTCAAAAAAGTGGCTGCGCAAAGCGACAAGTTGTTCGCCCTTGCCGGCGGCGCTCATGTTGGCATTGACCAGGCCGCCGTCAATCAGGCTGCGCAGCGCCAGCGGAAACACCAGCGTCGCAATCGCCGCCATGACGAGGAAAAACCCCGCCAGCGCAATCCGCCTCCAGTAAGGGCGCAGGAAGGGCACAAGGCCTGAAAGTGAGCGCGGCGAGCCCTTGGGCGCGCTTGATGGGATAGGGGAGGTGGCCATCCGGCAAGTTTAGCGCCAATAGCTTGCCCATACAAAGACCGCCTTGACAATATTTGTCTAGGCATGTATTATTTGCCCCATGGCTTCAAAACCCGTTCCACCAAATCCGAAAGATCCGCCAAGCGGACCCAATCCGCTCATCGATGGCCTGACATGCCCGATGGTGGAGTTTTATCGCGCCAAGGGCTACAAGCCGGATGAGAGCGTTGCGTATTTGATGCGCCGCATCATTTCTGTGGCCAGCCAGCAGATCGAGCGCGAGCTTGAGCCGACCGGCCTGACCAATGCGCAGTGGGTGCCGCTGCTCAAGCTCTATATGGGAACCGCCTCCACAGTGGCCGAACTGGCGCGTTCGTGTGAACTGGACGCTGGCTCGATGACCCGCCTGCTGGACCGGCTTGAAGCCAAACAGCTTTGTCGCCGCGTGCGTTCGTCAGAAGACCGCCGCGTCGTGAACCTTGAACTGACTGAAGCGGGCCGCACTGCAGCTCAGGGCATTCCCGAAATTCTTTGCCGCGTGCAGAACGCCCACCTCTCCGGCTTCTCGGCTGATGAGTGGCAGGTCCTCAAGGGCTTTTTGCGCCGCATCCTGGACACCGCGCTGTCGATGCAGGGGCAGACTGAAAAAGCTGTCGACAAATCGCCCGCCTCACTTATCGCATCTCCTTCCTCGTTAGCTGAAAATGAACAACAAACCTGAAACAGCATCATGTGGCGCCTGCGCCCTTGCGCCTGAAAATACCGAAAAAGCAAGTGAAAGCATGCCTGTCTGGCGTGCCTCTTTCCGCATGGCCATCGTCGCTGCTGCCGGCGTGCTTGCCGCGGGCGTGATGGCCACCGGCATGACCGGTTGCGCGGACATGTCGGGCATTGAATCGAAATCGACCCTGCGTGATGACGCTTCTGTCGGCTTGCAGACCTCTGCGCCTGCGGTGGTGCCGGTTGCGCCCCTGGTTGGTGCGGAGTGGTGGAAGGACTTTGGCGACGAGCAGCTGAACCGCCTTGTCGCGCAGGCGCTCTCGACCAGCCCCAATCTCAAGATTGCACAGGCGCGTTTGACACGTGCGCAGGCGGTGATTGAAGTGGCGGATGCCGCGACCCTGCCGCAGATTGGCGCGCAACTTGATGCCACACGCCAGCTCTATACAAAAAATGGCCTGGTGCCCGCACCCCTGGCCGGCACGATTCGCGAAACCGGCACGGCACAACTCAACGCCAGCTGGGAGCTTGATTTCTTCGGCAAGAACCGCGCTGCTCTCGATGCCGCACTTGGCAGCATGCATGCCGCTGAAGCCGATGCCGAGGCCGCGCGCATTTTGCTGGCCAGCAATGTGGTGCGCACCTACTTTCAGCTGGCCCGCCTTGGCGAGCAGGCCGCAGTGGCCAACCGTACGCTGGCCCAGCGCGGTGAAACACTGAAGCTGGTGCAGGACCGCGTGGGCGCGGGGCTTGATACACGGCTTGAGCTGCGCCAGAGCGAAGGCGGCCTGCCTGAAGCGCGTTTGCAGCTCGAATCCCTGAACGAGCAAATCGCACTGACCCGCAATGCACTGGGTGCGCTGGTCGGACAGCCTGATGCAGCGCTGAAGACGGTACCGCCACAACTGGCATCGATTAAAAACGTCGCTGCTGCAACGGCCATCCCCGCCGACCTGCTGGGCCGACGCGCCGACATCACCGCTGCACGCTGGCGCGTTGAGGCCTCCGTCAAGGATGTGGCCAATGCGAAAACCCAGTTCTACCCGAACATCAACCTGGTCGCGTTTGCCGGCTTCTCCAGCATTGGCCTTAACCGCCTGTTTGAATCCGGTAGCCAGCAATGGGGTGTGGGGCCGGCCCTGCGCCTGCCAATTTTTGATGCTGGCCGTTTGCGCGCCAACCTTCGTGGCAAGACGGCCGACCTCGATGCTGCGGTTGAAAGCTACAACGCCGCCGTGCTGGATGCCGTGCGCGATGTAGCCGATCAGGTTGCCTCATCGCAAGCCATCGCACGCCAGCAGGCTGAGCAGCGTGCTGCGCAGCAGGCTGCTGAAGGTGCCTATGACATTGCCCTGCAGCGCTACAAGGCCGGCCTGGGCAACTACCTCAACGTGCTGACAGCTGAGACCAATGTGCTTGCACAGCGCCGTGGCGCGGTCGATCTTTCTGCCCGCGCGCTTGATACGCAGGTCGGGCTGATTCGCGCGCTGGGCGGCGGCTACACGCCTGCCCAAGCCTTGCCGCAAACCGTTGCAGCCACCCGTTAAGCAGCCCCCTAAAAAAGTCCAGAGACAAGCCCCGTCCTTTCTGAACCCGTCAACGCATAGAAATACCGCACATCATGAACGCCACCGAATCCACCTCTCCCGCGCCCGCCAACGTGCCCGTGCAAGGCAACCCCAAACGCAAGAAAGCCCTCACTGCACTGGCTGCAGTGGTGGTGGTTTGCGGTCTGGGCTGGAGCGCTTACGAATACCTCGTGGCCAGCCACTACGAGTCCACCGACAACGCCTATGTGCAGGGCAACGTGATCCAGATCACGCCGCAAATCGGCGGAACCGTGCTGGCCATCATGGCCGACGACACCGACTTTGTGAAGGCCGGCCAGCCGCTGGTGCAGCTTGACCCGGCCGACGCCAAAGTGGCGCTGGACCAGGCCGAGGCCGCGCTCGCGCAGGCTGTACGCCAGGTGCGTACGCTGTACGCCAACAACGGCACGCTGCAGGCGCAGATCATGCTGCGCGATTCGGACGTGGTCAAAGCCCAAAGCGAAATCGCCCGCGCCAACGATGACCTGAATCGTCGCCAGTCGCTGACCGGCAATGGTGCCGTGTCGAAAGAGGAACTCGGCCACGCCGAGACACAACTCGCCAATGCCAAAAGCGCACTCGCTGCGGCCCAGGCCGGTGTGGTGGCCGCACGCGAACAGCTTGCCAGCAACCAGGCATTGACCGAAGGCACCAGCGTCGAGCAGCACCCCAGCGTGTTGATGGCCGCTGCCAAGGTGCGCGAGGCATTCCTGGCCACGCAACGTGCGGCCATGCCTGCGCCTGTTGATGGCTATGTGGCCAAACGCACGGTTCAGCTCGGCCAGCGCGTGGCTGCCGGCACGCCCATGATGTCCATCATCCCGCTCAAGCAGGTCTGGGTGGATGCCAATTTCAAGGAAGTGCAGTTGCGCAATATCCGTATCGGCCAGCCGGTGAAGCTGGTGGCTGACGTTTACGGCAAGAAGGTTGAATACAAGGGCACGGTCGCCGGTCTTGGTGCAGGGACTGGCGCCGCGTTCTCATTGCTGCCGGCGCAAAACGCGACAGGCAACTGGATCAAGGTGGTGCAGCGCGTGCCTGTGCGTATCGCGCTCGACGCCAAACAGATTGAGGCCAACCCGCTGCGTGTAGGCCTGTCGATGGATGCTGAAGTTGATATCAGCAACAAGGATGGCAAGACGCTGGCCGACGCACCGCGTCCTGCTGCGCAGGCTGAAGTGCATGCCTGGGGCGTGCCCGGCGATGCGGCTGACCAGGATGTCAAACGTGTGATTGCGGCCAACATGGGCAAGTCCGCAGGTAGCGTCAGTGTCGCTAAAACCAGTGGCGCCAAAGTCGATGCGAGTTCAAATCTCGCCAAGGCTGGCGCGGTGTCCAAACCCGGCGCCGTGACTTCGACATTCTAAAAACGCCTGGATATTTCTAACGGCTTCTTTCAAGAATTTTCAGGCTTTCATGGCTACTGCATCCCTTCCCGATACGAGCGACAAGTCCCCGGCGCCGACCGCGCCAGCCGATGAAAAGCCCTATGCGCACATCGAGTTGCCTCCGCTGACGGGCTCGGCCCGCATGTGGGGCACGCTGGCCCTGTCGGCTGCGACTTTCATGAACGTGCTCGACACCTCGATTGCCAATGTGTCGCTGCCAGCAATTGCGGGTGACCTCGGCGTCAGCCCCAACCAGGGCACCTGGGTCATCACCAGCTTTGGTGTGGCCAATGCGATCTCGGTGCCGCTCACGGGCTGGCTGTCGCAACGCTTCGGGCAGGTGCGTCTGTTCATGATCAGCGTGATTTTGTTTGTCATCAGCTCCTGGCTGTGCGGCCTGGCGCCCAACATGACGACGCTGATCATCTTTCGCATCATGCAGGGCCTGGCTGCAGGCCCGCTGATTCCGCTGTCGCAGACGCTGCTGCTGTCGAGTTACCCCAAGGCCCTCGCGGGGCTTGCAATGGCCCTCTGGTCGATGACGACGCTGGTGGCGCCCGTGCTCGGGCCGCTGCTGGGCGGCTGGATCACCGACAACATCTCATGGCCATGGATTTTCTATATCAACATTCCGGTCGGCTTTGGCGCGGCCTTCATGATCTGGAAGATTTACCACAAGCGCGAAAGCCAGATACGCAAACTGCCGATTGATTCGGTCGGGCTGGCCCTGCTCGTGCTGTGGATTGGTGCGCTGCAGATCATGCTCGACAAGGGACAGGAGCTCGACTGGTTTCATTCAGGAGAAGTGATTGCGCTAGGCATCGTCGCGCTGGTCGGCCTGATTGCGTTTGTGATCTGGGAGCTGACCGAGGAGCACCCGGTGGTCGACCTGCGCCTCTTCAAGCGGCGCAACTTCTGGGCCGGCGCACTGGCACTATCGATTGGCTACGGTCTCTTTTTTGGCAACGTGGTCGTGCTGCCGCTCTGGCTGCAGCAGTTCATGGGTTACACCGCCACGCAGGCCGGCATGATCATGGCGCCGGTGGGTTTGATGGCGCTGGTGTTCTCGCCCATCGTCGGCAAGAACATCGGCAAGGTTGATCCGCGCAGGATGGCGACATTTGCCTTTTTGACCTTTGCACTCGTGCTGTGGATGCGCTCGCACTTCAACACGCAGGCCGATTTCTGGACCATCATGATCCCCACCATCATCCAGGGTGTGGCCATGGCCTTCTTCTTCATTCCGCTGGTGACGCTGACGCTGTCGGGCATCTCGCCTGACAAGATCCCCGCGGCATCGGGCCTGTCGAACTTTGCACGGATTACTGCCGGCTCTTTCGGCACTTCGATTGCAACCACCGTCTGGCAAGACCGCGCCGCCATGCACCATGCGCACATTGCAGATACTGTCAACACCGGCAGCCAGGCCGCCAACAGTGCGATGGCCGGTCTGGGCAGCGCAGGTCTCACGCCCGACCAGGCGCTGGGCACCATCAACCGGCTGGTGGACCAGCAGGCCTATATGCTGGCTGCGTCGGATGTGTTTTATGTGTCCGCGCTGATCTTTCTGGCGCTGATCCCGCTGGTCTACCTGGCACGGCCCGCGAAGCCCGGGACAGGTGGCGCCAGCAGTGCCGATGCGGCGGCAGGCGCGCATTAAAAGCCACCGCCTTCTGTGCACTCGCTCACAAGGCCTTCCGGCTTTCCGGTCGGTCACGCTTGGTGACTTTCAGCCTGGTGATGGCGAAGCCGAAAAAGCCTTGACGACAAAATCCACAAAGGTGCGAACCCGGGCTGCGGTCTGGTGGCGCTGCGGGTAGACGGCATAGATATCTGCTGGCGGTGTCTGCCAGTTTTCAAGCACCTGCTGCAACCGTCCGCTGCGCAGGTATTTGGCAATGTCCCATTCCGCGCGCATCAGGATGCCGTGGCCGGCAAGCGCCCAGCTCACTGCAATCTCGCCATCATTGGTGCTCAGGTCGCCGCGCACCTTGACGGTCTCTGTGCGCCGGGCCGCTGTCAGGTGCCAGATGCCGTAGGCTTCGTCGCCTTGACGGATACCGATGCAGTTGTGCTGCGCCAGCTCGCGTGGTACCTGCGGTGTGCCGTGTCTTGCGAGGTACGCCGGTGCCGCGCAGAGCAGGCGCCGGTTGGCGCCCAGACGCCTGGCGATCACCCGCGCATCAGGCGGCTCCCCAAATCGTATGCACACGTCAAACGCATCGTCCCCCAGCGGCGGGGGATTGACGGTCAGTTGCAGCTGGACCTGAACCTCGGGATAGCGTTTTGCAAACTGCGAGATCAGTGGCGCGATGTTGCTTCGCCCAAAGCCGAGGGTGGCGTTCACGCGCAGCAGGCCTTTCGGTGCGGCCACTGAACTCGACACGATGTGTTCCATGTCCTCGATGTCGGCAAGAATGCGCCGCGCATGCGCCAGGTAGACCTCGCCTTCGGACGTCAGGCTGATGCGGCGCGTCGTGCGGTTCAACAGCTGCACGCCCAGACGGGCTTCCATTTGCGACAGACGTTTGCTGATGGCCGGCGTGGTTACATCCATCTCGCGTGCCGTGGCCGAGAAGCTGCCAGACCTGGCCAGCATGCAGAAGAACGCCATCTCTGAGGGGGCCGAGGAGGGTGTGGACATTGTTAATTCAAAGTAAACAATGGCTTAACTTTAGGTACTTCTGTTAAGTCGTGCAAGTTTTACAGTTCAACCCGCTTTGACAGTGTTCGATTTTTCACCCCACAGGAGACCTCCCATGAAGACCTACAAAATAGCCTGCATTCCCGGCGATGGTATCGGCAAGGAAGTGGTGCCTGCGGGCCAGACAGTGCTGGCGTCACTGGCCGCCGTCAGCAACTTCGCTTTCGATTTTGAGAACTTTGGCTGGGGCGGCGACTGGTTTCGTGCACACGGCGAGATGATGCCGCAGGATGGGCTGGACGCGCTGCGTCACAAGGATGCCATCCTGTTCGGCTCGGCGGGTGACCCGCATATCCCGGATCACATCACCTTGTGGGGCCTGCGCCTGAAGATCTGCCAGGGGTTTGACCAGTACGCCAACGTGCGGCCCACCCGCATCCTGCCGGGCATCGATGGCCCGCTCAAACGCTGTGCGCCTGCAGACCTGGACTGGGTCATCGTGCGCGAGAACTCGGAGGGTGAATACGCCGGCGTGGGTGGCCGTGTGCACCAGGGTCACCCCATCGAGGCCGCCACCGATGTGTCAATGATGACGCGCGCCGGTGTCGAGCGCATCATGCGCTACGCCTTCAGGCTGGCGCAGACACGCCCCCGCAAGCTGTTGACGGTGGTGACCAAATCGAATGCCCAGCGCCATGCCATGGTGATGTGGGACGAGATCGCGGTTCAGATAGCCAGGGAATTTCCGGATGTGACCTGGGACAAGGAACTGGTGGATGCTGCGACCGCACGCATGGTCAACCGCCCGGCCACGCTGGACACCCTGGTGGCCACCAACCTTCACGCCGACATCCTGAGTGATCTGGCCGCAGCGCTGGCCGGCAGCCTGGGCATTGCGCCTACCGGCAATATCGACCCGGAGCGTCGCTACCCCTCGATGTTCGAGCCCATTCACGGCTCGGCCTTTGACATCATGGGCAAAGGTCTTGCCAACCCCGTGGGCACCTTCTGGAGTTGCGTCATGCTGCTGGAACACCTGGGTGAAACGCAAGCGGCCAGAACGTTGATGGGCGTGATCGAACAGGTCACGGCCGACCCCACGCTGCACACCGGCGACCTGGGTGGCAAGGCCACGACGGAACAGGTGACACAGGCTGTTTGTGCACGCATTGCCGCTGCTGCACAGCGCAAGGCCGCCTGAAAAAAGCAAAAAGCAAAAAGCAGGCAAAAGACAAACCACACAGGAGACAAACATGCATTCATTCCATATCCGTTGCGCCATAAGGCTGTCCGTTCTGCTCATGGCCTGCGGCCTGGGCGCCAGTGCCCAGGCCCAGTCCGGCGCGGCACCGTGGCCGGCTCGGCCGATGAGCCTGGTCGTGCCTTTCCCCGCGGGAGGCACCACCGACGTCCTGGCGCGCGCTGTCGGGCAGGAATTGTCAAAGGCGCTGGGTCAGCCGGTGGTCGTCGAGAGCAAACCCGGCGCAGGCGCGACGGTGGGCGCAGACTTTGTCGCCAAAGCCAAACCCGATGGTTACACCCTGCTGATGGGTGCGGTACACCACACCATTGCCACCAGTGTCTACAAAAAGCTGCCCTACGATTTTCAGAAAGATCTGGCCCCCATCATGACGGTTGCACTGGTGCCCAATGTGCTGGTGGTCAGCCAGGGCTTTGCGGCAAAAAATGTCAAAGAACTGCTGGCCATGGCCAAGGCCGACCCGGGCAAGCTGACCTACGGCTCCAACGGCAATGGCACCGGCCAGCACCTGATTGGCGCGCAGTTTGAAAGCATGGGCGGTGTGCAGCTCCTGCATGTGCCGTACAAGGGAAGCGGTCCGCTCACGACGGATTTGCTGGGTGGGCAGATCACCATGTCGTTTGACACCATCACGCCCGTGCTGCCACACATCAAGGCTGGAAAGTTGCGTGCACTGGCTGTGACCACGGCCAGACGTTCGCCGACACTGCCGGATGTCCCAACGCTCGATGAAGCCGGGCTCAAGGGTTTTAACCTCGGCACCTGGTTTGGCCTTCTCGCACCTGCTGCCACGCCAAGAGACATCGTCACACGCCTGAATACCGAGCTGGTCCGGATCGTCAACGCGCCGGACTTCCGCAAGAAGATGGAGGAGCTGGGGGCCGAGCCCGTCGGTGACACCCCGCAGCAAATGGCCAGGCAGATCCGGGAGGACACCGAGCGTTTTGTCCGTCTGGTCAAGGACGCCAGGGTCAGCATTGACTGAATGTACGCCCGATCCTTCCAGCCAGCCGCTGGGCGCTGGTTCAAACAAGGTGGCGGGGGAGGTGGCAGCGACCCGTCGGGGTGCACAAGGCACGTCTTTTCCCATCTTTGAAAACAGCTGTAATAGCTAATACAGCTGTTTTTGAATCTTGTTGCCACCCGCTGGCAGGCCCAAAAAAAGCCCAAAAATGCCTTTTTTAACAGCCAAAAATGCCCCAAAGCCAATAGAAACGGACGTGAAAAGCTATCAAATAGATAGCATCCCAGGTTCCAGTCCCTATTTCAGGTAGTCACGCAGCCACAGTCCGCATGCGCTGGCGCTCTGCACCGGCCAGCGGATGGTGACCAGGCTGTCGGCCCGGCGCACCTCGATCACGATGTCGTTGGCATCACGCTGTGCCTGCGTTGCGGGCGGCAGTCCAAGCACGCGCGCCAGCCATGATCGCTTCTCAAATGTCCGGTTTGCCCCCTGCGGCAGCGCGAGGGGCAAGGCCCTGTCGTGGTGAGCTGGCGAAGACGCGGGTAACGCTGCGCCGCTTTCGCCCGCCTGCGAGACAGTTGGCTCCGTCGTTGCGGGGCTTTGTTCCGCAGCGGTGGCTGTGCCTTCTGGTGCCAGCCGCGCCGCCAGGTTAACGCCGAACTCGTCCCACATGCGGTCTGCCTTGGTCTTCATGACGCTCAGGCCGAAGGTGCCAAGCCGGCCCAGCACATCGACCTTGATCTTCATGCGCAGTTCGGTCTGGCCGTCAGGCATTTCGCTGAGGAATATCTCGCTGACCTGTTTGAGCGAACTCGCCACCGATGCGTCTTCGCCCGTGCCTTCGCTACGCAGGTAGTGCGGCGGCCGGGTTTCGACGATGGTGGTCCTGATCTTGAAGCGTGCGCTGACGAAGGCGATCTTCACATGCATCTCGGCCAGGTATTCGACATCGCTCACGACCTGAATCGACTTCATGCCGGGCACACACGAGCCCATGACGGCCGGGTCCAGCAGCAATGCCCAGACTTGTGCGGGCGGCGCGGCCACGGTCAGTATTTTTTCAATGTCCATTGATCTTCTCCGCCGCCGCCATGACGGACTCCACAATCTGGGTATAGCCGGTGCAACGGCAAAGGTTTCCACCAAGCCCTTCGCGAACCTGGTCTTCGGTGGGATGCGGGTTCTTCTTGAGCATGGCGCAGGCGGTGATCAAAAAACCCGGTGTGCAGTAACCGCACTGCAGGCCGCCGATCTCCATGAAGCACTGCTGCAGCGGGTGCAGGCTGTCGCTGCTGCCGAGTCCTTCGATGGTCGTGATGGCCGAGCCGTTCGCCTGAACGGCGAGCGACAGGCAGGACTTGACGACTTCGCCATCGAGCAGCACAGAGCAGGCGCCACAGGTGCCGGTTTCGCAGCCGCGCTTGGTGCCCGTGAGGTTGAGGTCGTCGCGAATGAAGTCACACAGCAGCCGCCGCGACGGGACCTGCAGGCTGTGCGCGTCACCATTGACGCGAATGTGGATGGGGTGCGTGCTCATGGTTTCCTCAGGTTGTCGGCAGGCCGAACAGGGTGGAAATGCTTCGGCGTGCGACGACCCTCACCATGTCGCGCCTGAAGTCCGCGCTGCCGCGCTGGTCTGACAGCGTGTCGATGTCCTTCGCCACCATCTCTGCAGCCTCTGCAGCGACAGCTGGGGTGATGGTTTTGCCCGCCATGAAAGCTTCGGCGCGCAAGGCACGCGTCGGTGTGGTGGTCGATGCGCCAACGACCAGCCGGGCCTGGTGGCAACTGGCGCCGCTGCGCCGCGTCATCAGCGACAGGTTGACCAGCGGGCGATGCTCGGCTGCGGTGCGGCGAAAGCGGGTGTACAGGCCTTCGCTGTCTGCGGCCTGCACCGGTACACGGATTTCGAGCAGCAGCTCATCCGGTTCGAGGGCTGTGGTGTAGTAGTCCACCAGGAAATCCTCGATGGATAACACCCTCTCGCCGCGTGTGCTGCCAAGCACCACTTCAGCGCCCAGTGACATCAGGCAGCCCGGCGGATCTGTGGCCGGATCGGCATAACAAAGGTTGCCGCCTATCGTGCCCTGGTTGCGCACTTGTGGGTTGGCCACACGCGCTGCCATCGAGGCCAGCATGGGGTAGTGCTGTTGCACCAGCGCCGAGCGTTCGACGTCACTGTGTTTTGAAAGTGCGCCAATGCGCAGGCCGCGTGCTGCATCAAAGTCAATGCCGCGCAGGCGTTCGATTTTTGCGACCGACACCACATGCGTCGGTGTGGCCATGCGTTGGCGCATGGCCAGCAGCAGCGCGGTGCCGCCGGCCATCAGCCGGCAATCGTCGCCCACTTCTGCCAGGATGCGGCTGGCCTCTGTCACCGAGGCCGGTTCGAGGAATTCAAATTCACGCATGGCGCTCTCCTTCAGGCTGGGCTTGCCGCTGTGCACGCAACGCCGCCAGGATTTTTTCTGGTGTGATGGGCAGGTCGTTGATGCGTATGCCGATGGCGTTGTACACCGCGTTGGCGATGGCCGGTGCACCGGGCAGGATGGCGGTTTCGCTTGCGCCCTTGGCGCCGTAGGGGCCATTCGGGTCGTTCGACTCCACAATGCCGCCACGAAACATGGGCACCGCGTCGGCGGTGGGCATGGTGTAGTCGGCAAAATTGCCGTTCATCAGCCGGCCACCTTCCACTTGCAGTTGTTCATACAGGGCCCAGCCAATGGCCTGTGCGGTGGCGCCATTGGTCTGCCCATGGATGGCCTGCGGGTTGAAGGCCTTGCCGCAGTCGTCTGACACATAGCTGTCAACAACGGTGACCTGCCCGGTCTCAGTGTCCACTTCGACTTCAACCGCCTGCGCCGCAAAGGAATAAGCCGGGGCGATGTTGCCGAAGCAGTTGGCATCGTGCATGACGGTGTTGGCATCCCAGGTGGCGCTGACCTGCAGGCCGTCACCACCATGCCGCCAGATGTGCTGGCGCGCTGCATCGGCCAGGCTGGTTTTTTTGTCCGCTGCACCGATGACGGCGATACCGTTGTCGGTGAGTTCAAGCTGGCTGACATCCACTTTCAGGATGCCAGACGCGACTTCAAAAAGCTGTTCGCGGGCTTTGCGGGCCGCGAGTATGGCCGCATTGCCCGCAACGATGGTGACCCGCGACGCCAGCGAGCCGATGCAAAACGGCGAGCTGTCGGTGTCGGGCACCACCACATGCACATGGGCCAGTGGGATGTTGAGTTCATGCGCGACGATCTGGCTCAGCACCGTCATCGCCCCCTGGCCCATGTCGCATTCGCTGCTGTGCACGACCACGCGGCCGTCTTCATTGACCTTGAGCACCACCGTGGAACCGTCCCAGTTGCCGATGGTGCGGTTGCCGCTGACATGCATGGCCGCTGCCATGCCGACGCCGCGGCGTTTCGCCCCTGGTGCCGGCGCCCGTTGGCGTTTGGCCTGCCAGCCAATGGCAGCGGTGGCGCTGTCCATGCACTCTTTCAGGCCTGTGCTGCCGATCTGCCAGCCGTGCACCGAAACTTCGCCGGCGCCTATGGCGTTCAGCTTGTGGATGTCCACCGGGTCCATGTGCAGCATGCCGGCCATCATGTCGATGTGGCTGTTCAGGGCAAACAGCATTTGCGTTCCGCCAAAACCGCGAAACGCGCCGTGCGGCGGGTTGTTGGTGTAGACCAGACTGGCGTGCGAACGCACGTTTTTCAGTCGGTGCATGTTGTCGCTGCGCATGGCGCTGACGTGCATCACTTCAGCCGACAGCCCGCTGTAGGCGCCGCACTCGGCAATGATGCGCACGTCCTTCGCAACGATCAGGCCTTCTCTGGTCATGCCCAGTTTGAGGGTGATCTGCTCAGGCAGGCTGGAGCAGCAGGCCATGAAGTCTTCCAGCCGGTTGTTGACCAGCCGCACCGGCTGGCCGGTCCTGAGTGCGAGCAGGCTGGCAATCAGGTTGTTGGCGTCTTCCACCAGCTTGCCGCCAAAGCCACCACCGGTCGTGGCCTGTATCACACGAATGCTGCTGACAGGCCTTTCAAGCGCCGAGGCCAGCCGCGCACGTGCCAGAAAAACCGACTGTGTGGAGGTCCACACCACGAGGCGGCCTTCCGCATCGATCATGGCCACCGTGCCCATGGGCTCCAGGTAGCCTGGGTACTGCGCATGGGTGTTGTAGGTGGCTTCGTAGACCACATCTGCCTCGGTGAAACCGGCTTCCACGCTGCCACGCTCGAACTGGATGTCGTGCGAGATGTTGTTGCGCCCGGGGTGCACGCCTGGCGTGCCTTCTGCCATGGCAGCTTCAGGGCTCAGGATGGCGGGCAACTCTTCGTATTCGACGGTGATCAGGTCAATCGCGTCGCGCGCGATTTCTTCGGTGGTGGCGGCCACTGCTGCGACTTCCTCGCCAGAGAAAATCACGCGGCCCTCGGCCAGGATGCGACGCTCCTTGTGATGTACGCCCCACATGGTTTTTGGGGCATCCGCGCCCGTCAAAACGGCCTTGACGCCAGGCAGTGCAAGCGCTGCAGAGACATCAATGTTGACGATGCGCGCGTGCGGGTAGGGACTGCGCAAGACTTTGCCGTGCAGCATGCCTGCGACCTTGATGTCACCGGCATACTGGGCCCGGCCCAATACCTTGGCGCGCGCCGTGACCTGCGGCACCGAGGTGCCGATGGTGGATAGATTTCTGGTGTCCATCGCCGGACCCGGCACGTCGCGTTTCATGGCTTATTCAGCGGTGATGCCGAGCTCGCGGATGGTCTTGCCCATGACTTCAAAGTCCGAGGCATTGGTTTTGCCCAGGACGTCTGGCGCGCCGCCGACCGGGAGTGCGCCAAAGGTGGCGAGCTTTTCAACGACGTCGGGCATTTTGACGATTTCGTTCAGGTTGCTGTTGAGCAGCCTGACCACATCGGCCGGTGTGCCCTTGGGGGCAAAAAAGCCATTCCACGCACCGACCACGACGTCCTTGTAGCCGAGCTCGACCAGGGTAGGGACGTTGGGCGCAAGTGACGAACGTTTGGCATCACCAATGGCCAGCGGGATCAGGCGGCCTGAACTGGTGTACTGGCTGACCGCACCCAGCGTGACCCATGCGGTAGGCACATGGCCTGCCACCACGTCAACGACAGAAGGCCCGACTCCGCGGTAGGGGACATGCGTGATCTTCACATTGGCGGAGTGGTTGAGCCATTCGGCCACAACGTGCATGGGCGAGCCGGCACCGGGGCTGGCGTAGCTGACCGCCTTGCCTGACTTGGCCACTGCAATCATCTCGGGAATCGTCCTGAAGCCCGCGTTGGGGTTGGCCACCAGCACCAGCGGCTGGACGGCGGTTTTGATGATGGGCTCAAAACCATTGAGTACGTCGTAGCTGGCGCTTGGCGCCAGCTTGAGCACCATGGGCGCGGTGGTGAAAGGGTTGGGTGTGAACAGGATGGTGTAGCCGTCCGGCAGTGCGCGGCCGACAAAAGCATTGCCAATCGTGCCGCCGGCGCCGGGTTTGTTGTCAACCACCACGGTCTGCTTCAGGCGTTGCGACAGCTTGTCGGCAAACAGGCGCGCGATGGCGTCGGTGTCGCCGCCGGGCGGGTAAGCGACCACCACGGTGATTGGTTTGGCCGGGTAGGTCTGTGCAAAAGCCGGCGCACCTGTCAGTGCGGCAATGGCAATGCCTGAAGCACACAGCACTTGAAGAAATCGTTTCATCATGGAACTCCTGGAAAGCCATACTTTCCCCGACGGCTGGGGAAAGGATTGCAGGTGGGGCGTTGGCGGTATCCGTCTACCGCTGACACCTCGTTGGCAGGCATCAGGCAGTCAACGGATACTAAAATCCTTTTGTTGACTGATCAACTTGCCGTTAATACGGATTGACTTTTATATTTCTTAGGTATTTATTTTGTAATTTTGGAGAAAATCACGTACTGTCGGGCGTGTGGAACAATGCGTGGCCTTACCCCCTTGAGACCGGGACGACCCCAAGACAGGAAGCCATGACCCGCAAGACGACCTCATCGACATCCCCGCCTGCATCACTGCCCGTGGCTGATCCGTGGTCTGACCTTTCTGAGTCGGGCGACGGCCTGACGGTCGACAACTTCCTCACGACCTTCATGAGCCAGGTGGTGACCGCCCTGAGGCGATCCATCACGCTGCCATATGCTGAAAAGTTTGACCTGACGGTGCCCGAGTGGCGCCTGCTGTCACTTCTGGCCCATGCGAAGCGCCTGCCATTCGCTGAACTGGTGCTCCAGTCGACATCCGACAAGGCGCTGGTCAGCCGCACGCTGCGTCTGCTCGAAAAGCGCGGTTTTGTCGAAATCCAGGAGGAGGGCAATACGCCGCGCAAAAGGTTGATCTGTTTTATAACGGCTGAAGGCGAGGCGCTGCACGACAAGATCATCCCGCTGGCACGCCGGAGCCAGGCCGAGATCATTCGTGTGATGACGCCCGAAGAGCGGCGCGTGGTGTTTCAGGCGCTCAAACGCGTGCAGCAAAGCTGCCTGCAAAACCCGGTATCGGTCAGCGACGGACTTGATGAGTAATTGACGCAACGCGCAGCCAGTGTTACGGTCCGCCTGGCTGTCGCCACGGCAGTCAAATTGTGAGACAGTAGGGCCATGGAATTAAATCTGGCTGTCCCGTCACCGCTTCAGTACTTTGCCAGCCTGGTCCAGAGCGATGAGCACTTTCCCCTGCTGGAAGCTGCCATCAGCCTGGCTCAGGATGAATACCCCGACCTCGACGTGCAGCAGGTGCTGGGCGATGTGGATCAGCTCATGGCGCGCATCAAGCGCCGCCTGCCGGCCGATGCTTCTGCCCTGCAAAAACTTCGCCTCCTCAACCAGTTCTTTTTTCACGACCTGAACTTCGGCGGCAACATCAACGACTACTACGACCCGGACAACAGCTATCTGAATGCCATGCTGAAAACCCGGCGCGGCATCCCGATCACGCTGGCGGTGTTGTGGCTGGAACTGGCGGGTGGCCTGGGTCTGAATGCGCGCGGTGTGGCGTTCCCCGGCCACTTCATGGTCAAGGTCAATTTGCCCAAGGGCCAGGTGGTGATTGACCCTTTTACGGGCCAGTCGCTGAGTCGTGAAGAACTGTCAGAGCGGCTGGAACCCTTCCGGCAGAAAAGCCGGCTGGATGAAGAGTTTGAAATGCCGATCGGCCTGTACCTTCAGTCGGCCCCGCCTCGGGAAATCATCAGCCGCATGTTGCGCAACCTGAAAGAAATCCACAAGACGCAGGAAGACTGGCAGCGCCTGATTGCGGTGGAAGACCGGCTTATCGTGCTTCAGCCTGACGCGTGGCCGGAGTACCGTGACCGCGGCCTCGCGTGGGCCGTGCAGGGCCACGCGGAAAGGGCGGTGCCTGATCTGGAGAAGTATCTTGAGCAGGCCGAAGATGCGCAGGACCTGGACACTGTCGCCAGGCGTCTGGAGCAGCTGCGCCGCGAAACCAATTGAACCCTGTCAGGTGTCGGACCAATTTTTCGCAGGGCCGCCCCAAGAAAAATTAGCCCCCTTGGGGGGCAGAGAGCTACGCGAAGCGAGGGAACTTGGGGGCCATGTTGTTGCAGGGCCGCCCCAAGAAAAATTAGCCCCCTCGGGGGG
>JAZKCB010000225.1:0-5337 GCA_040388335.1 Pseudomonadota bacterium | reverse complement strand
GGCGTGTTGTGGTACTGGCCGTCTTCGGTGAACAGCGAGGCCAGCAGAAATTCGTTGCGGGTTTCCCACGCCTTTTTGTAGTTTTCCATGAAGCGCTGCATCAGCATCTTGGGGTCTCCGGTGGTTGATAGTCTGGTTACTCGTCATGCACTCCGTTGCGACGAAGCGCGGCGCGGCATCCGGCCAAAGGATAATTCATGGAAGAAGAACTTCCCTGCCTGCCCTGATCATGCCCAACAACGCCAAAAATGAAACGCCGCTGCAGTTCGCACTGCAGGCCGAGTGGGCGCAATGGCTGGCCGCGCACCATGCGGGCTCGGTGGGGGTGTGGTTGCGCCACGCCAAAAAAGGCGCGCCGGCGTCCACCGTGTCTTACGCCGAAGCGCTCGAAGTGGCCCTGTGTTTCGGCTGGATCGACAGCCAGCGCAAAAGCGACAACGCGCATTACTACCTGCAGCGCTGGAGCCCGCGCGGTGCACGCAGCATCTGGTCCAAGGTCAACCGCGACAAGGCGCAGGGCTACATCGAGACCGGCCACATGCAACCGGCGGGCCTGGCGGAAATTGAACGGGCGCGGCGCGACGGGCGCTGGGACGCGGCTTACGACCCCGCGAGCCGGTCAGAAATTCCGGCCGACCTGCAGGCGGCGCTGGATGCGCTGCCCGGGGCCGAAGCGTTTTTGGCCACGGTGAGCGCGCAGAACCGCTATGCCGTGCTGTTCCGCCTGCAGACAGCGAAGAAGCCCGAAACGCGCGCCCGGCGCGTGGCCGAATTTGCGCAGATGCTGGCCCGCGGCGAAACCTTTTATCCGCACAACCCCCGCAAGACAAAAACAAAAGCCTGAGGGCCGTCAGCGCCCCGGCGTCTTGCGCTGCTGGCGCGCCACATACCAGCGCGCCACACGTTCCACCAGCGCGTCCACCCTGCCCCTGAACCCGGGCGCCACGACCGGCGCGGCGTGCAGGTCGATCTGCTGCCCGCCCGCCTTGTACATCTGCACAAACATGTCGAGCACCTTCTGGCGCACCATGCCGCGCAGGGGAATGTGGCTCATCATGCCGTAGGTGGCGGCGCTGCCTTCCTGCGCCAGCGCAGGGTTGGCCTTGACAGTGGCCACGGCGTCCTTCAGGTCGTGCAGGTAGGCGTCCACCACGGCCAGGTGGCCGGCGGTGATCATGGCGTGCAGGCCGTCGGGCTTTTGCAGGCGGTTCACCGTCCAGCCCTTGGCGTCCATCTGGTCGCCCACCGCAAAGATGTTGACCGCCGCATCACGCGAGCCGTACGCCAGCAGCGGGCCAGTGGGTTCGCCCATCACATACAGCTCGGGCATGGCTTCAACGCCTTCACGCATGGTGTCAAAGGCCTGCAGGGTCTGCGCGGCCAGTGCGCGGTAGCCCGACTTGCCGAAGTGCTGCATGGCCGCCCAGGCCGCCGCATAGGCGCCGCCCGGGCGCGTGCCCAGCAGCGCCGGCGAGGCAAACACGCCGCCGGGCCAGTCTTCATACACAAACATCTGGTGGCGCAGGTAGTCCAGGTTGCGGTAGGTGATGGTGGAGGCGCCCTTGGCCGCAAAGCCGTATTTGTGGATGTCGGCCGAGATCGAGGTGACGCCGGGCACCCGGTAGTCCCACAGCGGCAGCGTGCGCCCATTCATGGCCATGAACGGCAGGATGAAGCCGCCCACGCAGGCGTCGACATGCAGGGGGATGCCGCGCTTCTGCGCAATCGCGCCCATGGCCGCTATCGGGTCGATGCTGCCGTGCGGGTACTCGGGCGCCGAGCCAAGAATCATCACTGTGCGGCGGTTCAGCAGACGCGGCAGCCTGCGCACGTCGGCGTGCAATTGGTCGTCCAGCGGCAGCAGGCGCACCTTCACATTGAAGTATTCCGCCGCCTTGAACCAGGCCACATGCGCCGTGACGGGCAGCACCATCTCGGGCCGCTTCACACCGCGCTGGCTGCGCGCCATGTCGCGGTAGGTCTTGACGGCCAGCAGGCAGCTTTCGGTGCCGCCGGAAGTGACCACGCCGCACACTTCGGGCGTGCCGTGGAACAGCTCGGCCACGGCCGCGATGATTTCCGTCTCGAACCGCTTGAGGCTTTTGAAGGCCGTGGGGTTGAGCCCGTTGGCCGACGAAAAAGCCTGGTAGGCCTGGCCCATGAAGGCGTCGTGTTCTTCGCCCAGGTAATACACCAGGCTCCACAGCCGGTTGCCCTTGTAGTCGGGGTCCTGCGCGCCGTAGCCCTTGAGCTCGGCCAGCACCTCGGCCTGCGGCCGGCCCTGCTCCGGAAGCTTGCCGCCGCTCATGGCTGCCCCGCTTCTTTGCCGTCAATCTTGACTTTTGCACGACGCCGCGCCAGCAGCCAGACGCCCACCACCAGCAGGATGAACACCGGCAGCAACACGCCCTGAAAGCGCTGCATCAGCGCCAGAATCTCCTGCCAGCGCCCGCCCACATAACGCACGCCGTACACCAGCAGGGGCAGCTCCACCAGCGCCGCCGCGCCGTCGTACACAAAGAGGTGGCGGTACGGCATCTTGAGCGAACCCGCCGCAAAAAACAGCGGTGTGCGCACGCCCGGCATGAAACGCACCACGAAGATGTAGGCCGGCCCGTAGCGGCGCATGGTGTCCTGCATGGCAGCCAGCCGCGCCTCGGGCACCACGCGCGCAAAGTAGCGGTGACGCAGCAGCCGCGCCCCGAAGCGGTGGCCCCAGTGAAACACCAGCGCGTCGCCCGCCACCAGCCCGAACCACGCCACCACCATCAACGGCACCGGCTCCATCACTCCCTTGAGCGTGAGCGCCGCCGCAGCGAGCAGCAGGATGTCTTCGTTGATGGGCGCGCCTATGCCGCAGCTGAACAGCAGCGCAAACAGCAGGGCATAAGCGGGAAAGCCCTGCAGGGACTGCAGGAAGGCCATGGTGGAATCAAACATGGGCGCTATTCTGATGCCTCGGGAAAAGCAGGAACAGCTGGTTTCCCCCACTGCAGGCCATCGACCGGCCCCGACTGCCAGGCCACTTCCACCCCATGCGGCAGCGCGCTACAGTTGCTTGATGCACCTCAAGCCCGTCAGCCCAGGCCCGGCGCAGCATATCCACCCCCACTGAAGGAGCCCGCCATGACCGACAACGCCCTCGTCACCGTTCCGCCGCGCAAACTCTGGCTGCGCGCCCTGCTGATGCTGCTGATGTGTGCAGCCTTCCAGCTGGCCGCCTGGGTGCTGGTGGCCGTCGCCTTGCTGCAGTTGGGCTTTGCCCTCTTCACCGACCAGCCCAATCCGCGCCTGCAAGGCTTCGGCCGCAGCGTGGGCCGTTACCTGGCGCAGATTGCGGGTTTTGTTTCCTTCGCCACCGAGACACTGCCCTTTCCCTTCAGCGACTGGCCGGCCGAAGACCTGTGAGCAGCATGCAGGCTTCGCCCTTCACCAAGGATTTGCCATGACCACGCCCGAAAACTGCCGCATCAACTACATCGAGCTGAACGTCCGAAACATCGACAAAGCCAAAGCCTTCTACGGCCAGGCCTTCGGTTGGACCTTCACCGACTACGGCCCGGAGTACGCCGAGTTTTCAGACGGCGCGATGAAAGGCGGACTGACCACGACGGCGCCGCCCTCACCCGCCGGCGGCCCACTGGTCATCCTGTATGCCGACAAACTCGAAGCCGCTCGGGGCAGCGTGCTGGCAGCCGGTGGAACCATCAGCCGCGAGATCTTTGCTTTCCCAGGCGGGCGGCGCTTTCACTTCAAGGATGCGGACGGGTATGAACTGGCGGTCTGGTCCAAAGACTGAAAATATTGGTCAAATCGAGCTTCAGCCCTTTATCCACAAGCGCCACCAGCTACTACTTCCATAGCAAACCGCTGTCGTTTCGAGCCTGAACGGAACATCGCCTTGCTACATTGCACAATCCGGAAACTCAGGCTGCATTGAAATCACATGAAAAAGAACTTGCTGTTCATCGCTCTTTCTTTCGCGCTTACTCCAGGTCTCTTTGCAATGACGTTTGCAGGTGCCGGGGAAAACATGACCTACTTTGAACATGCAAAGTTAAGCGTTGAACACTGCGAACGTCGGGGATTTTCAAGACGCGCGGATTATTCGGCCTGGCGCAAAAAAAACGAACACACCTATCGCGAAACGGTAAATGCCATACGGGACGAAGCAGCGAAACGAGGTTTGCCGAAAGCGGAACAGGATCTGGTCCTGACGGAGAGTATCAAGGCTGCAAAAACACTCTCTCAAGAAAACATCTCACGGAAGGGGGTACCCTGTGAAAAATATGAGGCTGTACTCCAGATGTATTCTGATCTCCTGAAACGCTAGAAGTCCCCACGCCTTCGTCCAAGATGGAGACAGCACACACCAACGCGGCCGGTCTGTCCGCACGCTTCAGCTTCCGCCCGCTCGAAATGGCCGACCTGCCCATGTTGCATGACTGGCTGGCACGTCCGCACTGGACCGAGTGGTGGGGCCCGGCGCCCACGCTGGCCGAGGTTGAAACCGAATACGGCGCCTGGATCACCGACCCGACGCAAGTGCAGCCCCACATCGCCCTGCTCGACGGCCAGTCCTTCGGCTACATCCAGTCCTACGTGGCCATGGGTTCCGGCGACGGCTGGTGGGAAAACGAAACCGACCCCGGTGTGCGCGGCATCGACCAGTCCATCGCTGACGCCACACAACTGAACCGCGGCCTGGGCACCGCCATGGTGAAAGCCTTTGTGGCCAGGCTGTTTGCCGACCCGGGCGTCACCCACATCCAGACCGACCCCGACCCGCGCAATACGCGCGCGATTCGCTGTTATGAAAAAGCCGGCTTTCACGTGGCTGGGCAAGTGCAGACGCCGGACGGCACGGCGCTGCTGATGGTTAGCGAGCGCGCCAGCTTGTCGTAAACCGGCGTACCAGGCAGCGGCAGCAGCCCGGCGCGGCTGGCGGTCAGGTCCAAAGACTGAATTACTGATCAAATCGGCATCCAGCCCTTTATCCATGGGCGGCAGCAGCTATTACGTTTATAGCAAAATGTTGTCATGACGGACCCCGGATCAAGTCCGGTTCAGGCTCTGACCCGCCATCCATGTCGGCGCCCACGAGACGGTATTTCAAGCAACAGAATGCCCCCGGATCGGAGTCCAGGGCAGGTTCTTCCGCCCACCGCGAACCTCAGCGGCGTTCAGCCGCAAGAATCACCGCCGTTCCCGCCGCCACCAGCGAGTGAACCGGGCCCTTCTTGCCCAGCAGCTGGCCGTTCACGTAGGCGCCGTCGATGAGCAGCACCAGATGATCGGCCAGCTGGCCGGGGTGGCGCGCCCCGATCTTTTTGGCCA
>JAZKCB010000224.1:0-1692 GCA_040388335.1 Pseudomonadota bacterium | reverse complement strand
AGCAGAACGTCTCGATGGCGATGGATGTGGCCCAGCGCGCTGCCGTGCTCGAAGAGGGCCGCATTGTGGCCTCAGGCAACCCGCAGGAGTTGATGGCGCAGCCAGTTTTGCGCCGCGCCTACCTGGGCATTGATACCGAGACTGCAGAGCACTGACGCGCTGCGGTTTGAGGCGTCAGCGGCACATGCCGTAGCCGCCGGTTTCCAGATGAAAGTGGTCCCTGTGCACGGCGTTGTAGTCCGGGCCCAGCACGCCTTTGAAGTATTTGCAGGCACCTGCATGCACGTCGTCCAGCCAGAGCGCTTCGGCGTGCGCGGCGTCGTGATGCCTTCGCCTTGCCACTGACCCTGCACGCTGATGCGTTTGCCGTTGGCCAGCGTGAAGCCTGATACGTCCAGTGCATTGGCTGTCGCATGACGGCTGCGCGAGCCGGCACCGCTTGAAGGTGCTTCGGGCGCGGCGCCTTCGCCGCGATTGACATTGCGGCACGCGTAGCTGCCAAGATTGTCGATGGACGCCACGCGCTGGCCGAAGTGTGCCTGGGTCACGGGCTGCAGCGCATGGCGCTCCCACATCGCCAACGACAGCGCCATGGGGCAACTCAGCGGCAGCGGCCTGCCCAACCCGATGGCGGCCGAGCGCAATCGCACCGCATTTTCAAATCCACAGCCGTCGCCGGTGGCGCGGTCGGGCAGCTGGTCGTACTGCATGCCGGTCTGTTCAAGCGCCGCCAGGCAGCGGGCCGACTCGCCCCGCGCGCGCGACAGCTTCCACGGTGTGAGCAGGTTGGGTTCTGCCGCAAACGCCAGCGGCGCCATCGGGTTGAGGTGGTCTGGCACCTTGATGGCACCGCTGTAGAAGGCGAAGGCCGTTGCGACGGCGACTGTCCAGAGCAGCAGGGCAACGAAACGACCCCGGCGGAATCGGGCTTTTTCGGCTGCTGGCCTGTTTGCCTGCTCGGGTGCTCGCTCAGTTGCTGGCTTGTGTGCTGGCGATGGGGGCATGGTGATTTATAGCTGCTGCCGCCCGGCTGGCTTGAAGGACGCTGCCGCTTTGGTGCCTGCAAGCCCGACGTGACGCAGAAATTCAGCAAACCGTTTGTTGCCACCTCCGGCTGGGCCAGGCGCAGGCCTCTGCCCGGTGCTGCGTGGATTGTGCGCATCAGCTCCGCAATCCATGCCTGTTGCGGGCTGTGAGTGCATTTTTGCTATCAAATTAGTAGCTGCTCGCGCACGTATCTATTGGGCTAGGGGCATATTTGATGCCGGAAAAAGGCGTTTTCGACGCTTATTTGCGCATTTTTGGCCGCCTGACTGGGCAGGAGATTGCCAATTGATACGTTTATCGTATTAATTTGCTGAATTTTTTCTTTGAAAAGGCGATTAATACATTTTTTGTATCAATGGCGGGCCTCGGTCAACTCAAACCAGTTCGTTCATCCACGTGGTGTGAACCCGCCAGAGTCGCCCGGCCTTGGCCCGTCATTCGTTTCATCGTGTAATCATGGCGTTCACCACTGTGACCGGAGCCTTTACCGATGGACGATGCGCTGCAACCCCCTTTGAGCCAGCCGGCCATGCCCGCAGACAGCAACGGCAGGCGCCACCAGGCCTTCCCCGTGCTGGCGCAGGCCGAGGTCGAGCGCATGCGGCGTTTCGGCACGGTGGTCGACTTTCGCCATGGCGAGCGGCT
>JAZKCB010000223.1:0-4195 GCA_040388335.1 Pseudomonadota bacterium | reverse complement strand
CCGGCCCCATGCCGGGGCGGCGAAAGCTCAGCGCCTCATCGGTGTCGAGCAGGGTGTCGATCTCAAAGTCGTCAGAGATGGCAGAGCGCATCACGGCCAGCTCATCAAGCTGCTGCTGCACGGCAATCGGTGCCGCCTGGGCCATGGGGAGTACAGCGCGCTGGCCGGGCCGGTGTTTGGCAGGCAGCGACCGCACCGGGCCTATGGTGCGCGAGAACAGTTCTTTCTCAGCCCTGGCCTTGGCAGCGGCAGCAGCGCGCGCGGCAGCCAGCTCCTGCTCCAGCCGGGCGCGGGTTTCGATTTCCTTTTTGACCGCCTTGAGGTCATGCAAACTTTTAATGGCGGTTTTCATAGGGACTTTTATAACAGCCCCAGCTCCGCCATCGACACAGCGCCCGTACATGTCACTACAAAGTGGTCAAGCACCCGCACATCCACCAATGCTAGCGCGGATTTGAGTGTTTGCGTCAGTGCCTCATCGGCGCGCGAAGGTTTGGCCGTGCCGCTGGGGTGGTTGTGGGCCAGCACGACGCTGGCGGCGTTGAGGGCGAGGGCGCGTATGACGACTTCACGCGGATACACCGATGTCTGGGTGAGGGTGCCGCGAAACATTTCCTCCAGCCTGATGAGGCGGTGCTGACTGTCGAGAAACAACACGGCGAAAATTTCGTGCGGCCGACTTCCGAGTTGTAGCTGCAGGTAATCGCGCACGGCCTGGGGCGTGGCGAACATGGTTTTTTCTTTCAGCTCTTCTGCAAGGGCGCGGCGCGCCAGCTCGAGCACGGCGATCAGCTCGGCCGTTTTGGCGGGTCCCAGGCCCTTGATGCTTTTGATTTCTTCCGGTGAGGCATGCAGCAGGCCTGCCACGCCGCCAAACTTCTGGACCAGCTCCTCGCCAATCTGCAGGGCGTTTTTGCCTTCCAGGCCGGTGCGGACCAGCAGTGCCAGCAATTCCGCGTCGCTGAGCGCGCCGGGGCCACGGGCCAGCAGTTTTTCACGCGGGCGCGAGTCTTTGGGGATGTCTTTCAGGAGCATTTTTATTCTTCGAAAACAGCGGCCCGATGGCCGGGAGGGTAAAAAGACGGCGTCCAGACCTCCCTGTGCCGTACTTTCTACAATAGGGGCAGTTTACAAACAGTCCAGCTCAGGTGAGCCGGACGCCGAAAGTTTTATGTCCACCGTGGAAACCACCACCCCGCCTGTCGTCGAACAGGGCTCCTTCCTCACACTGCATTACCGCATGGCCGGGCCGGCGGTCGATGGCAAGCCGGGCGCCGACATCATCAACACTTTTGACGGCAAGCCCGCCACCCTGAGCCTGGGCACGGGTGAGTTATCCCCTGCCATCGAGCAACGCCTGCTGGGGCTGCCCGAAGGCACGCGCACGACCTTTGAGTTGCCCGCCGGCGAGGCCTTTGGCGACCGCAACCCCGAGCTGGTGCAGTGGGTGGCGCGCAAGCTGCTCAACGAGCTGGGTGACCCGGACGAGCAGTACAAGGTCGGTGATGTGGTTCAGTTCCCCACGCCCGATGGCATGGGCCAGTACGCGGGGGCGGTTCAGCAGGTCAAGGGCACGGGGGACGCGGTGCAGTTTGACTTCAACCATCCGCTCGCGGGCCAGCCCGTCGTCTTCGAAGTGCAATTGATCGGCGTTTTATGACTACTGGATCAGGACCGCAGGAGATCCTGCTCGCAGAGCCCCGCGGCTTTTGCGCCGGCGTGGACCGCGCGATTGAAATCGTCGAACGTGCGCTGGCCAAGTTCGGCGCGCCGATTTATGTGCGCCATGAAATCGTTCACAACACTTACGTGGTCAACGAGCTGAAAGAAAAAGGCGCGATCTTTATTGAAGCGCTTGACGACGTGCCACCTGGCGCCACGCTGGTGTTCAGTGCTCACGGCGTGAGCCAGGCCATCCAGAAGGAGGCCGAGCGCCGGGGCTTCCAGATTTTTGATGCCACCTGCCCGTTGGTGACCAAGGTGCACGTTGAAGTCGCCAAGCTGCACAAGGAAGGCTTCGAGTTCATCATGATTGGCCACAAGGGCCACCCTGAAGTCGAGGGCACCATGGGCCAGCTCGACAGCGGCATTCACCTGGTCGAAGACGTGGCCGATGTGGCGCGCATCTCGCCCGGCCAGACCGACCGGCTGGCCGTCGTCACGCAGACCACGCTGAGTGTGGATGATGCGGCCGAGATTCATGCCGCCGTGAAGGCGCGCTTTCCCAATGTGCGTGAACCGAAACAACAGGACATCTGCTACGCGACGCAGAACCGCCAGGATGCCGTCAAGGTGCTGAGCCCGCAGGTCGACATCCTCATCGTGGTTGGCAGCCCGACCAGTTCCAACAGCAACCGCCTGCGCGAGCTGGCAGCCAAGCTGGGAACTGACGCCTATATGGTCGACGACGCCAGTGAACTGCAGGAGGCCTGGTTTGAAGGCAAGAGCCGCGTCGGTTTGACGGCGGGTGCTTCTGCGCCCGAGATTCTGGTCAAGCAGGTCATTGACCGCATCAAGGCGCTGGGGGCGGTGTCCATCCGCAAGATGGACGGCATTGAAGAGACCATCAAGTTTCCGTTGCCCAAGGGTCTCAAGCTTGATTCCCAGGCGCAGCTCATGGAAATCAACGACAGCCAGCTACACCAGTTGTCCTGATTCGGCTGCTGCCTCATTCATGGCTGGCTGCAATGGCTTCAGGGTCCTGCAGCCGGTTTCCCCGGGTTTTCTGAAAATACAATCACGCCATGCTGGACATCAACCTTCTCCGTAAAGACCTGCCCTCTGCCATAGCGCGCCTTGAAGCGCGTAAAAAGCCGCAGGCATTCCTGAATGTGGAAACCTTCCAGGCGCTGGAGGCTGAGCGCAAGGCCATCCAGTCGCGTACCGAAGAGTTGCAAAACCAGCGCAACACGCTGTCCAAACAAATTGGCCAGCTCAAGTCCAAAGGTGAAGACGCCAGTGCCGTCATGGCGCAGGTCAGCGCTTCCAAGGTCGAGCTTGAAAGCTCCAGCGTGCGGTTAGAGCAGATCCAGGCTGAACTGCAGGCCTTGCTGCTGGCGGTGCCCAACCTGCCACATGAGTCCGTGCCCCAGGGCAGCGACGAACACGGCAATGTTGAAGTGCGCAAATGGAGCCCAGCCGAAGGCCTGGGTGGTGAGCCGCCAGCCTTTGCATTCGAGCCCAAAGACCACGTCGATGTCGGCGCGCCCATGGGGCTGGACTTTGAACTCGGCACCAAGCTGACCGGTTCGCGCTTCACCGTCATGAAGGGCTCGCTGGCCCGCCTGCATCGTGCGTTGTCGCAATTCATGCTGGACGTGCAGACGGCCGAGCACGGCTACACCGAGTGCTACGTGCCCTACATCGTCAACAGCGACTCGCTGCGCGGCACCGGCCAGTTGCCCAAGTTTGAAGAAGACCTGTTCGCCGCGAAAAAGGGTGGGCAGGAAGGCGAAAGCGAAAACGCAGCGCTTTATCTGATCCCCACCTCAGAAGTGCCGCTGACCAACTTCGTGCGCGACGAGATCGTGGCCGAGGCCCAATTGCCGCTGAAGTTCACCGCGCATACGCCCTGCTTTCGCTCGGAAGCCGGCAGCTATGGCCGCGACACGCGCGGCATGATTCGCCAGCACCAGTTTGACAAGGTCGAGATGGTGCAGATCGTGCACCCCGACAAAAGCTATGAAGCCCTTGAAGCCATGACCGGCCATGCCGAAGTCATCCTTCAAAGGCTGGGCCTGCCCTACCGTGTGATGCTGCTGTGCACCGGCGACATGGGCTTTGGCTCAACCAAGACCTATGACCTCGAAGTCTGGCTGCCCGCACAGAAGACCTACCGCGAGATCAGCTCGGTTTCCAACTGCGAAGCCTTCCAGGCGCGCCGGCTGCAGGCCCGATTCAAGAACGCGCAAGGCAAGAATGAGTTCGTGCACACGCTCAACGGTTCAGGCCTGGCGGTGGGGCGTACGCTGGTTGCCATATTGGAGAATTACCAGCGCGCCGATGGCTCTGTGGCCGTTCCGGAAGCTTTGCTACCGTACATGGGCGGCGTCACCGTTTTGGGCTGCTAGAATCACGCTTTCGCGGAGAGGTGGCAGAGTGGCCGAATGTACCTGATTCGAAATCAGGCGTACCGCAAGGTACCGTGGGTTCGAATCCCACCCTCTCCGCCAAGGATTAGTTTTAAGTAGTCCAA
>JAZKCB010000222.1:0-16202 GCA_040388335.1 Pseudomonadota bacterium | reverse complement strand
GCAAGGGCCTGTCCAAGATCATGTCCAAGATGGGCGTGTCGACCTACATGAGCTACTGCGGTGCACAGCTGTTTGAAGCCATCGGCCTGAACCGCGACACCATCGCCAAGTTCTTTACCGGCACCGCTAGCCAGGTTGAAGGCATGGGTGTGTTCGAGATTGCGCAGGAAGCCCTGCGCATGCACAACGCCGCCTTCGGTGATGACCCGGTGCTCGCCAACATGCTGGATGCTGGCGGCGAGTACGCCTGGCGCGTGCGCGGTGAAAACCACATGTGGTCGCCCGACGCGATTGCCAAGCTGCAGCATTCGACGCGCTCCAACAACTGGAACACGTACAAGGAATACGCACAGCTCATCAACGATCAGAACCGCAATCACATGACTTTGCGCGGCCTGTTCGAGTTCAAGATCGACCCGTCCAAAGCCATCCCGATTGAGGAAGTCGAATCGGCCAAGGAAATCGTCAAACGTTTTGCCACCGGCGCGATGTCGCTGGGTTCCATCAGCACCGAGGCACATGCCACGCTCGCTGTGGCCATGAACCGCATCGGTGGCAAGAGCAACACGGGTGAGGGCGGTGAAGACCCCGCACGCTACCGTCAGGAGCTCAAGGGCATCCCGATCAAAAAGGGCGAAACACTGAAGAGTGTGATCGGCCCCAAACAGGTCGAGGTGGATTTGCCGCTGCTCGATGGTGACTCGCTGCGTTCACGCATCAAGCAGGTCGCATCCGGCCGCTTTGGCGTGACGGCTGAATACCTGGTGTCGGCTGACCAGATCCAGATCAAGATGGCCCAGGGCGCCAAGCCTGGTGAAGGCGGCCAGCTGCCCGGCGGCAAGGTCAGCGAATACATCGGTGCACTGCGTTACTCGGTGCCCGGCGTCGGTTTGATCTCGCCACCACCGCACCATGACATTTATTCGATTGAAGATCTGGCCCAGCTGATTCACGACTTGAAAAACGTGAACCCGCGCGCCAGCATCAGCGTCAAGCTGGTCAGCGAAGTCGGTGTGGGCACGATTGCAGCCGGTGTGGCCAAGGCCAAGGCTGACCACGTCGTCATCGCTGGTCATGATGGCGGCACGGGCGCTTCGCCCTGGTCGTCCATTAAACATGCTGGTTCGCCGTGGGAAATTGGTCTCGCCGAAACCCAGCAGACGCTGGTGCTCAACCGCCTGCGCGGCCGCATTCGTGTGCAGGCCGACGGCCAGATGAAGACCGGCCGAGACGTCGTCATCGGTGCGCTGCTGGGCGCGGATGAATTCGGCTTTGCCACCGCACCGCTGGTGGTTGAAGGCTGCATCATGATGCGCAAGTGCCACCTCAACACCTGCCCGGTGGGTGTTGCCACGCAAGACCCGGTGCTGCGCCAGAAGTTCAGCGGCAAGCCCGAGCATGTCGTCAACTACTTCTTCTTCGTCGCAGAAGAAGCCCGCCAGTTGATGGCCCAACTGGGCGTGCGCAAGTTCGACGACCTGATTGGTCGCGCTGATTTGCTTGACACGCAAAAAGGCATTGCCCACTGGAAGGCCGGCGGCCTCGATTTTGGCCGCCTGTTCCACCTGCCCAATGTGCCGGCCGACGTGCCGCGCCTGCATGTGTCAAACCAGGAACACGGTCTTGAAAAAGCTCTGGACATGCGTTTGATTGAAAAATCAAAAGCGGCGATTGAAAAGGGCGAAAAGGTCCAGTTCATCGAAGTGGCGCGCAACGTCAATCGCACAGTGGGCGCCATGCTCTCGGGCGAGCTGACGCGGCACCACCCGCAAGGCCTGCCTGACGATACGCTGCGCATCCAGCTCGAAGGCACGGGCGGCCAGTCGTTTGGCGCCTTCCTGGCCAAGGGCATCACCATGTACCTCATTGGCGATGCGAATGACTACACCGGCAAGGGCCTCTCCGGCGGCCGTATTGTGGTGCGTCCAAGCATTGACTTCCGCGGCGACGCCGTGAAGAACACCATCGTCGGCAACACCGTGCTTTACGGCGCGACCACCGGCGAAGCCTTCTTCAGCGGCGTGGCCGGCGAGCGTTTTGCGGTACGCCTGTCGGGTGCAACCGCTGTCGTTGAAGGCACGGGCGACCATGGCTGTGAATACATGACAGGCGGCACGGTTGCCGTGCTGGGCAAGACCGGCCGCAACTTCGCCGCCGGCATGAGCGGCGGCGTGGCTTATGTCTATGACGAAGATGGCCTGTTCGCCACGCGTTGCAACACCTCCATGGTCTCCATGGACAAGGTGGTCACAACAGCCGAACAGCATACGCATGACAAGTCTGACTGGCATGCAGAGCAGAGCGATGAAGAGTTGCTGAAGCGCCTGCTGCAGGATCACAACCGCTGGACCGGCAGCAAGCGTGCGCGCGAACTGCTCGACAACTGGAGCGAGTCCCGCCTGAAGTTCGTGAAGGTCTTCCCGAACGAATACAAGCGTGCCCTGATCGAGCGCAAGGAGCGCCGCCTGGAGGCTTCCACCGAAACCACCAGCGCGCAGGTAGCGACCAACAAGGAAACGGCGGCTGCGAAGTAATCGCAGCCTGCCAATACCTCCGTCACGCATCAAGACACAAGAATCGACAGGACCACGATATGGGAAAAATCACCGGCTTCATGGAATACGAGCGCATCGAGGAGGGCTACAAGCCCGTGCCCGAGCGCCTGAAGAACTACAAGGAATTTGTCATCGGGCTGGACGACGCGCAGGCCAACAAGCAGGCTGCGCGCTGTATGGACTGCGGCACGCCGTTCTGCAACAACGGCTGCCCGGTCAACAACGTGATCCCGGACTTCAACGACATGGTCTTCCGTGCCGACTGGAAGAACGCGATCGACACGCTGCACAGCACCAACAACTTCCCCGAATTCACCGGCCGTATCTGCCCTGCTCCGTGCGAGGCGGCCTGCACGCTGAATGTGAACGATGAAGCCGTCGGCATCAAGTCGATCGAACACGCCATCATTGACCGCGCCTGGTCCGAAGGCTGGGTCAAGCCTCAGCTACCCAAACACAAGACCGGCAAGAAGGTCGCCGTGGTTGGCTCCGGCCCTGCCGGCATGGCAGCAGCGCAGCAACTGGCGCGCGCCGGCCATGACGTGACGCTGTTTGAAAAGAACGACCGCGTCGGCGGCCTGCTGCGCTACGGCATTCCCGATTTCAAGATGGAAAAAGTCCACATTGACCGCCGCGTCGAGCAGATGGAAGCCGAGGGTGTCAAATTTCGCACGGGCGTGATGATCGGTAGCCTGCCGAAAGACTCCAAGGTCACCAACTGGGCGAAAGAAACGATTTCGCCCGAGCAACTGCAGAAAGACTACGATGCCGTCGTCCTGACCGGCGGCGCGGAGCAGTCACGTGACCTGCCGGTGCCCGGCCGTGACCTTGATGGCGTGCATTTTGCGATGGAATTTTTGCCCCAGCAAAACAAGGTCAATGCTGGCGACAAGGTCAAGGGTCAGTTGCGTGCTGACGGCAAGCATGTCATCGTGATCGGCGGCGGCGATACCGGCTCTGATTGCGTCGGCACCAGCAACCGCCACGGTGCGGCCAGCGTCACGCAGTTCGAGCTGATGCCCCAGCCACCCGAAGAAGAAAATCGCCCCATGACCTGGCCTTACTGGCCGATCAAGCTGCGCACGTCGTCCAGCCACGAAGAAGGCTGCGAGCGCGAGTTCGCCATTTCCACCAAGGAGCTGATGGGCGAAAAAGGCAAGGTCACCGGCCTGAAGACCGTTCGCGTCGAATGGAAAGACGGCAAGATGGTGGAAGTTGCTGGCTCTGAACAACTGCTCAAGGCTGATCTGGTGTTGCTCGCCATGGGTTTTGTGTCGCCTGTGTCGTCCGTTCTCGAAGCCTTCGGCATCGAAAAAGACAACCGTGGTAACGCCAGGGCGACGACTGACTTCACCGGCGGCTACGCCACCAACGTTCCCAAGGTGTTTGCAGCGGGCGATATCCGCCGTGGCCAGAGCCTGGTCGTATGGGCGATTCGCGAAGGTCGGCAAGCGGCGCGCGCGGTTGATGAATTCCTTATGGGTTACAGCGACTTGCCGCGCTGAAACTTGGTTTTGCCAATTTGCTACTAAAAATATAGCAAATTATCGTTACTGGCATTTATTGAGGTGCGATTTCGATAGTCACAAAAACAGCTGTTATAGCTATAACAGCTGTTTTTTTTGGACCACCCGGCACGTCAAAGCCGCCCCGAGAGCGAAAACAGGCCAAAAACACCTGTTTTAGGTATAAAAAGGGCCTTTAGGTCAATGGATACGGGCGTGAGCAGCTATCAAAAACATAGTATCCAGCTTGTCGCGCGCTGCTTGTCTGGCTCGTCAGGGCCGTGTCGCGCAATGCCTTTATCATTCATGCACCCCTCTACAAGGTCCGGCACACGCCGGCACCTCGATTTCCAATGCCTGACACCCCCGTTTCTGCTGTTTCCCCGCTGGTCGAGTTCAAGGACGTCACCTTTTCCTATCCGGCCTCGGCGGGGGACAGGGTCATTCTTGGCAAGGTCAACTTTTCAGTCCCGCGCGGCAAGGTCACGGCGCTCATGGGTGCTTCGGGCGGCGGCAAGACAACGGTGCTGCGTCTGATTGGCGGCCAGCAAAAAGCCAACAGCGGCGAGGTGCTGTTTGACGGCCAGAACGTGAAAAAAATGACGCAGTCTGCGCTCTATGCAGCGCGTCGCCGCATGGGCATGTTGTTCCAGTTTGGCGCGCTGTTCACGGACCTGAGCGTCTTTGACAACGTCGCCTTTCCGCTGCGGGAGCACACCCACCTCAATGAAGCGCTCATCCGCGACATTGTGCTGATGAAGCTCAACGCCGTCGGCCTGCGCGGCGCGCGTGACCTGATGCCCAGCGAGGTCTCGGGCGGCATGGCCAGGCGCGTGGCACTGGCCCGTGCCATGGTGCTGGACCCTGAACTCATCATGTACGACGAGCCTTTCGCCGGACTGGACCCGATCTCGCTGGGAACGGCGGCCCAGCTGATCCGCCAGCTCAATGACACTCTGGGTATCACCAGCATCGTGGTCTCGCACGACCTGGAGGAAACCTTTCGGATTGCCGACAAGGTCATCATCATTGCCAACGGTGCCATAGCGGCGCAAGGCACGCCCGATGAGGTGCGCCACTCTGTTGATCCGCTGGTACACCAGTTCGTGAATGCCCTCAGTGAAGGCCCCGTGAAATTTCATTACCCCGGGCCGAGTGTGGCCGATGACTTTGGCCCTGTCACGGGCAAGGGAGCGCGTTCATGAGCCGCTACAGTCCCACCGGTTTTCTCTCCCGTCTGGGTTTTGGGGTCCGAAGCCAGCTGGATGCCCTCGGCTACGCCACGCGATTGTTTGGCCGCCTCCTGACCATGAGCGGTTCAGCGCTGGCCCGCTTCGGCCTGGTGCGTGACCAGATATTTTTCCTTGGCAACTACTCGCTGGCCATCATTTCGGTGTCAGGCCTGTTTGTGGGCTTTGTGTTGGGTCTTCAGGGCTACTACACATTGCAGCGTTATGGCTCTGCCGACGCCCTCGGCTTGCTGGTGGCGCTCAGCCTGGTCCGTGAGCTTGGCCCGGTGGTCACAGCGCTTTTGTTCGCCGGACGCGCCGGTACCGCGCTGACCGCCGAAATTGGGCTGATGAAAGCGGGCGAGCAGTTGTCCGCCATGGAAATGATGGCGGTCGACCCGGTCCAGCGCGTGCTGGCGCCGCGCTTCTGGGGCGGCATCATTGCCATGCCGCTGCTGGCGGCGGTGTTCAGCGCCGTCGGCATCATTGGCGGCTGGGTGGTCGGTGTCGTCATGATCGGCGTCGATGCGGGTTCGTTCTGGAGCCAGATGCAGGCGGGTGTGGATGTCTGGCGCGATGTGGGTAACGGCGTCATCAAGAGTTTTGTCTTCGGGGTGACTGTGACTTTTGTGGCGCTGTATCAGGGTTTTGAAGCCCAACCCACGCCCGAAGGCGTGTCGCGCGCCACCACACGCACCGTGGTGGTGGCATCGCTGGCAGTGCTGGGGCTGGACTTCCTGCTGACCACGCTGATGTTTAGCGTTTAACCAACAGTTGGCTTTACCCGGCGCCTGACTGTTTTTGCAAGCCATGCGAGAATCCATTCAACGCCTTTCGCGCCTTTTTGCGGCGCGGCAGGGCAGTCAAAGAGAAAACAATGCAACGCTCGAAAAATGACCTCTGGGTTGGTTTGTTTGTCCTGATTGGCGGCGCAGCCATCCTGTTCCTGGCACTCAAGTCCGCCAACCTTTTGTCGCTCAACTTTGATACCTCGTACAAGGTCACGGCCAAGTTCGACAACATCGGCGGCCTCAAGCCGCGCGCCGCTGTGAAAAGTGCGGGCGTTGTTGTCGGCCGTGTCGAGGACATCGTGTTCGACGACAAGCTCTATCAGGCCAGCGTCAAACTGGCGATGGAAAGCAAGTACGCCTTTCCCAAGGACAGCTCGCTCAAGATTCTCACCAGCGGTTTGCTGGGCGAGCAGTACGTCGGCATTGAAGCCGGCGCCAGCGACAAAAACATGGCAGGCGGCGATGTCATCAAGACCACCCAATCGGCGGTGGTGCTTGAAACGCTGATCAGCCAGTTCCTCTATAACAAGGCCGCGGACAGCTCCAATCCCGCACCAGCGGCTGCGCCACCAGCAGGTAATTCAGGGAGTACCGATAAAAAATGAGAACAAAAAACACGATGAAAAAGGTGCTTCGCACCGCAACCGCTGCCTTCGCACTGATCCTGGTCCAGGGCTGCGCGACCGGTCCCAACGCCAACCCCGCCGACCCGCTTGAGCCTTTCAACCGGTCCGTATTCGGTTTCAATGAGGGCGTGGACCGTACCATCCTCAAGCCGGTGGCAACGGCATATCGCGACATCACACCGTCACCCGTTCGCACCGGCGTGACCAACTTCTTTGGCAACATCGGCGACGTCTGGTCGCTTGTCAACAACATCCTTCAGGGCAAGCCCAAGGAGTCCGTTGAGACGCTGATGCGGATCAGCTTCAACACCATTTTCGGTTTTGCCGGCTTCATCGACATTGCGACCGAGATGCGGCTGGAAAAGCATTCCGAAGACTTCGGCCAGACGCTTGGTTACTGGGGCATGGGCTCCGGCCCCTACATTGTCCTGCCACTGCTGGGACCATCGAACGTACGCGACACCATAGGCACCGCTGTTGATGCGAACACCGACCTGGTCAACCGCACCGACCGCGTCCGCGTGCGCAATTCGCTGGCCACGTTGCGTGTCGTCAACACACGCGCCAATTTCCTCAGCGCGGGTGACGTTCTGGACCAGGCCGCACTTGACAAATACAGCTTCACCCGGGACCTGTATTTGCAGCGCCGTGAGAGCCTGATTCGCGACAACGCCCCCCAAAAGGAAGAGCGTTACGATTTGCCGGAGGGCACATCTGCTGCAGCGCCCGCCGGTAACACGCCGCCAGCCACCCGATAAAGCCGCCGGGCTTACATGCTTTACAAATACCGGGGTAAAACTTAACCGTTCTTACCTGCGTGGACCTTGAGAATCCATTCCGGGCCGCAATTTTTGGAATCAATGCGGCACCGGGTGGTAGACCGAAAAGTCCACTGCCGCGCTAATGATGGATAACATCCGATTTTCGAAGAAGAAGGACAAAGACATGAACCGTAGAACCATCGCCCATCTGTTTGCTGCCGTGTGCAGTGTGGCACTTCTGGCCTCGGCTCCCATCGTCCGTGCTGCTGACGAGGCGCCCGATGCGCTGATCAAGCGCGTCTCCGCCGAGGTGCTGGACAAGATCAAGTCCGACAAGGATGTGCAGGCTGGCAACCTGACCAAGGTCCTTGTGCTGGTGGACAGCCAGATCATTCCGAACGTGAATTTCACCCGCATGACTGCGGCCGCCGTGGGCCGCAGCTGGCGCCAGGCTACCCCCGACCAGCAGAAAAAGCTGCAGGACGAATTCAAGACCTTGCTGATCCGCACTTATTCCGGCGCGCTGGCGCAGGTGAAAGACCAGAGCGTCAGCGTCAAGCCGCTGCGCGCCGAAGCGGCCGACACCGAAGTCACGGTTCGCACCGAGGTGTTGGGCCGTGGCGACCCTATCCAGCTGGATTACCGCATGGAAAAAACCGCCTCTGGCTGGAAGATATTCGACCTGAATGTGCTGGGTGTCTGGCTGGTTGAAACCTATCGTACCCAGTTCGCCCAGGAAATCAACGCCAAGGGC
Organism: Pseudomonadota bacterium; assembly: GCA_040388335.1. Classification (GTDB taxonomy): domain Bacteria; phylum Pseudomonadota; class Gammaproteobacteria; order Burkholderiales; family Burkholderiaceae_C; genus Polaromonas. The sequence continues at coordinate 7,981 of JAZKCB010000222.1, read as the reverse complement.
ATCGACGGTCTGATCGCGTCTCTGGTGCAACGCAACCAGACCAACGCCGGCAAGAAGTCCTGATCGCTGACCGTCATGCTGACGCTTCCACCAGTTCTCACGCATGCTGAAGCCGCTGGTTTTTCCGCCAGCCTCAAGCAGCTGGTGGCCCAGCAAGGCGCGACAGTCATCGCCGATGCCAGCGCCTTGAGCCAGTTTGATTCTTCCGCAATTGCCGTTTTACTGGCGTGCAGGCGCGAAGCGCTGGCTACCGGCAAGGCTTTTTCAGTACAGGGGTTGCCGGCCCGCCTGCGCCAGTTGGCGGGCCTTTACGGCGTTGCAGACCTGATCCCCGCTGCGGCTTGAAACCGTTCTGCGCGGGGCTTTCAGGCTGCCAGGGCAGTGAAATGCGTCAGCCCCTTAAAATGGTGGGCTAATGCCCGCCATCTCATTCCAGTCAGTCTCCAAAACCTATTCATCTTCGCGGTCCCCGTCGGGGCCTGTGGTCAAGGCGCTTGACAACGTCAGCTTTGATATCGAGCAGGGTGAATTTTTCGGCCTTCTCGGTCCTAACGGTGCCGGTAAAACTTCCCTCATCAGCATTCTTGCCGGTCTTTCACGCGCGACCAGCGGCAGTGTGAAAGTTCAGGGCAGCGATGTGGTGCTGGATTACGCCACTGCCCGCCGCAAGCTCGGCATCGTTCCGCAGGAACTGGTGTTTGACCCTTTCTTCACTGTGCGTGAAGCACTGCGCATTCAGTCCGGCTATTTCGGCATCAAGAAAAACGACGCATGGATAGACGAATTGCTGGTCAGCCTGGGACTTGCCGACAAGGCCAGCGCCAACATGCGGCAGCTTTCGGGCGGCATGAAGCGCCGTGTACTGGTCGCCCAGGCGCTGGTGCACAAACCCCAGGTCATCGTGCTGGATGAGCCCACTGCGGGGGTTGACGTTGAACTGCGCCAGACGCTGTGGCAATTTATTGCCAAACTCAACAAGCAGGGCAGCACGGTGCTGCTGACGACCCACTACCTTGAAGAAGCTGAAGCCCTGTGCAGCCGCATTGCCATGCTCAAGCAGGGCAAGGTGGTGGCACTTGCGCAGACTTCGGAGTTGCTCAAGGCGGCGTCATCCAACGTGCTGCGCTTCAAGATCGACAGTGAACTGCCAAAGCAGCTGGCCGAGCGTGCCCGCATCACCGGCCGCATCGTGCAGTTCCCTGCGCACAACGCACGCGAGATTGAACAATACCTGGCAGCCGTGCGTGAAGCCGGGCTGGTGGCCGAAGACGTTGAAATCCGCAAGGCTGACCTTGAAGATGTCTTTCTTGACCTGATGGCTGAAAAATCCGTGAAAGAACCTGTGGCACTGAATTTGTCCGGAGTGGTGTTATGACTGGCTGGCAGACTCTTTTCTACAAGGAGGTCTTGCGCTTCTGGAAAGTTGGTTTTCAGACCGTCGGTGCGCCGGTATTGACGGCGGTGATGTACATGCTCATCTTCGGCCATGTCATGCAGGGCAAGGAACTGGTTTACGGCCAGGTCAACTACAACGCCTTCCTGGTGCCGGGCCTGGTGATGATGAGCGTGTTGCAGAACGCATTTGCCAACAGCTCTTCCTCGTTGATCCAGAGCAAGATCATGGGCAGCCTCGTGTTTGTGCTGCTCACACCGCTGTCGCACTGGCACTGGTTTTTTGCCTATGTGGGCTCCTCGGTAGCGCGTGGCCTGCTGGTCGGTGTGGGTGTGTTTGCCGTCACCTCTTTTTTCGGCCTGCCTTCATTTGTCGCCCCGCTCTGGATCGTGCTGTTCGCTGTGCTGGGTGCCGCGATGCTGGGCGCGCTGGGTGTGATTGCCGGCTTGTGGTCCGAAAAATTTGACCAGATGGCGGCCTTCCAGAACTTTGTCATCATGCCCATGACGTTTTTGAGTGGCGTTTTTTATTCGATTCACTCACTGCCGCCGTTCTGGCAAAAAGTCAGCCACCTGAATCCGTTTTTCTACATGATTGACGGCTTTCGCTACGGTTTCTTCGGCGTGAGCGACGTCTCGCCGTGGCTCAGCCTGGGTATTGTCGGCAGCGCATTGCTGATCGTCAGCGCCATTGCGGTCACGATGCTCAAGACAGGCTACAAAATCAGACACTAAACATGACAAGCGAAGAACTGAAAACCATCATTGCCGCAGGCCTGCCTTGCGAGCACGTTGAATTGTCCGGTGACGGCCGTCACTGGTATGCGACCATCGTGTCCGCCGCTTTTGAAGGCAAGCGCCTGATACAGCGCCACCAGAAGGTGTACGCCACGCTGGGTACGCGCATGCAGACGGACGAAGTGCATGCGCTGTCGATGAAAACCTACACGCCTGCCGAATGGGCAGCCAACCCGCAGTCTTAAATCACAATAAAAACCATGGACAAGTTATTGATCAAGGGCGGCAAGTCGCTGGCCGGCACTGTCACCATTTCGGGTGCTAAAAATGCAGCCTTGCCGGAGCTTTGTGCCGCCTTGCTGACGGCAGACACCGTCACGCTTGAAAACGTGCCGCGTCTGCAGGACGTGAGCACCATGCTCAAGCTCATTCGCAACATGGGTGTCACTGCAGAGCGCAGTGAGGCGGCTCCCAGCACTGTGGTCCTCAACGCGGGGGCGCTGAGCTCGCCCGAAGCTCCGTATGAGCTGGTGAAAACCATGCGCGCCTCGGTGCTGGCGCTGGGCCCGCTGCTGGCGCGTTTTGGCGAAGCCACGGTGTCGCTGCCGGGCGGTTGCGCCATTGGCTCACGTCCGGTCGACCAGCATATCAAGGGCATGCAGGCCATGGGTGCCGAGATTGCTGTCGAACACGGCTACATGATTGCCAAATTGCCGGCCGGGCAGAAGCGCCTCAAGGGCTGCAGCATCACGACCGACATGGTCACGGTCACCGGCACTGAAAACTTCCTGATGGCTGCCAGCCTGGCTGAAGGCGAGACTGTTCTTGAAAACGCCGCGCAGGAACCTGAGATTGGCGACCTTGCCGAGATGCTCATCAAGATGGGCGCGAAGATTGAGGGCCATGGCACCAGCCGCATCGTGATCCAGGGCGTCGAGCGCCTGCATGGCTGCACGCACCCGGTGGTGGCCGACCGTATTGAAACCGGCACCTTTCTGTGTGCGGTTGCCGCAGCTGGTGGCGATGTGGTCCTGAAGAACGGCCGCCTCGACCATCTCGCAGCGGTTGTCGACAAGCTGCGTGAAGCCGGTGCTGTGGTGACGGGGGGTGACGGTTTTATCCGCATCCAGGCGAGCGGCCGTCTTGTGGCGCAGTCCTTCCAGACGACCGAATACCCGGGCTTTCCGACCGACATGCAGGCGCAGTTCATGGCGCTTAATGCCATTTCGACGGGCTCAAGCACGGTGACCGAAACGATTTTTGAAAACCGTTTCATGCACGTCAACGAGATGGTGCGCCTCGGTGCAAAGATACAGATTGAGGGCAAGGTGGCAGTGATGGAAGGCGTCGAGAGGCTTTCTGGTGCCACGGTGATGGCCACCGATTTGCGCGCCTCTGCCAGCCTGGTGATTGCCGGCCTGGTCGCCGATGGTGAAACGCTGGTGGACCGCATCTACCATCTTGATCGCGGGTATGACCAGATGGAAGCGAAGTTGCGGGGCATTGGTGCGGACATCGAGAGAGTGAAGTGATGATCACACTTGCCCTGTCCAAAGGCCGCATCTTTGACGACACTGTTCCGCTGCTCAAAAGCGCCGGCATCGAAGTCCTGGATGATCCCGAAAAATCCCGCAAGCTGATTCTGGACACCAATCAGCCTGATTTGCGTGTGGTGCTGGTACGTGCGACCGATGTGCCGACGTATGTGCAGTACGGCGGTGCTGATATCGGCGTGGTGGGCAAAGACACCCTGCTGGAGTCGGGTAGCCAGGGCCTGTACCAGCCGCTGGACCTGCAGATTGCCAAATGCCGCATCAGCGTGGCGGTGCGTGAAGGTTTTGATTACACCGCTGCCGTGAAGCAGGGCTCGCGGCTGACAGTGGCTACCAAATACGTGGCGATTGCGCGTGAGTTTTTTGCCTCCAAGGGCGTGCACGTTGATTTGATCAAGCTCTACGGCAGCATGGAGCTGGCGCCTTTGACAGGCCTGGCCGATGCGATTGTTGATCTGGTTTCTACCGGCAATACGCTCAAGGCCAACCACCTGATCGAGGTCGAACGCATCATGGACATCAGCTCGCACCTGGTGGTCAACCAGACCGCACTCAAGCTCAAGCAGGTGCCCATTCGTAAACTCATAGACGCATTCTCTAGTGCGCTCCAAAAATAGTATTTATCTGTCCTTATGAATCTGGTCGCCGCTCCTGTCCGCCTGTCTACCGCCTCCGTCACATTTGATGCCGAGTTCCAGGCGCGGCTGCACTGGTCTGCAGATACCGATGCAGCGATTGAGCACCGCGTAGCCGACATCCTGGCTGATGTGCAAAAACGCGGCGACGCAGCTGTCCTTGAGTACACCGCGCGCTTTGACGGGCTGGATGTTGCAGCGATGGGCCAGCTCGAACTGACGCAGGGGGAATTGAAGGCGGCTTTTGAATCCATTCCCGCCGCCCAGCGCGAAGCCCTTGAAGCGGCAGCCCGCCGCGTGCGCAGCTATCACGAAGCCCAGAGGAGGGCCAGCGGTGAAAGCTGGAGTTACCGCGACGAAGACGGCACCCTGCTTGGGCAAAAGGTTACGCCGCTGGACCGCGTCGGCATCTATGTACCGGGCGGCAAGGCGGCTTATCCATCATCAGTGCTGATGAATGCCATTCCCGCGCACGTGGCCGGTGTGGGTGAAATCATCATGGTGGTGCCCACACCCAAAGGCGAAAAAAACGCGCTCGTTCTGGCGGCTGCCTATATCGCTGGTGTGACGCGTGCCTTCACGATTGGCGGCGCGCAGGCTGTCGCAGCCCTGGCTTACGGCACGCAGACGGTGCCCAAGGTCGACAAGATTACCGGGCCAGGCAATGCCTATGTGGCCAGCGCGAAGAAACGCGTCTTCGGCACCGTCGGCATAGACATGATTGCCGGCCCGTCCGAGATTCTGGTGCTGGCAGATGGCAGCACACCTGCCGACTGGGTGGCGATGGATTTGTTCAGCCAGGCCGAACACGACGAGCTCGCTCAAAGTATTTTGCTGTGCCCGGAAGCTGCTTACATCGACGCAGTGCAGGAGGCCATCAACCGCTTGTTGCCTGACATGCCCCGCGCAGACATCATTGCCAAATCGTTGACCGGCCGCGGCGCGTTGATCCATACCCGCAGCATGGAAGAAGCCTGCGAGATCAGCAACCGCATCGCACCCGAGCATCTTGAGGTCAGCAGCAGCGATCCGCACCGATGGGAGCCGCACCTGAAACATGCCGGCGCGATTTTTCTGGGCGCCTACACCAGCGAATCGCTGGGTGATTACTGTGCCGGTCCCAACCATGTGTTGCCTACGAGTGGCACAGCCCGTTTCTCCAGCCCATTGGGCGTGTATGACTTCCAGAAGCGCAGCAGCCTGATCGAGGTGAGCGAAGCCGGTGCTCAAGTCCTTGGCAAAGTGGCGGCGGAATTGGCTTATGGCGAAGGCCTGCAGGCCCATGCACGCGCCGCCGAAATGCGCCTGAAGAACGTACCCGACATGAGAAAAGCCAAATGACAGCGCCCGATACCTCCCTCGCTCCGAATCTTAAAAAACTGATTCGCCAGGATGTGCAGTCCATGCACGCCTACGCCATTCAGGATTCGGCAGGCATGGTCAAGCTGGATGCGATGGAAAACCCTCACCGCCTGCCAGCTGCTCTGCAGGCGCAACTCGGTCAGCGTCTTGGCGCTTTGGCGCTGAACCGTTACCCCGATGGCCGTGTCAATGATTTGCGCAAGGCACTGGCTGACTATGCACAAATGCCGGAAGGCTTTGACATCATGCTGGGCAACGGTTCGGACGAACTGATCTCGCTGCTGGCCATGGCATGTGATGTGGAGAACGGTTCCATTCTTGCCCCGTTGCCAGGTTTTGTGATGTACGGCATGAGTGCCCAATTGCAGGGCCTCAAATTCATAGGTGTGCCGCTGACTGCAGACTTTGAACTCGATGAAGCCGCGATGCTCGCTGCCATTGCAGAGCACCAGCCTTCCATCATCTATATCGCCTACCCAAACAACCCCACCGCCAATTTGTGGGACGACGCAGTGATCGAAAAAATCGTCAACGCCGCACCCGGGCTGGTCGTGTTTGACGAGGCTTACCAGCCGTTTTCAAGCAAGAGCTACATCAACCGGATTGCAAAACACAGCCATGTGCTGTTGATGCGCACCCTGAGCAAGTTCGGCTTGGCTGGCGTGCGTATCGGGTACATGATGGGCCCCAAGGCCTTGATTGCCGAGATCGACAAGGTGCGCCCGCCCTACAACATCAGCGTGCTCAATTACGAGTGCGCCCTGTTTGCGCTGGAGCATGAGGCTGAATTTGCATTGCAGGCGAGGGATCTGGTCGAACAGCGCGCGCAACTGATGCTGGGGCTGGAAGCACTTAAAGGGGTGAAGGCCTGGAAAAGCGACGCCAACATGATCCTGATCCGCGTGCCGGATGCCGCAAAAACCTTTGAGGGTATGAAGGCCCGCAAGGTGCTGGTTAAAAACGTTTCTAAAATGCACACATTGTTGGCCAATTGTCTGCGCCTGACGGTCGGCACCCCTGACGAGAACGCACAAATGCTGGCGGCGCTCAAAGAATCTTTATGACTACCCCTACAACTGTTGCCCCACGCACCGCCGAGGTTTCCCGCAACACGGCAGAAACCAAAATCACTGTCAAGGTCAATCTTGACGGCACCGGCAAGGCCAGCCTGTCGACCGGCATTGGTTTTTTCGACCACATGCTGGACCAGATTGCGCGCCATGGCTTGATTGACCTGGACATCCATGCCGAGGGCGATCTGCACATTGATGGGCACCACACGGTTGAAGACGTCGGCATCACACTCGGGCAGGCCGTGGCCAAAGCCGTGGGCGATAAAAAGGGCCTGCGCCGTTACGGCCATGCCTATGTGCCGCTGGACGAAGCGCTTTCGCGCGTCGTGGTCGATTTCTCCGGACGCCCCGGGCTCGAGATGCATGTGCCCTTCAAGAGCGGCATGATCGGCACTTTTGACAGCCAGTTGGCCTATGAATTTTTTCAGGGCTTTGTGAACCACGCTTTTGTCACGCTGCACATCGACAACCTGCGCGGCGACAACTCGCATCACCAGGCCGAGACCGTTTTCAAGGCGTTTGCGCGCGCATTGCGCATGGCACTGGAGATCGATCCGCGCGCTGCGGGCGTCATCCCTTCGACGAAGGGCTCCCTTTAAACCCGCTGCATGGGTTTCTGCCTGACCCTGGTGCCTGATCGCCTGCTTTCCCCATGATTCCCCTCCTGCCCCCAAGTACCTGATGGCAATACCGAAAACAGTCGCCGTGGTCGATTACGGCATGGGCAACCTGCGCTCGGTCTCGCAGGCGGTGCAGCACGTCGCCAAAGGCAGCGGCTTTGAAGTCGTCGTCACTTCAAAAGCCGAAGACGTGATGAATGCCGAACGTGTGGTTCTGCCGGGCCAGGGCGCGATTGCCGATTGCATGCGCGAACTGGCGGAGTCCGGCATGAAGGACGCGGTGCTTCATGCCGCAGCGCACAAACCCCTGTTTGGTGTCTGTGTCGGCATGCAGATGCTGCTCACCCACAGCCAGGAGGGTGTTCCCGGCGATGGCGGTGCCGGTACCGCGGGGCTTGACCTGATTCCGGGTGAAGTCATCAAATTCGACCTGGCGGGTAAAACCCAGCCTGATGGCAGCCGCTACAAGGTGCCGCAGATGGGCTGGAACCAGGTTTACCAAAACGGTGCATCGGCCGGAAAAGCCCATCCGGTATGGGCCGGCGTGCCGGATGGCGCTTATTTCTATTTTGTGCACAGCTTTTACGCCCATCCGTCTGATGCGCGCC
>JAZKCB010000221.1:0-76598 GCA_040388335.1 Pseudomonadota bacterium | reverse complement strand
AACACGATGTGGACTGGATCGCCGCCGCCATCACGCACATGCAGAAGAACGGCTTCGCAACCATGGAGCCGACGACCCAGGTGGAAGACAACTGGATGGAGGTCGTGCATGGCCTGGCCCAGCGCTCGCTGATCAACAAGGCCAAGACCTGGTGGGTGGGCGCCAACGTGCCGGGCAAGAGCCAGGGCCTCTCGATGTTCATTGGCGGCTTTGCCAAGTACCGCGAGTTTTCTGCGGCCGCCGCTGCCGATGGCTACAAGGGCTTCGCGTTTGAACGCGCTGAAGAAAAAGCTGAGGCCTGATCAGCCGCCCACAGGCTGAGCAGCGGCTGGTTTCCGGAAAACGGACCCAGCCGCTTTTTATTTCTGAAGGAGAGATTGATGCGAGCAATTGTGACGGGCGCAGCCCGCGGTATCGGCCGTGCCATCTGCCTGCGACTGGCGCGTGACGCGCAGGCCTCAGGCGGCGTGAAGCTGGTGCTCTCGGACCAGCATGCTGATGAACTCAAAAGCCTGATCGCCGAGATACGCGAATTGGGTGGCCAGGCGATTGCCGTGGCCGGCGACATGTCAGACCCTGCGCTGCCAGCCACCATCGTTCAGGCGGCTGAAGCTTTCGGCGGGCTGGATGCGCTGGTCAGCAACGCCGGGTTTGCGATTCCCGGGCCGCTTGCAAGCTATGACGTGAACAACTGGGACAAGGTGTTTGCCGTGCACGTGCGCGCGCCCTGGCTGCTGGCCAAAGCCGCTTACCCCGCGCTGAGAGAAAGCCGGGGCGCCATCGTAGTCACCGCATCGATCTCGGGCACCAATGCCCAGGCGCCGCTGGGACCCTACAGCGCCAGCAAGGCAGCGGCGCTGATGCTGGTGAAGCAGCTGGCCAATGAGTGGGGGCCTGACGGCATCCGCGTCAACGCCTTTTCGCCGGGGCTGACGGTGACGCCCGGCACGGCGGCAGCCTACTCGACGCCAGATGCACGTGCCCAGCGCGAGGCCCGCATCCCGCTGCGCCGCGTGGCCGAGGCCGACGACATGGCGGGTGTGGTGGCGTTTCTGCTCAGCAAGGATTCGGCCTATGTCACCGGCGTTGATTTGCCGGTAGACGGCGGGCTGTCGAACACCGTGATGGCGGCGCTGGACATGAGTGGGTGGAAGAAATAATTCGCTGCTGTGTTGAAGCGCCCATGGATTGCGGCTCCAGGCCGCAATGACAGAGGTGAGCCTCAGCACCTCGCGCTGTCATCCCGGGCTTGACCCGGGATCCAAGACCCCGAATTGCCGCGGCCCCCATACTGGGGGAGCAGCAAACTGCTATTGATTCAATAGCTGCTCACGCACGTATCTATTGGTCTGGAGCCCGATTTGATACCTGAAATTGGCCTTTTCAGGGTGTTTTTGAGTGTTTTGACGTCCGGTAGACCGGCCATCAAGCCAAAATGTAAAGTCGACTTTACATCTGGCGTTTGCGAATCAAGGACTCAGTTGTTGAACGGCGGCGTTGCCAGCAGCGCGTACCAGGCGTCGTCGGGCTTCATGCGGCCTTGCGGGGCACGTGCGCCGAAGCGTGTGGCCTCATCACCTTCGGGGGCCAGGCTTTCCTTCATCCAGTCGTAGACCACCGTGCGCGCCGCAACGCGCCACTCATCGCCGCGCTTTTCAAAGCGGTCGATATAACGGCCGATCAAAAACGTCTCGCGCAGCTTGCCCTGCGGGTCGTTGTCGTACTGGAAGGCCTGGAAGTAAGTCTCGACCGCTGCCTGCGTGCCCCTGAGCACGATGGAGGTATTCGTGACCTGGTGGATCATGCGCGCACCGCTGGCCCGCGCCTTCACCGCGTAGTCGATAAAACCATTCGCGCTGCCGTTGTAAGCGCCATGCCTGTCGGTGGCATCTTCCCAGTAGGACGAGCGCAGGGCCGCCTCGTCACCACGGTCTATGCCGCGGCAGTAGGCGTGCATGGTTTCGCGAATCGCTTCACGGTCCAGAAGGGCCTGCAGCAGGTCTTCCTTGGCTTTGTCCATGTCTTGTCTCCTTGGTTTTGAAAAGACTAACGCAGCGTGATCACAGCGTCCAGGCAGACGGCACCTTTTTCGCGCACCACCAGCGGGTTCACGTCAATGCTTTCCAGTACATCGGCATGGGCCTGACCAAACTCCGAGAGTTTGCAGATGGCGTTGACCAGCGCCTGCTCGTCAAACTGCGGGCCACCGCGCCACTTGCGCAGCAACTGCGACGATTTCACCGAATCAACCAGCTCGCGCGCACGTGCCTCGTTCACAGGCGCCGAGGCAAAGGCCACGTCCTTGAACAGCTCGACGGCGGTGCCACCGGAGCCGAACATCACCATGGGTCCGAAGGTCGGGTCCATGTGGACGCCCATGATGGTTTCCACGCCGCCCTTGAGCATGGGCGTGACCAGCACGCCGTCAATGCGGGCGTTGGGCACGGCAGCCTTGGCGCGGCGCAGCAGTTCGTCATAGGCCGCACGCACAGCATCGGCATCTGGCAGGTTGAGCATGACGCCGCCGACCTCGGTCTTGTGCGGGATGTCAGCCGAGGAGATCTTGCAAACGACCGGGAAACCAAACTCGGTGGCCTTGGCCGCCGTGGCTTCTGCAGAGCTGCAGACGGCCTCGGGCAGCATGGGAAGGCCGGCTTCGGCCAGTACCTTCTTGGCGGCGGCTTCTGTCGATACATCGCCCAGCGCCTTGACAGATTTCTTCGCAGCTGATGGTGCGTAAAGCGCATCACGGCGCTGCGCCAGCTTGCGCGCACCGGCCAGTGCCAGCACGGCACGTGAGGGGTCGGCGAAGGTCGGAATGCCGTGTTTGTCGAGCTCGGCAGCAACTTCCCTTGTGGCCAGCATCACCATGATGATGGCGCGGTCCGGGAATTTGCCCTTGAGTGCAATCATCTCGTCGCTGGTCGACTGGAAGCGCACCGGCGACAGGCCGACGTGCGCGAGGTAGGCAAAGATGGTGCCGCAGGTTGAGTGCGACAGCAGCGCGTCCAGCGTACGTGTGACGCCGCTCTTGACGGCCGTGACCTGAGCCGTGGTGTCCAGCGGATTGGCGGCAACAGCGAAGGGCAGCACTTCCAGTACGGCAGCGCTGCCGGCTGCCGACAGCTTGGGCAGGGCAAGGCCATGGTCACTCGCGTGGTCGGCCATCAAAATGCCGATGCCGCCAGAGCCCGTGAGGATGGCGACGTCGTTGTTCTTCGGCAGCGCGCCAGTGACGGAGCACACGTAGGCGATGTCCAGCATCTCTTCAATCGATTGTGGGCGGAAGGCGCCGCATTCGGCGAACACGGTGTCGTACACGGTGTCGTTGCCGGCGAGTGAACCGGTATGTGTGGCGGCAGCGGTTGCGCCGACTTCGGTGCGGCCGGCCTTCATGATGAGCACCGGCTTGCCGGCCTTTGCGGCCTTGAGAAGGGCAGAGCGCAGGCGGTTGCCATCCTTGCATGACTCGACGGCTGCGCAGATCACGGCGGTCTCGGGGTCTTCGGCCAGGTAGTCGATGGATTCAGCCACATCCACATCGGCTTCATTGCCGGTCGCGATGATCTTGGAGAAACCCAGGCCGCGCAGCGAGGCCATGCCGTAGGTGGCCGAGCCGAAGGCGCCGCTCTGTGTGGCCAGTGCGATGTTGCCCTTGACGGGGCGCAGGCCATTGAGCGCCGTCGAGAAGGTCGCCGAGAACTTGTTCGACAGATTGAGCAGGCCCAGCGAGTTTGGGCCCAGCATGCGCACATTGTTTTCGCGGCAGATATCGACCAGCTTTTGCTGCTGCACCTTGCCGGCTTCGTCAATCTCGGCGAATCCCGCGGTCAGGATTTGCACCGACTTGATGCCTTTGCTCACGGCCTCGCGCAGTGCAGTTTCAACACCGGCTGCAGGAATGATGATGACGGCCTGGTCGATCTGGCCCGGCACCTCGGTGATGTTTTTATAGGCCTTCAGGCCCTGCACGATGGGCTCGCCCTTGTTGATCGGGTAGATGGTGCCTTCGTAGCCGCCTTCAAGCATGAAGCGCAGCACGCGGCCGCCAATGCGTTCAGGGTCTGACGATGCGCCTATGAGGGCGACAGATTCAGGAAAAAAAAGGGAATGGAGCGAGTGCATGTTTGAAGTCCTGTTGTATCAGGCCGCCAGTGCGGCTGCCTGCACATCCGCAGACATCTGCGACGACAGGGAATCAAGGTAGTGATAGCGGTCACCATACTGCAGGTTGCACATCAGCGCGTGCATGGCCAGGCGGGCGGCCGGCATCTCCACCGTCATGCCCATGCCGCCATGCATCTGGATCGCAGACTCAGCCACCGTGCGGCCCACGGTCGCCAGGTAGAGTTTGGTCAGGGCAGCATCGCGCTGGTCGGCTGCAGGGTTGGCCGAAAGGCCTTCCGTCACATCCTTGACCAGGCCGCGTGCGCTTTCATAGGCCACATACATCTCCACCACACGGTGGCGAAGCGCCTGGAAGGTCGAGAGCGCCACGCCGAACTGCGTGCGCGTCGAGAGGTATTCAATCGTCTGCTCGATCATCGCGCCCAAAGCACCGACGGTCTGCACGCTGGTCATGACCGCGCCAGTAGACATGGCGGATTTGACTCCCGTTGCCACAGCATCGCCCTGCAGCAGCACGTGGCTGGCTTCGACGACCACGCCGTCGAGCGTGATGTCGGCAGTTCGGCGGCCATCCAGGCCTTCAAAATAACGCACCGGCTGCGTCAGCTCGCTGGTGGCCAGCAGGACCAGGACAGGCGCAGAACCATTGGCGCTGACGGCGTTGAAGACCAGGTGGCTGGCGGGCTCCGTCAGGTCTGCGCCCTTGAGCACGCCTTGCAGCTTGACGCTGCCGCTGCTGGCCGCTGTGGCCTGAAGTGAGCGCGCGCCATCTGGCTGAATGACAGGGCAGACCGAAGCCTGGCCTGCAGAGAGTTGCTCCAGCAGAGCGAGCGCCGCGTCGTTCTTGCCGGCGGATGCCAGCAGCATGGGCGAGACCACGCAGCGTGCGATCAGCGGCAGGGCCATCGCATGGCGGCCCGCGGCTTCTGCGATCGCGGCAAATTCAGCCAGGGTCGCGCCTACGCCGCCGGCTTCTTCGCTGACCAGCACGCCCTGCCAGCCGAGCTCAAGAATCTGCGTCCATTTGGCACTGCCGCTGCTGTTTTTGTCGCCAGACCAGACGGGTGCGGCCGTGGCGGCCATGCGGTCCGTGGTGTCGTACAGGTCACCAGGGAACATCGGGGTAACGGTAAAAGGCATATCTCAGGCTCCAAACAGGTCGCGGGCAATCACGTTTTTCTGCACTTCACTGGTGCCGCCGGCAATCGAGCGTGAGCGGTAGAAGAGGTAGGTGTGGGTCAGCTGGCGTTCGATGTCGAGGTCGTCTGCGCCATCGGGCGCTTCAATCTCGGGCACCAGGCGGGCGGCGTATTCGGGGCCGGCGATGTCAAAGGCGATGCCGACGATTTCCTGCGACAGCTCCGAGGTGTGGAGTTTGAGCGCCGATGATTTCGACGAGGCCAGCGTGCCCTGCATTTCTTCCTGGATGGCGCTCAGCAGCATCTGGCGCGAGCCCTTGGCCGATGCCTGCGCCAGGAACAGGCGTTCCTGCAGTGCGTGGATGCTCGGCAGGCCGGGGTTGGCTTTCATTTTTTCTGCGAGCAGTTCACCCACCTGTTCAAGCTGGCGCGCCAGGCGCGGCACGGTTGAAGGTGAGAGGCGCTCGCGGTCCAGCAGGAACTTCGCGCACTTCCAGCCCTCGCCTTCCACGCCGACCAGGTTCTTGACCGGCACACGCACGTTGTTGAGGAAGACCTCATTGACATGGTGCCACTGGTCAATGGTGTGGATCTGCCGGATCTCTATGCCCGGTGTGTTCAGCGGCACCAGCAGCAGCGAGATGCCGGCCTGCTTGCGGCCTTCGGTGGAGGTGCGAACCAGCGTGTACATCATGTCGGCTTCATGCGCATGCGATGTCCAGATCTTCTGGCCGTTGAGTACATAGTCGTCGCCATCACGCACCGCGCTGGATTTGAGTGATGCCAGGTCGGAGCCGGCGCCGGGTTCCGAGTAGCCCTGGCACCAGTGTTCGGTGCCATCGAGGATGCGCGGCAGAAAGCGGTTCTTGATCTCGTCACTGCCGAAATGCATGATCACCGGGCCGATGTGGCCAATGCCGTGGTGGTATTGCGGCGGGCAGTCTGCTGCGGCGGTGACTTCTTCAAACAGGTAGCGCTGCTGCAGGTCCCAGCCTGTGCCGCCGTATTCGACCGGCCAGTTGGGTGCGCCCCAGCCCTTTTTGAACAGGGCTTTTTGCCAGGCGCTGAATTCTGCGCGCGACATTTTCTGGTTGCTGCGAACGATTTCCTTCAGCGGCGCGAGTTCGGGTGATTGGGTGAAGTCAACCAGTTCCTGCCTGAAGGCAGCATAAGGGTCTGCCGCTGTGTTGGCGAGCTCGGCAGAGCTGGGGGGGAGGGTGTTGGTCTGTGTCATGTGTGCCATCAAAAATGAGTGGTCAGTGGTAGCTGCGGCCACCGTCAACCGCCAGCGCAATGCCGGTGACGAAGGAGGATTCGCTGCCTGTGAGGTAAAGCGCGGCGCGTGCGATTTCGATAGGTTCTGCCACGCGGCCGAGGGCGTAGCGCGCACCGACCTGTGTCTGCAGGGCTTCGGCGGTGTAGCCGGAGCGCACCATGGGCGTGTCGACGGCGCCGGGGCAGATGGTGTTGACGCGTATCGGCGCCCATTCCATGGCCAGTGTTTTTGACAGCGAGATCACGCCGGCCTTGGATGCCGCATAGGCACCGCGACGCACAAAGGGCTGCAGGCCCTGGCCGGATGAGAAATTGACGATGGTGCTGTTTTGTACTTTCTCAAGCCAGGGCAGGCAGGCACGGCTCATCAAAAAGCTCCCGGTGAGGTTGATGTCGATGGTGCGCTTCCAGTCCGCCAGGCTCACATCGCGCAGCAGGTCGGTGTTGGACACGCCAGCGGCGTTGACCAGACCGTCAATGCCGCCCAGTGCTTCTGCAGCGCATTTGACCGCGTCGTTGACCGAGCTTTCATCTGCGATGTCTGCCTTCAATGCGATGCTTTTGCCCGCACTGCCAGCCTTGAACCACGCCTTGATGCCGTCTTCATTGCGGTCAATGGCGGCTACCTGCGCGCCCTCGGCGATGAACAGCTGGGCGATGGCCGCACCGATGCCGGAGCCGGCGCCTGTCACCAAAATGCGTCTGCCCTTGAGGCGACCAAGTGGCGGGACGTCAGGTATCGAGGTTGTCTTGTGTTCCATGTGTCTCTTGTCTCTTGTCTGTTTTGATGTCAATGCGATGGGTGCATATCAGTCGAGGCGGATCTTGCGTTCGCGGATCACGGGACCCCAGGTGTCCAGGTCTTTTTTCAGATAGGTGGCAAATTCCGCCTGCGACATGATGGAAGGCTCAAGGCCCGCCTTCAGGATGGCGTCGTGCACTTCTTTGGTTTCGAGCACGGCGCGCACGTCGGCGTAAATCTTCTTTTGCAAATCGATGGGCGTTGATGCAGGCACAAACATGCCGAACCACCCGCCGGCGGTGAAGTCGGCCAGTGCGGGCACGCCTGACTTTGAAATCGGCACGATGTTGGGCGAGCGTGCAATCGGCTTCGGGCTGCCTATGCCCAGCACCTTGAGCTTGCCGCTGCTGACAAAACTCATGGTGGCCACGGTGTCGAAGAGCGCATTGACCTGGCCGCCGACCAGGTCGTTGATGGCTGGGCCGTTGCCTTTGTAGGGCACGTGAATGATGTCAATGCCGGTGCGCCATGCAAACAGCTCGGCAGCAATATGCGGGCTGGAGCCGTTGCCTGACGAGGCGAATGTCAGCTTGCCGGGGTTGGCTTTGGCATAGGCAATCAGCTCGGGCACGTTGTTGGCCGGCACCGCAGCGTTGACATACAGGTAGCTGTAGGAGTCGGCCAGCATGGACAGGGGCGCGAGCGCTTTGGGGTCGTAGGGCAGGTTGGGCACCAGCACCTGGTTGGCCGTGAAACCGAAAGCGGTGATCAGCAGCGTATGGCCATCGCCAGGTGCGCGTGCGGCTGCTGCTGTGCCGATGACGGTGCCCGCGCCGGGTTTGTTGTCCACGATGACGGGCTGTTTCCATTTGTCGGCCAGGCGCAGCGCCACGATGCGCGCAAGGATGTCGGTCACGCCGCCCGCTGCATAGGGCACGATCACCTGCACCGGTTTGGTCGGGAAGGTGGCTGCGGTCTGGGCGCCGGCTGTTGCAGTTGCCAGAAGCACTGCGGCAAAAACTGAGGCAGAAGCGAGGGCTGAGCGTCGGGAAAACATGGGCGAGGCAATCCTTCTTCGAAAGTGCGACGGCATGCGTCCACGCAAAAGGGCATGGTGGCAGGCCTGTTGTTGAAATAATTCTACCGTTCGGCAGGTAAGTAACTGTCTGGTAGTAACCCTAGGGTGTGGACTTCATCTTTGGCGGGGTTCCTGATGCCGTGGCGGGCGTGTGGATGACCGGCAGCCGTGAAAACGGCGCACCGTGCCGACGCGGCTACCTGCGCCGTATGAACGGACAGGGAGTCAGGCTTTGGCTGGGGCCTGAAGGCCGTGCAAGGCCATATCCAGATATTGCTCGATGACTTCGCGGATGGACATCGGGCCCTTGGGGTTGTGCCAGCGGCTGATCTGGTTCAGTGCCGACAGCAGGAAGCGGCCCGTCATGGCGACGTTGTTTTTCCTGAACTCCCCGGCGTTGATGGCCTCGCTGATGCAGGTCCGCAGCATCGTCTCGTACTCGTTACGCAGTGCAACGGCCAGGGTGCGCGGCTCGGTCTCCGCACCCATCCAGAAGGCGTTGGAGCCCGCCATCCAGGAGTCGCGGTCGGCATCCATGAACTCGGCCGACACCAGCATGAACTGGCGTACCTTTTCCAGCGGAGAAGGCGCCATGTCGACGGCTGCCCGGACGTGGTAGATCAGGGCGCGCAGTGCGTCAAGAACGATGCGGTGGTACAGCGCCTCCTTGTTGGGGAAGTGGTAGTACAGCGCGGCCTTGGTAATCTTTGCTTCGTCGGCGATGTCGCGTAGCGACGTGCCTTCATAACCGCGCCTGGCAAACAGGCGGCAGGCAATGTCAATGATTTGCTGCTGGCGGTTATCGACACGGGGCCTGACGCTGTCTGCCTCCGTGGCCATGTCTTCTGCCTGACGACGAGTTGCCATCGTGTACCCATGTTCTATTGGTGGAAAAAGTATAGGGCCTGTCCAGACCTGGCCCCGGGGCCGGCTTCACAGCCGGCCCTTTCCATTATCAGGGTCAGCGGCCTGTGTAAACCGGTGCGCGCTTCTCGAGGAATGCGCGCTGTGCTTCCTTCGAGTCTTCGGTCTTCGACAGCGCGACGGTGTTGCCTTGCTCGTAACGATAGGCGTCGCGTATCGGCATCAACTGGGTCATGCGCGCAGCTTCCTTGGCCAGGCGCATGGCTATCGGGCTCTTGGAGGCGATCTCGCGCGCCAGTTCCATGCAGTAAGGCATGAGCTGGTCAGCAGGCAGGCAGGCTTCGACCAGGCCCAGGCGGTACAGCTCCTGCGCCGACACCTTCATGCCGGTGTAGAACATGCGGCGTGCGCGCGACTGGCTGAAATGCTTTTGCAGAAAGGTCACGCCGCCGGCAAGACCCACGTTGATCTCGGGCATGGACACATAAGCGTCTTCGGAGGCCACCCAGATGTCCGATCCCATGACCAGACCGAAGCCCGCGCCGAGTGCCGGGCCATTGATGGCCGCGATGATGGGTTTGGAGCACTCGACCACGGCGTAGTAGGACTCGCGCACGCGGCGGTTGTGCGCGCCGTAGGCACCGGGCGTGCCGGCAAGGTTGGGGCGCTCGCGAATGTCGGCGCCGGCCGAGAAAGCCTTGCCTTCGCCGGTCAGGACGATGCAGGCCACGTCGTCGCGGTCGGACAGCACGTCAAAGACACGCGTGATTTCTTCGCGCAGTTCGATGTTCTGGGCATTGACGGGCGGGCGGTTCAGGGTGACAACGGCGACGCCGGCGTCAACGGTCAGTTTGAGGGTGTTCAGTTCCATTTTGAAAGTCTCCTTTTGTTAAGTCAAATACATTTACCTGCCGTACGGTAAGTTATGAGTAAATGCTAACCGCTCATTGGGAAGGCTGCAAGGTTTGTGAGGGCGAAAACGCTGCGTTAGCGTCGCAAAAGTGACCGCCGCCAGAGGGTGATGATGCGGCTCTAAGTGTTTTCCCTAGGCGATGACCAGGATGAAGGTCAAGGCAGAAAAACAGGACGCATAAAACAAAAGGCGGGCCCCTTTCGGAGTCCGCCTTTTGAAGGTCAGCGATGAATGACGGCGATTATTTCGGCTTGCCACCCACGCCGGTCACCGCCGTGCGTTTGGCAAGTTCAATCTTGGCAATCGCGTTGCGGTGCACTTCATCCGGGCCGTCCACGATGCGCACTGTGCGCTGGTGGGCATAAGCCTCGGCCAGCCAGAAGTCCTGGCTCACACCGCCTGCGCCGTGCGCCTGTATGGCCCAGTCCACCACCTGGCAGGACATATTGGGCGCCACCACCTTGATCATGGCGATCTCTGCGCGCGCGGCCTTGTTGCCAGCCACATCCATCATGTGCGCTGCCTTCAGCGTGAGCAGGCGGGCCTGGTCGATCATGCAGCGTGATTCCGCAATGCGTTCGTGCCAGATGGACTGCGTTGAAAGCGCCGAGCCGAAAGCCGTACGCGACTGCAGGCGGTCCACCATCATTTCAAGTGCCCGCTCTGCAGCGCCAATCGAGCGCATGCAGTGGTGAATGCGTCCGGGGCCAAGGCGGCCCTGTGCGATTTCAAAACCGCGGCCTTCGCCCAGCAGGATGTTGCTGACCGGCACGCGTACGTTTTCCAGCAGCACTTCCATATGGCCATGCGGCGCATCGTCGTAACCAAACACCGTCAGCGGGCGCAGCACCGTCACGCCCTTGGTGTCGCGCGGCACCAGCACCATGGATTGCTGGGCGTGGCGCGGCGCATTCACGTCGGTCTTGCCCATCACGATAAATATCTTGCAGCGCGGGTTGCCGGCGCCCGATGAGAACCACTTGCGGCCGTTGATGACATAGTCGTCCCCATCGCGCACGATGGAGCACTGGATGTTGGTGGCGTCCGATGAGGCCACGGCTGGCTCGGTCATCAAAAAGCCGGAGCGGATTTCACCGCGGAGCAGCGGCTCCAGCCACTCGTCTTTCTGTGCCTGGGTGGCATAGCGCTCGAGGGTTTCCATGTTGCCGGTGTCGGGTGCCGAGCAGTTGAAGACCTCGCCCGACCATGAGACACGGCCCATGATCTCGCACAGAGGCGCGTAGTCCAGGTTGGAAATGCCTTCAATATCGCCATGCGCATGCGGCAGGAACATGTTCCACAAACCGGCCTTGCGAGCCAGGGGCTTGAGCTCTTCAATCAGCGGGACCTGTTGCCACGGATTGCCGGCCTTGCGGAAGGCGTCCAGCTCGTGGTGAAAGCGCGCCTCGTTCGGATAAATGTGCTGGTCAAAAAATGCGCCCATGCGCTTGAGCAGATCAGTGGTTTTTTCGGAGTGTTCCCAGAGCATGTGGTTTCCTTTGGAATGTGCCTTGCCCGCACAGCTTTGTACGGTTTTTTCGCGGCTTTGTATGGATGAGTGGTTTTAGGGGTCTTGTGGGTGCCCATTCAAACATTGACGGAGCAGCATCGCAGTCACACGCGTGACCGGGCATTTCACCATGCAGCCAGCGACGTCATGAAACGGTCAAAATGCAGCCATGTCCAAGCCCTATTCCGGCAACATCATCCGCCACACCGAAGAAATCACGAACTGGCTGGCGCAGACGCCGCGCGAGGCGGCGCTGGAGCCGGACCTTCCCATCATTGATGCCCACCATCACCTGTGGGATGTCAAGGCTGTTGCCAACCGCTACCTGCTTGACGACCTGCTCGCGGATGTCAACCAGGGGCACAACATCTGCGCCACGGTGTATGTGGAAGCCCATGCCATGTATCGCAGCACCGGCCCCGAACACATGAAGCCGGTCGGCGAGGTCGAGTTTGCCAACGGCATCGCCGCCATGGCCGCCAGCGGCACCTATGGCAAATGCCGCGTTGCAGAGGCCATCGTCGGCCACGCAGACCTCATGCGGGGTAGCAGTGTTGAAGAGGTCCTGCAGGCTCAAATCTCGGCGGCCGGTGGCCGGCTGCGCGGCATTCGTTATGCGACGCCTCATGACGCCAGCGCAGAGATCAACCAGTTTATCGCCAGGCCTGTACCGCCGCATCGCATGTCAGACCCGAAATTCCGCGAAGGGTTTGCGCAACTTGCCAAATTTAACCTGGGCTTTGACGCCTGGCTTTATCACCCGCAACTAGCTGACCTGATGGGCCTTGCGCGCGACTTTCCTGATACACCCATCGTCATTGACCATGCCGGCACCGTTCTGGGCGTGGGTCCTTACGAGGGGCTGCAGGCCGATAGCCTGAAGCGCTGCGCAGACGATCTGCGTCAGCTCGCCACTTGTCAAAACATCAATCTCAAAATCGGGGGCCTTGGCATGCCCATCTTTGGCCTCGGCCTGCATGAGCTTGATATGCCGCCGTCATCGCAAGACCTTGCCAAAGCCTGGCGGCCCTACGTAGAAACGTGTGTTGAGGTTTTCGGCGGCAACCGCTGCATGTTTGAAAGCAACTTTCCGGTGGACAAACAGGCCTGCGGCTACAGCGAACTGTGGAACGCCTTAAAGCGACTGACGGCCGGATGTTCCGCTTCGGAGCGCACAGCGCTTTTCGGCGGCACAGCTGCCCGGGTTTACAGGATGACGCTCGCAGGTTGACGTTCAATCTTCGGGTCGGGCACGAATGAAGGCGACGATGGCCTTTGCCACCTCGGGCCCCTTGTCTTCCTGGAGAAAGTGTCCTGCACCGCGCGTGGTGGCATGGGCCTGTCCCCGCGCACCGGGCACCAGTTTTTGCCAGGTCTTGTAGCCGCCGCGCGTGACCGGATCCCTGTCGCTGAAGAGGGTGAGGAACGGCTTCTCCCAGCGTTTGAACATCTCCCACGCGCGTTCGTTGTTGGCGCGTTCCGGGTCATCCGGCGTTGTTGGCACAAAACCCGGAAACACCCGTGCGCCCATCATGTAGCGGCGTGAAGGAAAGGGCGCATCGTAGGCGGCCACCTCCTCCGGGCTCAGGCCGTTCACGCATCCGGCCTTCACGATACGGCCAATCGGAAACCACGGGCTGTAGCGCGAGAACGCACGCCAGATCTTGAAGGCTTTGGGTATCTCATCCATGCCGGTGGGCAGGCCACCGTTGGCCAGCACGATGCGCGCAAAGCGGTCGGGCTCCTCAGCCACCATGCGCAGGCCCACAAGCGAGCCCCAATCCTGGCAAAACAGCGTGATGCCGTGCAGGTCGTTGGCGACCATCCATGCGGTCATCCACTGCACGTGATGCCGGTAGGAGTAGTCGGCCTTGTCGACAGGTTTGTCGGATCGACCGAATCCGACAAGGTCGGGCGCCACCGCACGGTAACCAGCATCCAGCAGAACCGGGATCATCTTGCGGTACAGGTAAGACCAGGTCGGCTCACCATGCATCAGCAAAACGACGGGCGCGTCGCGCGGGCCTTCGTCGATGTGCGCAATGCGCAGGCCACCCACTTCGGTGTAGCGGGGCGTGTAGCTGAATCCCGGTAGCTGTGCGAAACAGACCTCCGGTGTGCGCAGGACTTTTCCGGTCAGGACGGGTGTTGGCGTGGGCATGCTGGCAGACCTTAAAAACGTCGGGTGAATGTGATGGCTTTTGATTCCGCAGGCAGGCTCAGGAAGTCACCGTCAAGGCCGACGCGCAAAGGACCGCCATAGATAGCGGGCGCTTCACCCAGAAAAGCTTTTTCAAGTGCCGGCAGGGGCAACGGCGGGGTGATGTGGTTGAGCAGCAGGTAGGCCACTTTGGCATCGCGCGCGGTTTCTGCAGCCTCTTCAGGGGTGGTGTGATAGTTGGTGATGTCGCCAAAAATCTTGACCAGATTCATGCGCCCGGCCTGCATGGCGCCATCCTTGAGAAGGGCGGTGAGCGGTCTGGAAAGCGCTTCATGCACCAGCACGTCCACGCCTGCGGCTTCCCGTTGCACGGCAGCCGTTTTTTTGGTGTCGCCGCTGATGACCACGCTACGGCCCTTGTAGTTAAAACGGTAACCCACGGCAGGGTGAACCGGGCCGTGGTCAACGGTGAAGGCGATGACTTCGAGGTCGGCGTCCTTGAGTACCACGACGCGGCCGTCGGTACCCGGTGTAAAAGTCATGGCTTTGCCGCCAAAGCCGCCTGCCGGTACGGTTGCTTCGCCGTGATGGGCGACGCGGTAGCTCCGGTCCTGCCCATAAGCTTGCATAAAGCCGGACAGCACGCTTTCAACACCCTCGGGCCCGTAGACCGGCACAGGCGATGTATTGGCGGCTGAGCCCCAGCGCTGCAGCAGCAATTCGCCCAGGCCATCAATGTGGTCGGAGTGAAAGTGCGTCAGGAATATCGCGTTGATGCGGCCATGCTGGAACCCCATCTTGCCAATGTTGCGCACACTGCCACTGCCCGCATCGATGACAAAAAGACGTTTGCCGGCTACCACCAGTGTGCAGGGGCCTGCGCGTTTGTCGTCGGGAAAGGGCGAGCCCGCCCCGCACAGGCCGACATGCAAACCATCGGGCAGCTCATTCATCGCATCGGTCGCCAGACGTTGCGCCGCCACTTTTTTGGCGACCATCATGCTGATCGGACTCCTGAAGAGAAACGCAGCAACAAGGACGACCAGCAGCACCAAAAACGCGATCACGGCTTTTTTCATGCCTTGCTCCCTTTTGAAAAAACCATGGTGCCGTCTTCCACCGAACCGTATCGCAGTGTGAGCAGGTCCAGTGCGTAGTTCTGGTGGAGTCGCCACGGCTTGCGGTTGCCCTGTGTGGGGAATTTTTCGAGCGAGCGTTGTATGTAGCCGGACGTGAAGTCAATCCAGCTCTCTTCTTTCACTCGCGGGTCGTTCAGGGTCGGCGTGCATTGCCGCCAGCCCTTGCGTGTCATGCGGTTGAGCAGGCGGCAGGCATAGTCGCCAACGAGGTCTGCCTTCAGCGTCCATGACGCATTGGTATAGCCCGTCACATAAAACAGGTTAGGCACGCCCGCCAGCATCATGCCCTTGTAGCTCATGGTCTCTTTCATGACGACGGGTTTGCCGTCTACAAGCAACGCCATGCCGCCCAGCGCCAAAAGGTCAAGACCTGTTGCCGTCACGATCACGTCAGCCGCAAGCTCCCGCCCTGATTTGAGCCGGATGCCGGTTTCGGTAAAAGTCTCGATCTGGTCGGTCACCACCGACGCCTTGCCTTTTCGTATCGCCTTGAAGAGGTCTGCATCAGGCACCAGGCAGACACGCTGGTCCCAGGGTTTGTAGCTGGGCGTGAAGTGTTGATCAACGTCGCAATCGGGCCCGACCGACTTTCTCACGCCCTCAATGATCAGCTGTTTGACGCGCTCGGGCCTGCGCTTTGACAGCCTGAAAAAAAACATGCCCATCAGCACGTTTTTCCAGCGCGTCAGGTCATAAGCCAGGCCCTGCGGCAAATGCTCCCTGAACCACCCGGCCATGCGGTCTTCAGAGGGTCGTGATACCACGTAGGTGGGCGAGCGCTGCAGCATGGTCACATGCGCTGCCGTCGTGGCCATGGTGGGGACCAGTGTGACGGCTGTTGCACCACTGCCGATTACGACGACGCGCTTGTTTGCGTAGTCGACATCGCCTGTCCATTTTTGCGGGTGCACGATTCGCCCGGTAAAACGCTCGCTGCCTGCAAACCCGGGTGTGTAACCCTGTTCGTAGTTGTAATAACCGGTACAGATATAGAGGAAGTTGCAGGTCAGTTCGATGCGCTGCTGCTGCGGGCCTGTTTCAACTTCCACGTGCCAGCACGTATCAGAAGATGACCAGTCCGCCCGTTTCACACGGTGCGAATAGCGAATGTGGCTGTCTATGCCGTGTTCGCGTGAGGTGTCCGTGATGTATTTGAGAATCGTGTTGCCGTCGGCAATCGATTTTTTCTCTGTCCACGGCCTGAAGGCATAACCCAGCGTGTACATGTCTGAATCAGAGCGTATGCCTGGATAACGGAAAAGGTCCCAGGTGCCACCCAGCGTCTCGCGCCCCTCAAGGACTGCAAAGCTGCGGCCCGGGCAGTTCTTTTGGATATGCGCTGCAGCGCCTATGCCCGACAGGCCCGCGCCCACGATCAGGATGTCGATGTGTTCAATGCTCATGCTGCGCCTGCTCCGGTTATTTTTTGTTGGCGCTTTCTTCTGCGCAAAAAGAAGAACGCTGCCACCAGCAAGCTCACGCCCGCCAGCAGGGGCAACCCCGTGCGTTTGAAGCGCGGCACATACACATTGATCAGTGCGTTGGTTTGCACCTGTTGTATGGGGTCATAGCCTTCCGGCATGGGCAATACGCCGTTGGCTCTGGCGTAGGCCGCATAGTCGTCCTGCATCGCAGCAAACAGGTCCGGCAACCGGGCCTGAAGGTCTTTGGTTTCGCCCGGGTCCTTGCTGATGTCATACAGATGCCACAGGCCGTCGCCGACAGGCGGGATGTTTTTGATGAGTTTGTAATCGCCCCTGAAGACGGCCTCGTTACCCGACAGTTCGTAGCCAATGGCCTGATTTGCAGCATGTACCTCTTGTACCTTGCCCTTCATGACGGGCATCAGGCTGGCGCCCGTCATGGGCTCCACCAGCTGGCCCTTGTAACTGCCTGCCGGGCGGGACAGTTGTGCCAGGTCCAGCAGGGTGGGCGCGATGTCGTTGATATGCGTCAGCCCGTTAAAGACCTGGTTGCCTTGCATGCCTTTGGCGCCTGCAATGATGAGCGGCACGCGTATGCCGCCTTCGCCGGAGTAAAACTTGTAGGTACTCAGCGGCGACGCTGCGGCACTCGCCCAGCTCGGTCCGATGATGCTGTAGGCGCCTTTTTCACCCAGCTGCTCCAGGCCCTCGTTGTATTGCCAGCGGAGCCAGAGGCGGCCGCTGAGCAGCACATGTGGATCGGACGCCTCGGGACCGTTGTCCGATAGAAAAACAAATACCGTGTTGTCGTATTCACCGGTTTTCTTCAGGTGGTCTACCAGCCGGCCAACGTGATGATCCATGGCGTCGGCCATGGCGGCATAGACCTCCATGCGCCTGGCCTGGTATTGCCTGTCGGTATCGCTCAGGGCATTCCAGTCCAGCGTGGTGTGCATGGCAGCCATGGGCGTATCTTTGGGTATCAGCCCCAGCGCGATAGCCTTGTCACGGCGTTCCTGCCGCAACACTGCCCAGCCCTTGTCGTAGCGCCCCTTGTATTTGGCGATGAATTCTTTGGGCGCCTGCACCGGTATATGGTTGGCCTGAAACGCCACATAGGCAAAAAACGGCTTGTTCTGTCTGGCGCCCGAATCGATGTACTCGATGGTCTTGTCCACAAAGAATTTTGACGAGTAATAGTCGGCCGGCATCACGGCTTCCTTGCCATCTTCAAACCAGTTGACCTTGTCTGTCAGGTCGAGGTAGCGCTTGCCGGTTTCCCAGTTGTCAGAGCCGCTGTCGGCCTGGATGATGGAGCGGTCAAAACCGCGTGCAGGCGGCAGGTTGTACATTTCCTTGCCCACATGCCATTTGCCTGCCACATAGGTGCGATAGCCGCCATCCCGGAGCAGGCTGGCGACTGTGACCACCTTTGTGTTGAGCACCGTCTCATAACCCGGCTTGCCCACATGGGCGCGTGGAACGGTTTCGCGCATATTGCCGATGCCGTTGCGGTGGTTGTCCACACCCGTCAGCAGCATGGCGCGCGAGGGCGAGCAGGAGGCAGTGGCATGGAAGTTTGAAAACCGCATGCCGCGCCTGGCCAGCTCGTCAATGTTTGGCGTGGCGATCTCGCCGCCAAAAGCGCCCACGTCACTGAAGCCCCAGTCATCCGCCAGCAGCAACACGATATTGGGTCGGGTCTGGCTGGCAGCCATCGCGGCTGAAGACAAGGCCAGCGCCAGGCCTGCGGCGAGAATTTTTGCCCTCATGGCGCCTGTTCCGGTTTTTGTGCTTTTGCGTGTTCGTCTGCCATTGGCTTCCAGTGCAGCATGCCAAAAAGCAGGGTCAGCAGCATGCTCACGGCAAGCGGGCCCCGGTAACGCTTGACATGTCTGAACATCACCACCAGCTCGATGACATGTATCGCCAGAACAATAAATGCAATGTTCTGCAGCCTCACCGCAAGGCCTGGCGGCAGCAGGCCCGCGAAGCCGGCAACAGCTGTTGCATAGAGGACCAGCAAGGCCAGTTTGATGATCAGGTACAGGGCTTGTCTCATGGGCTAGTTAGGGTTGTGGCCGGCCTGCACGGCCTGTCTGTCTTCTGGTTTACTCAGTACACTTGTGTATGGAAAATCAAATATACCATTACAGTACACATGTGTATGGTTTAATTTGACGCCTGCCCCCGCTGCAATTTGGCAATGCGGGCTTTCAACAAGGATTTCATGGCAGCAAAGAAAAAAGCAGGCAGACCTGTCGAAGCATCGCGCCTGTCGCGAGACGACTGGCTGGACGCCGCCTTCCATGCCGTGGTCGAAGGCGGTTTTGACAAGGCACGCGTGCTGATGATTGCCGATGCGCTGGGTGTGACACGCGGCAGCTTTTACTGGCACTTCACCGACCATGCTGAATTGATCAGCGCCCTGCTCGCACGTTGGCGTGATCGTGAACTGGCGCTTGAGCAGCAGCTGCGCGCCGAAACCCAATTGTTCACCGATCCGCGCGCTGACCTGGAGCACCTGCTCAAGGAGGGCCTCGCCCACGCCGGCAAGGATCTTGAAAACATGCGCTTCGAACTCGCCCTGCGCGGCCAGGGCAGGCGCGACCCCGTCGTGGCAAAAATGCTCGCAGAAATTGACCAGGCGCGCATGAGCCTGTTTGAAGAAAAGTTCATGCGGCTCACCGGCGACAAACACAGGTCTTTTGAGCTGGCATCGCTTTTTTACCTGGCCATCGTGGGTGGCAACCAGGCCTTGAGCCGTCCCGGCAATCCTCCGCAATTAAGCACTTACCTGACGGGTCTGATCTCCAGTTACCTGATCCACCAGCAGGCGCCTGCTTCTGCAGCCAAACCCAAGGCCGTTAAAAAGCGCGCCTGACCCCCTATTTATTTAACGGACACCTCATGTTTATTGCCCTTGTCATCGCTGTCCTGCTGGCACTCTTTTTATGGCTGGGCCTGCCGGCCATGCTCACAGCCTTTGGATTACACCCTGTCTATCGCGGTCCGTCCCACACACTCAAGGGCGGCAGGGCGCTGATTGTTACCACCAGCCATGCAACCCTTGGCCAGGGTGGCAAGGCGACCGGTGTTTTCGCCTCGGAAATGACGGCGCCCTACTATGAGTTTCTCGATGCGGGCATGACGGTTGATGTGGCCAGTATTCGTGGTGGCCAGATCCCCATCGAGCCTGACTCCTTTCGCTGGTTTCTTGCCGCGCCCTCCGACAGGCGTTACCTCAGGGATGAGGTGTTCCAGGCAAAGGTCAAAAACTCCCTGCGCATTGAAGCGCTCGACTTCACGCAGTACGACATCATCTTCATGGCCGGCGGCTGGGGCGCGGCCTATGACCTCGGCACCTCTGCGGTACTGGGTGAGCAGATCACCCTCGCGTGGGCTGCGGGCAAAGTGGTTGGCGGTGTATGCCACGGCCCACTCGGTTTGCTGCTCGCCAAAGACACCAACGGCCAGCCATTGGTCAAGGGCAAACATCTGACAGCCGTCACCAACCGGCAGGTCCGACAGCTGGGTATTACCATCACGCCGCAGCATCCTGAACGCGAACTGCGCGCGGCGGGCGCTGTTTTTGAAAGCGCCACGACAGCCCTGGAACCTTTTGCCAACCTCACCGTCGTGGACGGCCGCCTTGTCACTGGCCAGAACCAGAATGCCGGTGTCGAGACCGCGCAGAAAATGCTGCTTGTTGCCGGTGGCCAGCCCATGTCCAGAAAAATGGCAGCTGCATGAAAATCCGGACCACGCTGATCACGATCGCCGTGGTGATTGCGGGCATGGGCGCAGTCGCCTATGCCAACCGCCTGCTGATCCTGCAGTATTCGCTCGGCTGGTACACAGACATCCTGCATCCACGCGACCCCAATCATGAGGTGCCATGGGCCGCCGGCCCCGTCGCCGCAACGCAAGCTCCCGCACAGCGCCCACCCAACATCATCGTTATCCTCGCCGACGACATGGGCTTTAACGACGTCACGACTTACGGCGGCGGTTATTCCAAAGAGGGCGTGCCCACCCCCAACATCGATTCGATTGCCCGCGACGGCGTGCGCTTTGACAATGGCTATGCGGGTGCGGCCATCTGCACCGTCTCGCGCGCTGCGCTGATGACCGGGCGCTACCCCTGGCGTTTTGGCGTGGAGTTCACGCCCACGCCGGGTGCGATGGCGCGCGTGGCCGGGCCCATGTACGCCAACACCAGTGCGCCTCACCCCGTCATCATTGACCAGAAAAAAGCCGGTGAAGCCAAATCCTTCAACGACCTCGGCATGCCGCCGTCCGAGCAGACCGTGGCCGAGCTGCTCAAGGCGCGCGGTTATCACAACATCCACATCGGCAAGTGGCACCTGGGCAGCACGACCGAGATGCGGCCCAACAACCAGGGTTTTGACGAGAGCCTGTTCATGGAGAGCGGGCTTTACCTGCCAGAGAACTCACCCGGTGTCGTCAATGCCAAACAGGACTTCGATCCGGTCGACAAATTCCTCTGGCCCAATATGCGTTTTGGCGTCAGCTACAACAACGGCAAATGGTTTGAGCCCAACAAGTACCTGACGGACTACTTCACCGACCAGGCCGTCACCGCCATCAAGCGCAACAAAAATCAGCCCTTCTTTTTATACCTGGCCCACTGGGGCGTGCACACGCCGCTGCAGGCCAGCAAGGCCGATTACGATTCGCTGCCCAACATCCCTGACCACAGACGGCGCGTTTACGGCGCCATGATCAAGGCGGTAGACCGCAGCGTAGGCCGTGTGCTGCAAACGCTGAAAGAAGAGGGGCTCGACGGCAACACCATCGTCATCTTCACGAGTGACAACGGCGCACCCGGCTACATCGGCATCCCTGAAGTCAACCAGCCCTACCGCGGCTGGAAGCTCACACAGTTTGAAGGCGGCGTGCGTGTGCCCTACATGGCCCGATGGCCCGGCCGCATACCTGCAGGCTCGCAGTACAAACAACCCGTATCCAATATCGACATCCTGCCGACCGTGGTCGCCGCAGCGGGCGGCAGCCTGCCGACCGACCGCGTGATGGATGGCGTCAACCTCATGCCCTTTCTGGGCAAGGGCGCAGCGCAGCAACCGGGCCGGGCGCTGTTCTGGCGCGATGGGCCTTACCGAACCGTGCAGCAAGCCGGCTGGAAGTTGATCGTTGCTGAGAAGCCCAAGAAAGACTGGCTGTTCAACCTGAGCATAGACCCGACCGAGAAGGTCAACCTCGCAGCCGCCCAGCCAGACAAGGTGGCAGAACTGAAAGCCGTGCTGCAGGCCCACCACGCCAACCTGCCGCCGCCGCTTTGGCCGTCGTTCATCGAACTGCCTGTGGCCATCGACAAAACGCTGGACCAGAAGCAGTCGCCGGACGACGAGTACACCTACTGGTAC
The DNA here is from genome assembly GCA_040388335.1 of Pseudomonadota bacterium. Taxonomy (GTDB): domain Bacteria; phylum Pseudomonadota; class Gammaproteobacteria; order Burkholderiales; family Burkholderiaceae_C; genus Polaromonas. The sequence goes on along the minus strand of JAZKCB010000221.1, from coordinate 54,817 downwards.
AACTGAGTAAATTCAGCAGAAATACCTTCATGGCTGCAAACAAAACCCTCCTGATTCCGGTTGCGCTTGTCCTTGCAGCTGTTGCCGCGGGTGTGGTGTTCACAAGAGCATCAGCGCCAGAAGCCACACCTGTGCAGCTCGCGGGAAAACGCACACCTGAAGCGATGCAATGTGCGATCCCCGCACAAGCAGCAGATGCGAAACAACCCGGCATGGTCTGGGTACCCGGCGGCAGTTATGACATGGGAGACACCGTCTACCCTGAAGAGTCACCGCTGCAAAAGGTCAAGGTGACCGGCTTCTGGATGGACCGTACCGAAGTCACCAACGCCGAGTTTGCAGCCTTCGTCAAAGCCACGGGCCATGTCACAGATGCGGAGCGCGGCCCCGACCCCAAACTGCAGACAGCCTTGCCGCCCGACATGCGCCTGCCTGGCGCAGTCGTATTTGTGGTGCCATCCAGCGTCAACACCCGGGGCAGCGCCATGCAGTGGTGGCGTTATGTACCGAGCGCCGACTGGCGCCACCCCGGTGGCCCCGCAACGGGCATTGAAGGCCGTGATTCTTTCCCCGTTGTTGCCGTGAGCTACGCAGACGCCAAAGCCTATGCCAAATGGAAGGGCCGCGCCTTGCCCTCAGAAGCGCAATGGGAGTGGGCTGCACGCGCAGGTCAATCCCAGGCCAGCAAAGACCACGCACAGCCCAAAGACGCCAACAGCTGGCAGGGCATTTTCCCCACACTCAATTCAGCAGAAGACGGCTTTACCGGTCTGGCCCCGGTCGGCTGTTACCCCGCCAATGCCTACGGCCTCTTCGACATGATCGGCAATGTGTGGGAATTCACCACCGATGCCTGGCGCCCCTTTCATGGCGACCCGGCAGATGGCAGGCCCGACCAGTCGCCGCGCATGCTGGAAGCAAACGCCGCACAGCGCGTCATCAAGGGAGGCTCCTATCTCTGCTCGCCCGACTACTGCATGCGCTACCGCGCCGGTGCACGTCAGCCGCAGGAAGAAGACCTCGGTGCCAGCCATCTCGGGTTCCGCACGGTGTTGCTCGCACCGGGGCCCTGATGCGAAAGCTGAGCGTGACCTGACCTGGTTCGCCTCAGTACCGGTTTCGCAAAAACTTTACACGCGGTTGCGTTTCCTTCGCCAAAGCGCGTGCTGTTTTGTGACAAAAAAGCACCGTCACGTCGTCGCCGTGCGCGCCTGTTGCGTTGGACACGCAAGCTGCGTTTAAATGATCAACATGACCCTTCCACGTTCCCGGCACTTTCTGCGCACAGCCATGGCTTCAAGTCCTCTCGCCTGGCCTTTTCTGGGGCTTGTGCTTGCACTGTCCGGGTGTGCCAACATGGCTCCGGTTGCAAGCAGCGGCAATGCCACTCCCCCTGCGATCCCTTCTGCGGACAACACAGGCAGCTACAGATGGATCAACCGCCTGACCTGGGGGGCCTCATCAACTGAAGTCGATGCCCATTCGGCGGCAGGGTTTGGTGCCTATCTTGCGCAGCAACTTCGGCCGGGGCCAGCCCGTTTGCCCGATGCCGTCAACGCGCAAATCCAGGCCATGACCATCAGCCAGCGTCCTCTGGTGGCGCTGGTACAGGACCTGGAGCAGCGCAACAAGGACGCCAATGCGCTCACCGATGACGAGGCCAAAAAGACCGCGCAGCAAAGCTACCAGGCGGAATTGAACCGGCTGGGCCGTGAGGCGGCCACGCGCCACATCTTGCGTGACCTGTATTCATCCAGGCAGGTGCAGGAGCAGATGACCTGGTTCTGGCTCAATCACTTCAGCGTCTTCCAGTACAAAAGCAATATTCGTCCGATGCTGGGCGACTATGAAGACACCGCCATACGCCCGCGCGCGCTCGGCAAGTTCAGGGATCTTCTCAAGGCCGTGGCCTTGCACCCGGTCATGCTGCGTTATCTTGACAATGAGCAAAATGCCTCAGGCCGCATCAATGAAAACTTTGCGCGCGAGTTGATGGAGCTTCACACGCTGGGTGTCGGCTCCGGCTATAGCCAGCGTGACGTGCAGGAACTCGCCCGTGTGCTGACGGGTGTCGGCGTCAACCTGCAGCCCAACAACCCCAACATCAAGCCCGAGCTGCAGCCCTACTATGTGCGTCGCGGCCTGTTTGAGTTCAACCCCGCACGGCATGACTTCGGTGCCAAGCAGTTGCTGGGCCAGCCGCTGCAGGCAAGGGGCCTGCTTGAAGTCGATGAAGCGCTTGACCGCCTGGCGCGGCAGCCGGCCACCGCCACCTACATCAGTCGCAAGCTGGTGCAGTACTGGCTGGCCGATGAGCCGCCCAAAGCGCTTGTTGAGCGCATGGCCCAGACCTTTCAGCGCAGCGATGGCGACATTGCCGAAACGCTTAAAACGCTGTTCACCAGCCCGGAGTTTGCCCAGGGCACAGGCCGCAAGTTCAAGGACCCGATGCGCTACGTCATTTCTTCGGTGCGGCTTGCCTATGACGACAAGACCATCCTCAATGCCGGGCCGATTCTCAACTGGCTCAACCGCATGGGCGAGCCCTTGTATGGGCGGCAGACGCCTGATGGCTTCGCCATGAACGAGGCCGCCTGGGCCAGCCCGGGGCAGATGGCCACACGGTTTGAAATCGCCAAGGCCATCGGCTCGGGCAATGCGGGGCTCTTCAAATCCGAAGGGCCACAACCGGTGGAGCGTGCTGCGTTTCCGCAGTTGAGCAACGCGCTTTATTTCCAGTCGATTGCACGTACCCTCAGCCCCGGCACACGCAAGGCGCTTGAGCAGGCCACGTCACCGCAGGAGTGGAACACCTTCCTGCTGTCATCGCCTGAAATGATGAATCGCTGACCTTCCAGGGGACTCACCATGCTACGCCGCCACTTTGTTCAAACCCTCGCCGCCTCCGGGCTGGCCATGTCCTGCGGGCGGCTTTTTGCAGCCAACCCTGGGGATGTCGGCCAGCCGCGATTGCTCATCGTGTTTTTGCGCGGCGGTTACGACGCAGCCAACCTGCTGGTGCCCGTCAGCAGCAGTTTTTATTACGAGTCGCGCCCCAACATCGCCATCCCCAAACCATCCTCAGAGCTGGACTCTGCCTTGCCGCTCAGCAGCGATTGGGGCCTTCACCCTGCGTTGCGCGACACCATCTATCCGATGTTTAAAAATGGCGAAGCCGCCTTTGTGCCTTTTGCCGGCACGCCCGACACCTCGCGCAGCCACTTTGAAACGCAGGACAGCATTGAGCTCGGCCAGCCGCTGGAGCAAAGCAAGAACTACCGCTCGGGGTTTCTCAACCGCCTGGCCTCCACGCTCAGGGGCGCTGATGCCATGTCGTTTACCGACCAGTTGCCGTTGGTCTTTCAGGGCAGCACGCGCGTGCCCAACACCGCACTCAGGTCGGTCGCCAAACCCTCGGTGGACAGCCGCCAGAGCAGCATCATCGCCGCCATGTACGGCAATACGCCGCTGGCAGCCACGGTCAATGAAGGTTTTACCGTGCGCAATGAAGTCATGCAGGACATGAAAAACGAAATGGAAGCCGCCAGCCGCAACGCGGTGTCGAGCAAGGGCTTCGAGCTGGAGGCCAGGCGCATCGCACGCCTCATGCGCGATCGCTATGCGATTGGTTTTGTCGATGTCGGCGGCTGGGATACGCACGTCAACCAGGGCGGTGCCAGCGGCTACCTCGCGGGCCGCTTTGACGAACTCGGGCGCGGACTGCTCGGTTTCTCGCAGGAGATGGGCCCCATGTGGAAGAGCACCACGGTTGTGGTCGTCAGCGAGTTTGGCCGCACCTTCCGCCAGAACGGCAACCGCGGTACCGACCACGGCCACGGCACAGCGTACTGGGTGTTGGGTGGCAGCCTGCGCGGCGGCAAGGTTGCGGGTGACCAGGTCAGGGTCGAGCAATCCACGCTTTTCCAGAACCGCGACTTTCAGGTGCTCAATGATTACCGTGCTGTGCTTGCAGGTTTGTTTGCGCGGCAGTACGGCTTGAGCGCTGCGCAGAACGAGCAGATTTTTGCAGGCATCAAGGCGAAGGACATTGGCCTGCTTTGATGCCTGGGATGTTGCGGTTCCTGGCGTCGGTTAACCGGTCAGGAACTGGTCCGTGTACAGGTCCTTGAGCGGCGTCTCTTTTTCAACGATGTTGCGTTCACGGTAAAAGGTCTGCACCTTCTGCAGGCGAAAGCTGTTGATCTCGCCCGGCGTGCGCTGGCCCGGGTACACAAACGAAGCGTAGTAACGAACGATATCGCGCACCAGTTCTTCCTTGCCCTTGTGCTGGGGGAACTTGCCGGTAATCGCCGCTGCAGCAGCATCGGGTGCTGCAATGGTGTCGGCCAGCCCGCGCAAGGTGGCGCGCACAAAGGCGCGCAGCACCTGTGGCTTGCCTGCGATAGTCTGGTCAGAACTCACCATGGCCTGCGCCATGCTCGGAAAGAATTCATCCGACCGAAATACCACCGTCTTCACGCCACTGCGCTGCACAGGCACCACCCAGTCGGGCACACCCGCCATTGCATCGGCCTTGCCGTCAATCAGCATCTGGTAAACACCGACGGGTCCGGCGGGCACGATCTTGACTTCATCGGGCTTGACGCCGATGGATGACAAAAACCCCAGCAGCGTGAAGTAGGTGGTGTCGGTGTTCGACACCACGGTGATGGTCTTGCCGCGAAATTGCTCGGGCGAGTAAATATTGCTCTCACGCCGCGTCATGATCTGCGTGACAGATTTGCCGCCCAGCACAGCAATGGTTTTGACGGCCATGCCGCGAGGTCTGACCAGGATGGGTGTGTCGCCGGTGCCACCCCCCAGGTCAAACTCGCCTGCTGCCACGCGCTTGGCCACTTCCGTACCACCCGCCACGGTCTGGAATTCAACGTCCAGGTTTTCCTGTGTGTAGTAGCCCTTGATGACAGCCACATTGATGGGTGTGAACGCAGGCAGAAATGCCGGCGCAGGCAATGCGTAACGCACCCGCTCGACAGCACTGGCACGCCGCGGGGCCGTGGCGGCAATCGCCCCCAGCAAACCCGTCAGTAAAAAAGCCTTGCGGTTCAGCAAGGGCCCAGAGGGGTGTCCGTGAGTCAAAAGCAGCCTCGAAAAAGAAGGAAAGAGAAATTGAAAAACGCCGCGAAGTTTAGTTTGCGTACTTTTCAATTCATGCAAAAACAGGACCACAAATTGCAACAGTTTGCAATTCCTCGCATGCAAACGGTTGCGTGCGCGATTGGCGTGTGTGTGGGTTCGCTGGCGAAACGATTTGATTCGCAGATGAAATTCGTAGCGATTAAGTTTGCATGGCAGCTGCGCGATGAAGTTGTGTTTTCACCGCGCCAGCGTAGAAGCCGCAAACAGACTCAACACAAATTCCACCGCCAGGTCAGCGGTGCCGTTGCGCACATCCAGCGCGGGGTTGATATCGATCACGTCCAGCGAAGCCAGCCTCCCGGTGTCGGCAATCAGTTCCATGCAGAGCTGCATCTCGCGGTGCCCACGGGTTGGGTGGGCCAGCGAGATTGCCGAGGTTGGTGACGGCCAGCTTGCCGGCACGCAGCGCCTCGACCAGGCCCGCCACGCGCAGTGCGTCTGGCCCCATGCCTGCGCCGCGGGGGTGCTGGCGCCGACGTCCGTGCGCGCGCCTATGAGGCTGATGTGGCTTGCAGGAGCCATCGCCGCATTGTCACGATGGTGCGGGGCTGGTCAAGCCTGACGAGGTCGGCGGAGTTTGATTCAAACTGCTATGGTATTAGTAGCTGCTCACGCCCGTATTTATTGCTCTGGACGCCAATTTGACAGGTAAAAGTGACCTGAAAATGGCCTCGAAAGACGGTTTGGGGCTTATGGATCGGCCTAAATCCGGGCGAAACAGGCAAAAGTTAAGTTGCAGGTTAACATTTGCGCGGGAGGTCGGAGCATCGCGCTGCTTGCAGCGGGCCTACTTCCCCAGAAACATCGGCGCACGCTTTTCAACAAACGCGCTGCAGCCCTCGTGCGCGTCATCGCTGTCAAACACCAGGCTGATCGTCGCGGCTTCGTGGGCGAGGGCTGCGGGTAGCGGCATGTCGGCGCCGTGCAGCATGGAGCTTTTCAAAAACTTCAGCGCGACGGGTGACTTTTCGGCAATGCGCGCTGCGAGCTTCATGGTTTCATCCAGCAGCTGTGCGCGGGGCACGGCCTGGTTGACCAGGCCCATGGCAAGCGCCTCGTCGGCATTGAGGAAGTCACCGGTAAACATGAGCAGCTTGGCCTGGCACAGGGGCAACTGGCGCATCAGGCGCTGCGAGCCGCCGCCGCCGGGAAAGATGCCCAGCTTGATTTCAGGCAGGCCGATTTTGGCTTCATGGGCGATGAGGCGGATGTCTATGGTCAGCATGAACTCCATGCCGCCGCCCAGTGCCCAGCCATTGACGGCGGCAATCGTCGGTTTGCTGCAGGCTTCAAAACGCCTGAAGACGCGATGCACGGTTTCAGAGAACTCGTTGTAGTGCTGCAGGCCGCGCCTGGCATTGAGGTCCTTGATGTTGCCGCCGGCAATGAAGGCCTTGTCGTTGACGCCGGTGACGACGATGACTCGAACGTCGGCATTGCGCTCAAGCGTTGTCAGCGCTTCTTCCATTGCCAGAAGCATGGGCACGTGCAGGGTGTTGAGCTCTTCGGGATTGTTGAAACGCATGAGGCCGACATGGCCCAAGGTCTCAAGGGTGACGAGGTCCGGTTTCATGTGTGTCTCCTGTAGGGGTTAGGGCATCAGGCAGCCGCTGCGAGTTTTTGGGCCATCTGCGGCAGGCGGTCGACGCCAAAGAAGGGTTCGCCGTCGATGACGACAAAGGGCGAACCAAAAACCTTGTTCGCAACGGCTTCGTTGATCGCGCCCTGCAGCATGGCCCTGGTTTCGTCGGTTTTGAGCTGATCCCGGATGTCGGCGACCGAACCGAGACTGTCGGTTTGCTCACTCACCATTTCTGCAATGACGTCGATGTTTGCAATCTCGCGGCCATCACGAAAGTAACCGCGCAGCACCGCCTGTGCAAAGGGAACGGCTGCTTCCGGCGCTTTGCCTTTCAACAGGTAGAAGGCGCGCGCCGCGTGTTGCGTCAATGCCGGAAAGGCGGGGGGCAGGCGATAGTCCACATTCAGGAATTCTGCCGATCGTGCAAAGTCTGCCGTGATGTATTCAAGCTTGACCGGATGTTCAAACGGCGGGGGCAGGCCCAGCGCCCGCAAGGCGGCAAACAGGAGGATGGGTCGCCATGTGACGGTGCGGCCATGCTGCCTGGCCAGCGCATTGATCTTCTCTGACATGAAGTAGCCGTAGGGCGACGCGAAGTCGAAGTAAAAATCAATGGGCTGCATGGCGTAGGGCAAATGTGTTCAGGCCGTGGCTGTGGAGCGGCGCACCGCTTTGCTCGGCCCCAGCCTGCAGGCCGCGTCGTATTCATCGGCGATGCGGGCCGCCAGCGTGGCCACCGTGGGTGAATCATGGATGGTGGCCACGCCCTGGCCGGCGCTCCACAGGTCCTTCCAGAGTTTGGCGGTGGTGTCGGTCAGTGACGACATGTCGGGCGTCTTGGGCGGGAGTTTGCTCACGTCCACGCCCCACTTCTCAAGCGATGGCTTGAGGAAGTTGGCGTGCACGCCGGACAGGCGGTCGGTGTAGACCAGGTCGGACACATCGCTGTCGATCACCATCTGCTTGAATTCCTGCTGGGCGTTGGACTCCTGCGTGGCGATGAAGCGCGTGCCCATGTAAACCAGGTCGGCGCCCAGCGCTTCTGCCGCGCGTATCTGGTGGCCATCATTGATGCCGCCGCCCAGCACCAGGCAGCCGTCCCAGAACTCGCGGATTTCGCGCACCAGCGAGAATGCACTCTGGTTAGACGCATGGCCTCCGGCACCCGCGCCCACGCAGATCAGGCCATCGACACCTGCATCCACCGACTTGCGCGCATGGGCCGCGCTGGTGACGTCGCAGAACACCGTGCCGCCATAAGCATGCACGGCTTCAACGACTTTGCCGGGATGGCCCAGGCAGGTGATGACAAAAGGCACGCGATGTTTGACGACCAGCGCCAGGTCTGGCTCGAACCTGGCGTTGGTCCGGTGCACGATGAGGTTGACGCCGTAAGGTGCAACGACGGCCGCGGGGTTGGCCGCTTTGTGTGCAGCGAGGTCGGCCTCAATATCGGTCAGCCACTGGTCAAACTGCTCCGATGTACGGGCATTGACGTGCGGAAAGGTTCCGACAATGCCGGCCATGCACTGCGCAGTGACCAGCGGCGGAAACGACACCAGGAACATGGGCGAGCCGATGGCAGGGATCGACAGGGCATTCTGGAAGAGTTTGGGCAGTGGCATGGGAATGGTCGTGTCAGGCTGTCGTGGGTTGCGTGGCGGCAGGGCGTGCATCACGCTTTTTGAAAGAGCGCAGGTCCATCATGCCGGGCAGGGTGCGCGGGTCCAGCCCGGGCTCGAAGATCTGGTGCTTCTGGATTTTTTGCGTCGCGGTGGTGGGAATGCTGTCGGTCAGGTAGATCCATCCCGGTGCCTTGTAATATGCGAGGTTGGCGTTGCAATGATCAAATAGCACTTTGGCTGTGGCTGCGGCATCCACAGCCTTGTTTTTGAGCACCACGCAGGCCAGCACTTCTTCTTCGCGCACCTCGTCTTTGACTGCCAGCACGGCCACATTTTCCACCAGCGGGTGCGCCTGCAGCAGGGCTTCAACCTCGGCGGCGGCGATGTTTTCACCGGACCGCCGAATGATGTTTTTGCGCCTGTCCACAAAACGCAGCAGCCCGGTGGCGTCACGCGTGACGATGTCGCCGGTATGAAACCAGCCACCACGCCAGGACGCCTCGGTTGCGGCTTCATCGTCCAGGTAGCCGCTGAAAAAATGCTTGCGCGGCGTCGCAGCGCTATGGCGCACGATCAGCTCGCCCTCCTGCCCGGTCGGCATATCGACATCGCTGTCATCGACCACACGCACTTCAAGGCCGGGCGTGACACGGCCAAAGGCACGGGTACCGACCTCGCGCGGCAACTGGTTGTCGATGATGGCGCGCACCATTTCGGTCATGCCCCAGATCTCGATCAGCGGAAAGCCGAAACGTTCTTCAAAGGCCTTGTGGCGCTGTGGCTCGACACCCGCGCCTATCGCAAAGCGCACGCAGTGGTCGCGTTCGTGCGGGTGCGGGGCCTGGCCGAGCAGCATGGGCACAACCACGCCGAGGTAGTGCACGACCGTTGCCTTGGACTCATATACCTCCGTCCACCAGCGGGACGGCTGAAAGCGGTCAGTCTGTACCTGGCAGTTGCCCCAGAGCATGGCGCAGTAAAACGAAAAAATGGAGGCGTTGACGTGAAACAGCGGCAGCGGGTTGTAGATGCGCTCGCAGGCTTCACCAAAGGTCGAGAGCCCGCCGCGGGTGGAATACCACGCGCCGGCGGCCAGTTCATAACCATGCGACAGCACGCAACCCTTGGGGCGGCCTGTGGTGCCTGAGGTGTAGAGCACGCTTGCAGGGGTGTCGGCGCCAGGCGTGGTGGAAGTCGCCCCGCGATTTGCGGGTTGAAGCGTTGTGGCAAAGTTTTCAAACAGCACGACCTGGGGCTTGCTGCGTTCGGCTTGCGCCATGCCGAGACGAAGTTGCGCTTCCATTGAAGCGAGCACCACCACGAGGTCGACGTTGGCATGGTCCAGTACATAGGCCATCTCGCGCGGGCGGTGATCGGGGTTGAGCGGTACACAACAAACACCCAGTGCGTTCATGGCCAGCTTGTGCAGCATGTGTTCTGGCCGGTTTTCAATCAGCAGCGCGATGCGGTGGCCGACGCCGTAGCCTGCAGCAGCGTAGGCCTGCATGAGTTCACGTACCGTGTTTGCAGCTTCCCCGTAAGTGATCTCCTTGCCCGCCGGGTAGTAGGCCCGCGCGGGATTGGCCGGAACTGCGAGGAAAGACTTTTTCGCATAGGTGTCCGCTGCGCGGAAAAACGTTTCACCTATGGTGGACTGGTCGTCGACGGCAATCATGCGGGCTCCTGCGGAATGGTGGGATTGGTTTACAGGCGCAGCACGCCGTAGCCCATCTCGCCGAAAGGTGCATTGAGTGACGACACGATGGCCATGCCCAGGGCGTTGCGGGTGTCCACCGGGTCAAGAATGCCGTCATCCCACATCTCCGAGGTGGAATAGTAGGCATCGCTCTCGGCCTCAAAACTGGCGAGTACCGGGTCGCGAATGGCTGCAATCTGTTCGGCGTCCAGCTCATGGCCCTTGCGCTGCAGCTGGCGAATCTTGACGTCGGCCAACGTATTGGCAGCCTGCTCTGCGCCCATCACGGCGATCTGCGATTGCGGCCACATCCACAGGAAGCGGCCATCAAACGCCCGGCCGCACATGCCGTAGTTACCGGCGCCGAATGAGCCGCCGACGATGACGGTGAATTTGGGCACCGTGCAGCCGACCTGCGTCATGATCATCTTGGCGCCGTCCTTGGTGATGCCGCGCTCTTCATACTCACGCCCCACCATATAGCCGGTGATGTTCTGCAGGAACACCAAGGGCGTGCGGTCACGATCGCACAGGCGCATGAAGTGCGCGGCCTTGAGCGAACTGTCGTTGAAAAGCACGCCGTTGTTGGCCAGGATGCCGACCTTGCAGCCCCAGATGCGCGCATAGCCGCAAATCATGGTGGTGCCGTAGTCGGGCTGGTACTCATGAAAGTTGCTGCCGTCGACCACACGGGCAATCACCTCGCGCATGTCGAAGCCGGTCTTCCAGTCGGTGGGCACGATGCCGTACAACTCTTTCGGGTCGTAGAAGGGCTCTTCGGCTTCGACGCGGTCTATGGCCTGTTTCTGAATGGGCGAGGTGTTTTTGAAGATGTCGCGCGCGATCGCCATGGCATGCGGCTCATCATCGGCCGCGTAATCGCAGGTGCCTGAGACGGTGGTGTGCATGGTGGCGCCGCCCAGGGCTTCTGCCGTGACGATTTCACCGGTAGCGGCCTTGACGAGCGGCGGGCCACCCAGAAAGACGCCGCCGTTGCCGCGCACGATGACGCTGTAGTCGCACAACGCTGGGATGTAGGCGCCGCCTGCGGTGCAGTGCCCCAGCACTACCGCGATCTGAGGCACGCCCATCTTCGACAGCATGCACTGGTTGCGGAAGATGCGGCCGGCTGCGTGTTTGTCGGGGAACAGGTCCGACTGCAGGGGCAGGAAGCCGCCGGCGCTGTCGCACAGGTGAATGACGGGCAGGCGGTTTTCAATCGCGATGTCCAGCGTGCGAACAATTTTTTTGATTGACAGCGGATACCAGGCACCGCCCTTGATGCTCGGGTCATCCGCATGGATGATGACTTCGCGCCCGTGGACGATTCCGATGCCTGACACCTGGCCTGCTCCGTGCACCTCGCCTTCATAGGCCTTGTTGGCGACAAGGGTGCCGATCTCGAGAAACGGTGTACCGGGATCGAGCAGCAGGTCCAGGCGTTCGCGCACCGTGAGCTTCTTCTGCCTGTGCAGCCGTTCGATATCGCGCTCGGGCCTCTCAAAGCGTGCCTTGTGTACCCTGGCCTGCAGCGCCTTGACCCGCTCGGTCATGGCGGCATGGTTCTTCTTGTAGCCCGCCGATGCGGTGTCTATCTTGCTGGCAATGCGGCTCATGCAGCGTCTCCGGAAGTTTTCAGGCGGACCAGCATGTCGTTGCGCTGGAAGGTCTGGCCCACGGCCAGCGGCAGTTCGGCGACCTCGCCATCAAGCGTGGCTGAAATGGTCATCTGCAGTTTCATGCTTTCAATCACCAGCAGGGCATCGCCTTTTTTGGCCTGCTGACCAACGGCGACAAGAACGGACACCACCACACCGGGCATGGGTGCGTGCGACGCGCCTGCGCCACCTGCCGCGCCCGATGCTGATGCACGTGTCGGGTCCACCCGGTTGACCTTGATGCTGCGGCCGCGGAACTGCACATGAATCGTGTCCCCATGCGCAACGGCGCGCAGGCGCTCGGTGCGTCCCTCCAGGGTGCCGACAAAGCTGCCGGCTGTGGATTTTCGAACCTGTATGGCTGTGCCGTCGACATAAACGGCTTCGGTGCGCACCTGCACCTGGTGCCGCGTGTCGGGGGTGTCTGAAAACTGGAGTGTGGTCATCTTGGAAGTGAGTTTTTTCAGTTACGCCATGTGCCCATGGACGCGTAGGGTTCGGGGATGCGGGTGGCCGAAATGTCGGGCGAAGCGCTGGCTGCGACGGCAAGCACCACCTGCCGTTCGGCTTCTGTCAACACTGCGGGTGCAAGTTCGGCTTTATGTCGTTCAAGAAAGCCCGTGTCCGTCTCGCCGCGCGCGAAGGCCGGGTGGTGCAGCACGCGCGAAAGAAAATCGTTGTTGATGGTCACGCCCAGCATGGCGGTTTCGGCCAGTGCGCTGCGCATGCGCGAGATGGCCAGGGTGCGGTCTGCACCGTGCACCACCAGCTTGGCCAGCATGGAATCAAAGTCAGCTGTGACTGGTGCGCCCTGCGTCACACCGCAGTCAAAACGCACGCCCGGGCCGGCGGGTGCGTTGAGGAGCAGTACCTTGCCGGTGTCGGGCACGAACCCGGCGTCAGCATCTTCAGCCAGGATACGGCATTCAATCGCATGCCCGCTGAACTGCACGTCAGACTGCTTGAGCGGCAAGGTTTCGCCCTGGGCCACGCGCAGTTGCAGCTCGACCAGGTCCAGGCCGGTGACCATCTCTGTCACGGGGTGCTCAACCTGCAGGCGGGTGTTCATTTCGAGAAAGAAAAACTCACCATCGGGCGAAACAATGCATTCGACTGTGCCGGCGTTGACGTACTTTGCCGCAGATGCCAGCTTGACGGCAGCGTCGCAAATGCGGTCGCGCAGGCCATCGGGTAGTGCGGGGGCAGGGGATTCCTCAATCAGTTTCTGGAAGCGGCGCTGTATCGAGCACTCGCGCTCACCCAGATGAATGACGTTGCCATGGGCATCGCCAAACACCTGCACCTCGATGTGACGCGGCTGCTCCACAAAACGCTCGGCAAACAGGCGGCCATCACCGAAGTAACGCTGGCTTTCAGCCCTCGCCACGCTGATGGCCTGGGGCAGGTCTTCAGCGCGGCGCGCGATTTGCATGCCCTTGCCGCCACCACCTGCTGCGCCTTTGACCAGCAAGGGAAAGCCGACAGCCAGTGCGCGCTTCTCGAAGGTGGCTGGGTCTTCGGCTTCGTCCGCAGAGGGCGTGACCGGCATGCCCTGTGTGACTGCAAAGTGGCGAGCGGTGATCTTGTCACCCATGAGTTCAATCACTGGGGCTGATGGACCGACAAAGACCAGTCCTGCATCAGCGACTGCTTTTGCGAATGCCGCATTTTCAGACAGGAAGCCGTAGCCGGGATGAATGGCGTCGCAGCCAGTGTCGATGGCTGCGCGGATCATGCCGGGAATGTCCAGCCAGGCGGCCACGGCCGGCGTGCCGAAGACCTCGATGGTTTCGTCGGCCTCTGTCAATGCAGGGCCGAACTGGTCCTGGCTGTGCATGGGCACGACCGTCGCAATGCCCATGCGCCGGGCGGTCCGGACGATGCGCAGGGCGATCTCTGCGCGGTTGGCGATGAAGAGTTTCTTGATGGTGGTCATGATGTTTTCTTGCGGCGTGGTGCGGAGGGCTGCAATGCGCCTGCGGCCACAATTTTTTCAAGGCGGTCCAGCCGGCGTTCGATGTCATCCCGGCCGGAAGCGGCAGGCGTTGCGGTGCTGGATGGCCAGGCGTCGCCTTCCGGCAGGATGCCGCGCAGCACGATGTTGGTAAAACGGTCGGCGGCGACCTCGACATCAACGGTGTCGCGGCCGAAGAGCACGCCCCACATGCGGTGCTCGATACCCCCGTAAACCATGCCGCGCACCATTTCGCCGTCAGTGTCTGCGGGGAGTTCGCCATGGGCAATGGCGTCTCGTACCGTGCGCATCAAAAAGGCGGTGTAGCGCACATGGAGTTCATGTAGGGCCGAGTTGAAGTACTCGGGCCGGGTACGCACCTCATGCAGCACCAGCCGTGACAAACCCGGGTCTTCCACATACACACGCAGGTGGCGCCAGACCAGAAAGCGCATGCGGCTGCGCAGACCCTGCAGGCGGCTGAAGCCGTCTTCCATTTCGCGTATCAGCGGCTCATACATGCCGCGCAGCACCTCGTTGAGCAGGTCCCGTTTGGTCGGGAAGTAGGAGTACAGCAAGCCTTCAACCACCCCTACTTTGGCGGCGATCTCGCTCACCGATGCGCGCTCAAAACCTTTCTCGAGAAAGGTGTCGCGGGCTGCGGCAATGATCTCGGCCGCGCGCCGCATGCGACGTGGCGTCTGCTTGCCGGCGGCATTGGTGGCTGGCGCGTCGGTGTCCTGGTCGTTGGGGTTGTCGATGACGGTTTTCATGGCATATTTTCAAGAAGGGCGGCGGGGATGTTGACTGGAATATCCAGCAACATCTGGGCCAGTGCCTTGCCCTGGGGGTCGTAACGCAGGGAAGCCACGCCGCCGCCGCCAAGCGCATTTTCCAGCGTGAAGTTGAGTGCATTGAAGCCGGGCAGGCTGTAGCGCGCCACCTTGCCCCTGGCCACATGGGCCAGGTAGCCGTGAACGGCATCGGCTGTCAATTCCTGCAGCAGGACTGCGTAGAGCGCATCGCTGCGCGCAATGATGCCGATGTTGGCCATGTCACCCTTGTCGCCGCTGCGTCCGTGGGCCACACGCAGCAGCGGCACGGTGACGGTGTAACCACCGCCTGCCAAGGGGAGTTCAATGGGCGCTGCAGTTCGTACGGCCGGGGCCGCCGGGCTGAATGTTTCTTCAAACGGCACGGGCTGACCATCCAGGATGACGGAGGCCTTGACCTGTGTCCGGTCGGCAAGAAAGGAAAACAGCCGCACCACCGGCGAGGGCGAAGGGCGGCCGGCGGCAAAACCGGTGATGCCCTGCGCCATGGCCGTGGCCGATGGCGCGATCTCGCGCGCCAGCAGTTCAAGCGCATCACGTGAGGGGTGTCTCGCGGCAATCTTGAGAATGACCTCACGCGTCGCAGCCGTTCGCGCATGCGGGCCGTAGGTGCTTTCTGCTCCCATGACTTCCAGACTGGTCTCGGTGTAGTCGGGCCAGCTGCGCTCGCCAAACATGCGGCGTGTGCGCTGCAGGATGGCCTCGCCCACGCGCCGGGCCTTGCGTGCGGCGTCCACGCCACCAATCATCAGCGTGGTGAAGAGACGCCAGCCTTCGCTGTAAGTGGCGCTGACCTTGTAGCTTGAAGGCGCAGGCGTGCCGCGCGCACCGCTGACACGCACCCTGTCTGCCCCCTCCTGCTGCAGTGTCACGCTGCGGAAGTCGCAGGTCACATCCGGCAGCAGGTAGGCCGCAGGGTCGCCGATTTCATAAATGACCTGCTCGGCCACACTGGCGGGTATGACCAGGCCGCCAGTGTTGGCAGGTTTGGTCAGCACAAAACCTGCCCCCGACGGTTCGCATTCCGCAATCGGAAAGCCCATGTCGTCCCAGCCGGGCACACGTTCCCAGTCGGTGAAGAGGCCGCCTGTGGCCTGCGTACCGCATTCAATGACGTGGCCAGCCAGGCTACCTGTGGCCAGTTTGTCCCAGTCTGTCCACGACCAGCCGAACTCGTGCACCAACGGCCCGAGAGTGACGGCGCTGTCGACCACGCGGCCGGTGATCACGATGTCTGCGCCTGCAGACAGGGCCGCAGCAATCGGCTGCGCGCCCAGGTAGGCATTAACGCTTAAAAATTGTGGCGGCATGGCTGCGCCACTGAACATTTCGCGAACGCCAGCTGAACGGAATTCTTCAGCGCGTGCCGACACGTCATCACCTTCCACGACAGCGACCTTCAGGTCAATACCCAGCGCCTTCAATTGTTTGGTCAGCGCTTCGCCGCAGGCCTCTGGATTGACGCCGCCACCGTTGGACACGACCTTGATACCGCGTGATTTGATCTCGCCAGCCAGTGCGGTAACGATGCGTACAAAGTCAGGCGCATACCCCGCGTCAGGCGATTTGGCGCGTGCGCGTGCCAACAGCGACATGGTGATCTCGGCCAGAAAGTCGAACACCAGGTAATCAATGCCGCCATGCATGACCAGTTGCGTGGCGCCCGCTTCAGAGTCGCCCCAGAAGCCCGTGGCGCAGCCAATGCGCAAGGGTCTTGTGCGGTGTGATGTCGTCATGGTGATCACAGGCCTAGCGTCCGGGCCAGACGGGTGCGCGGCGTTCGGCGAAGGCTTTCATGCCTTCTTTGGTGTCTTCGCTTTGCGACAGGATGGGCAGCACGGCCTGCGTCAGGTTGAGTGCATCCGAGAAGGAGAGATCCGTGACGGCAGAGATGGCGCGCCTTCCAATACGCAATGCAACGGGTGAGTTGGCGGCCAGTTTGTCCACCATCGCATTGACGGCTGTATCGAGTTCGGCAGCAGGCACCACTTCGTTGACGATATCGAAGCGCTGCGCTTCCGCCGCTGAAAAGCGGTGCGCAAAGAAGCACATCTCCTGGAGGCGGCGACGCGGAATGACGCGCATCAGCACCGGCAAGATCATCATGGGAAAGACGCCAACTTTGGCTTCCGTGGTGCCGAACTTGGCGGTATCCACCGCAACGGCAAAGTCGCAGGCACAGATCAGACCCAACCCGCCGCCGAAAGCGCTGCCGTTGACCCGCGCAATGATGGGCAGGTTGCAGCGGTCCATGGCCCTGAACATCTCGGCAATCGGGTTGTCAAAACGGCCAGGCTCCAGCGCGAAGGGTGAGCCGTCTGCGGTGGGTTTTAGCTTGCCGCCTGCGCAGAATGTCTGCTCGCCTGCGCCCGTCAGCACGATCGCGCGCACGTTCGACATGGCTTCGGCCTCACGGAATGCCCGTACAAACTCTTCCATCACCACATCGGTCATGGTGTTGTGTTCGGCGGCGCGGTTGATGGTGATGTGGCATGCAGCACCGCGCGGCTCAACGAGCAGTTGTGTGTAGTTCTGTGTCATGGTCATTTTTCCGCGACCGCGGGTGTATCGGCAAAGGTCACAGGCGGCTGGTACTGCGGAAAGCCGTTGTAAGGAAAGCTGCGTTCGGCGGGCTGCAGTTGCCAGCTGTGGCGCGCAGTGGGCACGGCGCCATCCACGCGGATCACGCTGCCGCTGATAAAACCTGCAGCTTCGGACAGCAGGTAGACCGCGGCCGATGACAGCTCGGCTTCGGTGCCAAAGCGCTGCAGTGGCACCTTGGTGCGCAGGCCGCGCAGCACATTGCGGTAGTCCTCGTCATAGGTGTCTATGCCAGCAGAAGCAATCCAGCCCGGTGCAACGGCATTCACGCGCACACCGGCGTAACCCCATTCGCAGGCCGCCGTTTCGGTCAGCGTCAACACACCGCCGCGCGCTGCGCCCGAGTGGCCCATGCCGGGCAGGCCACCCCAGATGTCGGCCAGCATGTTGACGATGCTGCCGCCGTGGTGTTCCATCCACTGGACAAAACACTCACGTGAAAAAAGGAAAGTGCCGTGCAGGTTGTTGCGCACCACGGCATCCCAGCCCTTGAGCGAGATGTCGCGCAGCTTCGCGGGGAACTGCCCGCCGGCACAATTAAAAAGCCCGTCGATGCGGCCATGCTTTTGCAGGATGGCCGCGATGGTGGCCTTGACTTCGGCCTCGTCGCGGATGTCGCACACCGTAGTGCTGACGTCGCCCGCACGTTCGGGGTAGATCGATGAAATTTCAGCCGCCACGGCTTCAAGCTTGGCAGCCTGCCGGCCCACCAGGGCGACATGCGCGCCCAGGCTGGCCAGCTCATGCGCCGCGCACCTGCCCAGTCCGCTGCCCCCGCCGGTCACGATGACGGTCTGGCCTTCAAACAGTCCCGGGCGGAAGGCCGACCGGTAACGTGTCTTGCTGGCCGGTCCGTCAGGGCCCGTCTGTGTGCTGGGGGAGTTGGAGCTTGGCAAGGTCATCTTGTAGGCGCAGTGCGGTTATGGCTTGGGGTCAGGCAATCAGTAGGCGACGAAGTCCGTGACAGACTTGACGGTGCCGCTGGCAGGGTCGGTCTGGAACAGCTTGATCGGCAGGACGGCCTGGGCCTTCGGATTGTTGAAGGACACCGGGCCGCTCAGTCCGCCGGTCTGGAAGTTCTGCAGCTTGTTCAGCTCGTTGACCACGCAAACACGCGTCACGTTGGCGCCGCAGCGGCGAATGCCTTCGGCAAACACCAGCGTGCCGACGTAGCCGCTGACGGTGTAGCGGTTGAAGTTGGCGTAGTCATCTGCGCTCAGGTACTTCTTGGCTTTTTCCATCAATGCCACGCCAGCCGGGTCATAGTTGGAGGCGTAGTAATCGGGAATCAGGTACTGATAACCCGACGGCGCAGCCAGCTTGACGGCGGCAGGCAACTGGCCTGCCCAGAGGGTGCCCAGCGTGACATCCATGTTCAGGCGCCGGAACTCCGACATGATGGACGCGGACTCGGTGGTCAGCGTGCCGAGGTAGACCGCATTGGCGCCCTTGTCTTTCAGGGTCAGCACTTCGGCGGAGAAGTCTTTGGCGCCGCGCTTGAAAGAGATCTCGGCAACGCTGTTCAAGCCGTACTGCTTGACAGCCTTCTGGTAGCCGGCGAGCAGCGCCTTGCCGAAGTCGTCATCCTGGTACAGGATGCCGTACTTGCCGCCCTTCTTGTTCATCTTCTCGACCATGTAACGGATGGGCACATAGCCTGCGTAGTCGTAGTCGGGGCCAATCATGAACACGGTGGGGCGGCGCGGCGTGACGACAGCCGGGTTGGGCGCCATGTGCACGATGGTCGGGATCTTCGCTTCTTCAATGGTTGGCAGCATGGCCACCATGTGGGAACTGCCGGTGGTGCCGGTCAGGCCGAAGACCTTGTCGGAGTCAATCAGCTTCTTGACCGAGGACACCGAACGCGCCGGCACATAACCGTCGTCTTCGTAGATGGCGCGCAGTTTGCGGCCGTTGATGCCGCCGTTCGCATTGATCTCTGCGATCGCCAGCTTGGAGCCGGCCGCGCCGGCCTTGCCGATCAGCGATGCCGGCCCGGACATGGGCTGGACTTCACCGATCAGGATTTCGGTTGCGGTCACACCGACGTCCTGCGCGGCAACCGACATGACGGCACCGGCAGCCAGCGTGACGGCAGACCACTGTGCAAGGCGATTCATTGCTTTTTTAAATTTATGGCTCATGTTGTCTCCTCAAAAAAACGCTGGCGCCGGGGAATTCCGGTGTCATGCGAATGCGTTGGCTGGCTCACTGCTGCACCTGCTGAAGTGGTCATTGCGAAAGCGGCCATTGAACCCAGAACCTCTTTGACTTGCGCCAGATGCCGGCCATGCCTTCGGGCTCCAGCCGCAGGAAGAGCAGGATGACGATGCCGTACATCAAGCCCTTGACTTCATAAATACGGTCGGCCATCAGGGTCTTGAAGTTGTCGCCTGCGGCGTTGAAACCCAGGCTCAAAAGCTCGGGCAGAAAAAGAATCAACGCCGTGCCCAGGATGGCACCGTGGATGCGGCCCATGCCACCCACGATGACCATGGCCAGCGCTTCAATGCTGATCAGGATGCTGAAGGTGTCGACGTTGATGAAACGTGTCTGCAGGGCCACCATGGCGCCCGCAACGCCGGTGTAGAAGGCGCTGACCATGAAGGCCAGCAGCTTGTAGCGCATCAGGTCGATGCCCATGGCACGCGCGGCGATATCGTGGTCGCGCAGGGCCAGCCAGGCACGGCCTATGCGTGAGCGCATGAGGTTCAGCGTGATGAGAATGAACACCAGCAGCATGACCAGTGCTGCGTAATAAAAGCGCACGTCACCCTTGAACGAGAAGCCAAAAATGCTGAGCGCGTCGACCGGCATTCCGGCAGAGCCGCGCGTGATCCCTTCTGCAAACAGCACGATGTGGCGCACGATGAAGGTGAAGGCCAGTGTGGTGATGGCCAGGTACAGGCCCTTGAGCCGCAGCGAGGGGATACCCACCACCAGGCTGGCAATGGCCGCTACAAGACCGGACAGGAAGATGGCGATCAGCGTCGGCACCTTGTAGTCGGTCGTCAATATCGCCTGCGCATAGGCGCCAATCAGCAGGAAGCCCGCATGGCCCAGTGAGATCTGCCCGGCCACACCCGACAGCAGGTTGAGGCCCAGCACACCGATGGACGCCACAAAAATGGCCGTCAGCATGTTGAGCCCGAAAGAGCCGAACAGGGTGGGCATCAGCGTCAGCACCAGGATGCCGATGGCAGCCCAGACCCAGGTCGTCGGCTGGTTAGACAGGGCCACCAGGCCCGCGTAGGAGTTTTGATAAGTGCGGCTTTTCATCAGACTCTTTCGATTTCACGTTGACCGAAAAGGCCATACGGTTTGATCATCAGCACGACGATGATGAGAACGAAGCCGGCGATTTCCTTCAGTCCGCGGCCCAGGTAGCCGCCGGCCAGGTTTTCAACCACGCCGATGACGAGGCCGCCGAAAGCGCCGCCGACCACTGAGTCCAGCCCGCCAAGAATGGTGGCCGGGAAGCCCCGCAGACCCATTTGCGAAATCTCTGGCTCCAGACTGAACATCAGGCAAAAGGCCAGGCCCGAGAAGGCCGCAAACACGGCTGACAGCGCCCAGGCA
Source organism: Pseudomonadota bacterium (assembly GCA_040388335.1). Taxonomy (GTDB): domain Bacteria; phylum Pseudomonadota; class Gammaproteobacteria; order Burkholderiales; family Burkholderiaceae_C; genus Polaromonas. Next base: position 34,129 of record JAZKCB010000221.1, on the reverse strand, counting down.
ATCGCGCTGATGCGCTTGACGTTGATGCCCATGAGCAGCGCGGTGGTTTCGTTGTTGGAGGTGGCGCGCATGGCGATACCCACGCGCGAGCGCCGGAAGAAAAGCCACATCGCCAGCGACAGCACGGCAAGAGACGTCAGTGCAAAAATCTGGCCCGGGTAAAGCGCCATTTCGCCGAAGCGGATCACTGTATTGCCGAAAGGCCGTGGGAAGGCGGTCGGCTCCACGCCCCAGATCAGGATGACAGTTGAGCGAATGACAACCGCCAGGCCGATGGTGACCATCACACGCGAGAACATGGACTCACCCAGCATGGGGCGTATGAAAGCCCATTCAATCAGCAGGCCGAGCGCGATGGAGGCGACGAGTACGCAGGCCAGCAGCGGGATGAAGGTCATGCCCGGGATGGTGGCGAAGGTGTAGCTCATGTAGGCGATCAGCATCATGACTTCGCCCTGTGCGAAGTTCACCATGCCGGTCGCGCGGTAGATGATGGCAAAACCCATGGCCACCATGCCGTAGAGAGTGCCGATGACCAGACCGGACATCACGAGGTTCATGAAGTAGTTCATGTGGCTTCCTTTGCGGGTCCGTAGATTTCACTGATTTCGGCAGCAAACTTCTTTTCGATCACATTGCGGCGCACCTTCATGGTGGCCGTGAGTTCGCCGTCGTCATGGTCGAGCTGCTTTTTGAGGATGACGAACTTGCGAATGTTTTCCACACGCGAGAAGCGGGCGTTGACGCGTTCCACGTCTTCATTGATGAGGCCCTTGACGGCTTCGAGCGATGCGAGTGTTTCGTAGGTGGTGTAGGCCATGCCGCGCTCCTGCGCCCATTTGCCGACGGTATCCAGGTCAATCTGTATGAGCGCCGAGACAAAATGCCGGCCATCGCCCAGCAGCACGGCTTCGCTGATGTAAAGGCTCTCTTTCAGTGTGTTCTCGATCAGCGACGGCGTGATGTTCTTGCCGCCGCTGGTGATCAGGATGGCTTTCTTGCGGTCGATGATCTGCACCTGACCGGTGGTTTCATCCAGCTCGACCACGTCGCCGGTGCTGAGCCAGCCGTCGGTAAAGGCAGCGGCAGTCGCCGCCTCGTCATACAGGTAACCGTTGAAGACGATGCGTCCGCGCAGTTGCAGTTCGCCATCGGGCAGGATGCGCTGCTCCACGATGCCGGGCAGCGGCGGGCCGCACCATCCCAGGCGCGACATGCGTTTCGATTGTGCGTGGCTGGCGCCGCTGCATTCCGTCATGCCGTAGATCTGGTAGATCGGCACGCCCATGGCGCGAAAGAACAGGATGACCGATGGCGAGATGGAGGCGCCGCCCGTCATGGATATCCAGGTGCGGTCCAGCCCTATGCTGGCCAGCAGGTTGCTGAAGACCGTGGCGCGCAGCAGCCAGCCCACGAATGCATCGCGCAGGCTGACCGGGTTGCCGCCATTGGCAATGGTGCGCTCGGCAATCGGCGTGCCGATGGCCAGCGCCTTTTTGAAGGCCCATTGCGCCAGCGGCCTGGCGTCGCGTGACTTGATCAGAATTTCATACTGCAGCTTTTCCCAGATGCGCGGCACGCCAAAGAAAAAGCTCGGGCCGATCTCGCGCAGGTTCTGCGTGACGGTATCAATTGACTCGGCGAAATACACCACCGTACCGTAAGCCAGTTGCATGACGGGCGACATCAGGCGCTCGGCCACATGGCACAGCGGCAGGTAGCAGACCACCGACATGGGCTTGCCCGCAAAGCCGTGCACCTGCCCCAGCGCCCAGGCGTCAGAAAGAATGCCACGGTGGGAAAGACGCGCGCCTTTGGGCATGCCGGTCGTGCCTGAGGTGTAGACGATCAGGGCGTCCTGTTCGGCGCGAAGGTCGTCAATGGTTTGCTCATAGCTGGCGATCTCTGCTGCATCGCTGGCCAGGCGCAAGCCCTCTGCCAGCGCATCGTTGAAAGACATCAGGCAGCTCTCGCTGTACTGGCGCATGCCTTTCCAGTCGACTGTCAGCACGCGTTTCATGTCGGGCAGGCCGCCCTCGCGCTGCATGGCCGTCAGCACCTTGTCGGTCTGCTCCTGGTCGCCGCAGACGGCGATCTTGGCGCGGCAATGGCGTGCGATGTATTGCAGCTCGGGCCAGGGGTTGGTTGGGTAGATGCCGACCGTGACGCCGCCCAGCGACTGCGCAGCCAGGTCGGCAAAAAACCACTCTGGCGTGCCGTCAGACGCAATGATGAGTTTGTCGCCGGGCATGAAACCCTGCGACTTGAGAAAGAGCGCAAAAGCCCTGGCCTTTTCAAAGTAGCCTTGCCAGGTCGTGCCCTGCCAGACACCGCGTACTTTTTCGCGCAGGGCGATCTGGTCTGGCATGGTGCGTGCGCGGTGGCGCAGCAGCCCTGGCATGGTGGCTTCGCCTTTAGCCAGGCCGGGCGGCAGTTGAAGATCTGCGAGGGCCGGATCAGGGCGGGTCATGCTGTTGCCTCCACATCCTGGCCGAGGTAAGCGGCAACCACGGCAGGGTCTTTCGACACGGTGGTCGGTGTGCCGTCGGCAATCTTGCGGCCGAAGTTCAGGACGCACACATGGTCGGAAATGTCCATCACGATGCCCATTTCATGCTCGATCATCATGACGGTCACGTTGCGCTCCTCGCGTATGTCAAGAATGAAACGAGCGATGTCTTCGGTCTCTTCCTGGTTCATGCCCGAGACCATTTCGTCCAGCAGCAGCAGCTTGGGTTGCATGGCCAGTGCGCGCCCCAGCTCGACCCTTTTTTGCAGGCCGTAGGACAGCGTGCCCACGGGCAAATCACGGATCGATTCGATTTCAAGGAACTCGACGATTTCTTCTGCCGTTTCACGGGCGCGGATTTCGGCGTTGCGTGTCGCGCCCCAGAACAGCGCAGCACCGAAGACACCTGTGCCCAGGCGTGAATGCATGCCGGTCAGGATGTTGTCGATGACGGTCTCATGTTTGAACACGGCCAGGTTCTGGAAGGTGCGTGCGAGGCCGCGTTTGGCCAGGTTGTGTGCAGGCAGGTTGGTGATGTCTTCGCCATCAAAGGTCACAGTGCCGGTGGTGGGCTTGAGCAGGCAGGAGGCGAGATTGAACAGCGTGGTCTTGCCGGCACCGTTGGGGCCGATGACGCTGCAGATCTCGCCGGGCATCACGCGAAGGCTGATGTCGCCGAGCGCCTGCAGGCCGCCAAAGCGTTTGGAAACGTCTGCGAATTCAAGGATGGGTGACATCGGCGTCGTCGATGAGGTTTGCGAAGGTGTGTTCATGACAGCCACCTCTTGCGCCGCTTGTAGTGTTTGATGTCACGCATGCTGCGGCGCTCGCCGCCGTCCTGCACGCCGAGGTAGAACTCTTTCACGTCGTCGTTGGCCAGCAGCTTTTGCGGCGTGTCGTCCAGCACGATACGGCCGCGTTCCATGATGTAGCCGTAGTCGGCGACCGACAGCGCCAGCTGCGCGTTCTGCTCGACCAGCAGCACCGTCAGCCCGCGTTCGTCGCGCAGCTTGCGGATGGCGCTGAAAATCTCGGTGATGATTTGCGGCGCCAGGCCGAGCGAAGGCTCGTCAAGCAGCAGCAGGCGCGGCTGGCCCATGAGCGCGCGCCCGATGGCCACCATCTGCTGCTGGCCACCCGACAGATAACCCGATACACGATGGCGATGCGACTCGATGGCGGGGAAAAGTTCAAAAATGCGCGCCATGGCTTCTGCCGATTCGCTGGCGGGCCGTGCGTAGCCGCCCATGAGCAGGTTTTCTTCAACCGTCAGCGTGTCGAACAGACGCCGGCCTTCTGGCACCTGCACCAGGCCCAGCCGGACGATTTCATGCGGGGCCAGTTTGTTGATGGGTTTGCCGTCATAGTTCACGACGCCGCCGGTGATTTCGCCTTCTTCGGGGTAAAGCACACCGCTGATGGCCTTGAGCACGGTGGACTTGCCGGCGCCGTTGCTGCCCAGCAGCGCAACGATGCGCCCGGCGCCGACCTCCAGCGACACGTCGCGCACGGCTTCCACCGCGTGGTCGTAGAAGACCTGGAGGTTGGTGATGCTCAGCATGCCTTGCACCGGTTTGCCCCGTTGAAGGGGACGGTTGATGTCATGAGTTTGTCTCCGTGGTGCTTTTGCACTCTGTGTCTTTGGGGCAACCGGTCTGCAAAAGCACCCGGCGGTTCTCAATCTGAATAAATTATGACCCTGACTCAAAAATAATGATGCCTATGGATTTCCCTTAGAAAACCATTCATTTCAAGATTGAATTGTCAAATTTCATTGCGGAAACGATTAAAGCTGGTAATTACCCTATCCATGCAAGCATGCAATGAGGATTACATATTGATCCTTTTAAACAAGAAATTTGAAAATGGGTCAAATTATTGAAACAGCTGTTTTTGCGTTGGGGAAGCTGGCATGAGCAGCGCTTCCCCTGTCCTGACTTCGCAGCAGGGTGCGGTCGTCACGCTGACCCTTAACCGTCCCGAACGCCTGAATGCGCTGGACAGCGAGATGGCTGGCGTTCTGGGCGACGCGATTGAGGCCATCAGCCGGAATGCTTCGGCGCGGGTCGTTGTGTTGCGTGGCGAGGGCCGCTCTTTTTGTGCTGGCGGCGATGTGGCGGCGATGCATGCCCACCGCGATGACCTGCCGGGGTTTATTGAAAGAACCATCACGCCCTTTCATGCCTGCGTGCTGGGTCTTCAGCGCCTGCGTATGCCGGTGATTGCCAGTGCGCATGGCGCACTGGCGGGCGGCGGTTTTTCACTGGCAATGGCGTGTGACTTTGTTGTCTCTGCCCGTTCTGCGCGCTTTGTGGTGGCCTACCCCAAGCTGGGCGCGCCGGCCGACGGGGGCTTGAGCTTTTTCATGGTGCAGCGTCTGGGCAGTGCGCGGGGGCTTGAGGCCCTGACGACCGGCGGCCAGTTCACGGCTGAGCAGGCCTTGCAACTGGGTCTGGTCAACCGTGTGGCCGATGACGCAGACCTGCAGCAGGCCACCGACAAATGGGTCAGCGAGCTGCTGGCGGTGGCACCCCAGTCACTGAGCGAACTCAAGGGCCTGGTTGCTGCCCAGTCGGCAACGGCGCTTGAGGCGCATCTTGACCGCGAAAAAGCTGCCTTTTTACGCTGCGCTGCGACACCTGATTTTGCGGCGCGTGTCGCTGCCTTTGCACAAAAGCGGCCTGCCTGAACACATCCACTTCAACTTCACCAAAGAATCAATGAACACATCCAGTCTTTCCGAATCCGCAAGCCCGGTGGGCTCCGCCATGCAGCGTTTTGCAGGCCTGTCGAATGACGAGCAGGGCATGCTTGACGAAGCAGACCGCTTTGCGCGCAAGGAGCTTTACCCGCTGTCCCAGCGCATGGACAACGAGGAGTGGTGGCCCGAAGACGCCTTCAATGTGATCGGCAAGACCGGTTACTTCGGCATCACCGTGCCTGAAGCCGAGGGCGGTGCCGGGCTGGACATGTTCACCAGCGGCCTGGTGCTGCAGGCTTTTTCGCGCTGGAACCACGCGCTGGCGCTGAGCTGGGTGGCGCATGAAAACCTCTGCCTGCACAACATTTACCGCAACGCCAATGCAGAGCAGAAAAAGCGTTACCTGCCCGGCCTGTGCAGCGGCAAGACGATTGGTGCGCTGGGCCTGACCGAGCCGGGCGCGGGCTCGGACGCGCTGGGCTCCATGCGCACCACGGCCACGCCTGACGGCGACCACTATGTGCTGAACGGCAGCAAGCTCTACATCACCAATGGCCCGGTGGCCGATGTGCTGCTGGTCTACGCCAAGACAAACCGCGAGAAGGGTGCCAAGGGCATTTCGGCGTTCATCGTCGAGAAGGATTTCCCCGGTTTCAAGGTGGCGCAAAAGCTCACCAAAATGGGTTTTCGCGGCAGCCAGACGGCCGAGCTGGTGTTTGACAACTGCAGGGTGCCAGCGGCCAACCGTGTGGGCGAGGAAGACACCGGCGTGAAGATCGTGATGAGCGGTCTCGACCTGGAGCGCGCCATGATCTCGCCGATCTGCCTGGGCATTGCAGAGCGTGCGCTGGAGCTGTCGCTGGAGTTTGCTCAGACGCGCCAGCAGTTCGGCAAGCCGATTGCCAGCTTCCAGATGATCCAGTCCAAACTGGCCGACATGTTTGTCTGGGTCGAGGCGATGCGCGTCTTCACCTACCAGGCGCTGCGGGCTGCCAACGACCTGGAAGTCGGCGGCGGCGGCCGCGGCGACATCCACAAGATCACGGCGGCGTCTGTGATGTTTGCGGCCGAGACCATGAACAAGGTGCTCAACGAAGCCGTGCAGATTCACGGGGGCACCGGCTACATCTGGGAGTCGGAAATCAACCGTCTGTACCGCGCGATCAAGCTGCTGGAGATTGGCGCCGGCACGACCGAGGTCCGCAAGATCATCATCAGCGGCGAGATGATGCGCTGAGTGTCTTTGATCTGCTATTGAGTTGATAGCTGCTCACGTGCGTCTTTATTGGCCCGGAGGCATTTTTTATGGGTAATGGCAGGCCAAATGTTAAGTTGCAGGTTAACATTTGACGGCGCTGGGAGATTTGAAGCCGAAAAACCCGAAAAGTTAACTTGCAACTTAACTTTTGGGTCATTTCCAGGTGTCAGATCTGGCCTAAAGCCAATAAAGACTGGCGTGAGCAGCTAGCTATTTGATAGCAAATGAAAGCTGCTCAGGGCTTGGTCGCAGGTTTCGTTGCCGCCGCCGCAGACTTCTCCGCCTTGGCCACATCGCTGCGCACCTGGCTCACCGTACTGGCAGCCACGGCTTCTGCCTTGTTGCCCCAGCTGCTGCGGATGAAACTCACCACGTCGGCCACGTTGTCGTCGTTCAGGCGCCAGCCGAAGCCGGGCATGGCGAGCTGTGATGGCGCTTCTGTCGTGTGCGCCATGGCCGAGCCCTGCAGGACGATGCGGATCAGCGAGGTTGGGTCTTTGGCGGCGACGGTGCTGCTCATGGCCAGTGTCGGGAAGGTGCGCTGCGCGCCCTGGCCGTCGGAGCGGTGGCAGGCGTTGCAGTTGTTCAGGTAGACCATCGCGCCGCGCTGCGTGACGGTGCCCTGGCGCAGGGCGGCCGAGGTGATGTCGTTGGGGTTGGCGGCAACCGGCGTTGTTGCGCCGGGGTTGTCGCCAAGCGACTTGAGATAGGTGGCGATGGCGCCCAGGTCTTCGCGCGACATGTGCTGCGTGCTGTTGGCGACGACTTCTGTCATGGCGCCGAAAGCGGCGGTGCGGTTGGTGCGGCCGGTCTTGAGGTACTCCACAATTTCCTGCTTCGACCATGTCGTCAGGCCCGGGTCGTCGGTGTTTCGCAGGGGCTGCGCATACCAGCCGTCGATGATGGTGCCTGACAGAAAGAGATCACCTTTCTCATGGGTGGCTGCCTTCTCGCCGCCGAGCACACTGCGCGGCGTGTGGCAGGCGCCGCAGTGGCCCAGGCCCTGTACCAGATAGGCGCCGCGGTTCCATTCGGCCGTTTGTGCAGGTTCAGGCTCGTAGACCTTGCCTTTGAGGTAAATTTTGTTCCAGCCCGCCATCAGCCAGCGCATGCTGAAGGGCCAGGGCAGGTCGGTTTTGGCGTTGTCCTGCTTGACGGGCTGCACGCCTTTCATGAAATACGCGTACATTGCACCCAGGTCATCGTCGGTCAGCCGCGCAAAGTTGGTGTAAGGCATGGCGGGGTAGAGGTGGTGGCCGTCTTTGGCCTTGCCTTCACGCAGCGCGCGGGTGAAGTCTTCCTGCGTGTACTGGCCGATGCCCTGTTCGGTATCAGGTGTGATGTTGGTCGAGACGATGGCGCCGAAGGGCGTGTTCATCGCCAGGCCGCCTGCAAACGGTGCGCCTTGCGGGCGCGTGTGGCAGCTGATGCAGTCACCGGCGCGGGCCAGGTATTCACCACGTTTGAGCAGCGCATCTTGCGGAGTGGGTGGCGCTGCAGCTGAAGCCTGGGCGCCTGCCGATGCAGCAGCCTTGTCCTGCGCAGCGCTGATCAGCGGAATCGTGATGCTGATCAGCAGCGCGGCAGCAGTCAGCACGGCCAGGGTGGCCGTCTTCAACTTCTCAGTGCGGTGCGTGCTCATGCCAGTGCTCCCGGGCTCTTCAGGTAACGCTCCCTGATGTGTTTCGCAGACCAGTACGCCAGCGCGCCGACGATGCCGGTCGGGTTGTAGCCAAAGTTCTGCGGAAAGGCGCTGGCGCCCATCACGAACACATTGGGTACATCCCACACCTGCAGGTAGCGGTTGACGGCGCTGGTTGATGGGTCTGTGCCCATGGGCGCGCCGCCGGTGTTGTGGGTGGACTGGTAGGCGCGGGTGTCGTAGTGGTCGCCCATCTTCTTGAAACCAGACGCCATCTGCCGTGGCCCCATGGCCTGTGCGATGCCTTCCATCTTGCCCTTGATGAACTGCGTCATGTTGATGTCGTTGGGTTTCCAGTCGAAGGTCATGCGCAGCAGCGGCTGGCCATAGACGTCCTTGTAGGTCGGGTCAAGGTCGAGGTAGTTGTCGCGATAGGACATGACCGAACCCTGGCTGCCGATGCTGATGGCGTACCTGTAGTTGTCCTTGATGGCTTTTTTCCAGCCTGCGCCCCAGGCCGGTGTGCCGGGCGGCACGCTCATCTGCTGGATGGGCCGGCCGCCGGTGACGGTGCAGGCGATGGATGCGCCGCCCACAAAACCCAGCGGGCCGTGGTCGAAATTGTCGCCATCAAAGTCATCAATGACCGAGCCGCCCGCGCCCGCCCCGGCAAACGGGTTCATGGGCTGATCGGAGTTGAAGAACATCGAGACGCCACCCGTCATCTGGTAGGCGTAGTTGCGGCCAACCACTCCCTGGCCGGTGGCCGGGTCGTATTGTTTGCCGATTTTTGACAGCATCAACAGCCGCACATTGTGGAACTGGTAGGCGCACAACACGACCAGGTCGGCGGGCTGCTCCACCTCATTGCCTGCGGCGTCAATGTAGGTGACACCGGTGGCCTTTTTGCCGTCGGCCGACATGTTGACGCGCAGCACGTGCGAGCGCGTACGCAGCTCGAAGTTGGGTCGGGACATCAGCGTGGGCAGCAGCGTGGTTTGCGGCGATGCCTTCGAGTAGTTGTAGCAACCGAAACGTTCACAGAAACCGCAAAAGCTGCAGGGGCCGAGCTGCGCGCCATGCGGGTTGGTGTACGCGCGTGATGCGTTGGCGGCAGCCTGCGGAAACGGGTGGTAGCCCAGGCTGCGCGTGGCCTTGTCAAAGAGCAGGGCGCTGTTGGTCGAAGCGAGCGGCGGCAGTGGATATTCTTCGGAGCGCACGCCCTCAAACGGGTTGCCGCCCGCCTGCAGCTGGCCGCGCAGGTTGCCAGCCTTGCCGGAGACACCACAGACTTTTTCAAAGTGGTTGAAGTGGGGTTCGAGCTCGTCGTAGGTCACGCCCCAGTCCTGGATCTGCATGCCTTCGGGGATGAATTTTTTGCCGTAACGCTCCATCACCCGGCTCTTGATGCGCAGGTCGTCGGGCAGGGCGCGCCATTGCTGGCCATTCCAGTGCACACCCGCGCCGCCCACGCCGTCACCGGGCAGGAAGGAGCCCAGCTGGCGATAAGGCACGGCAACATCGGCCGTGGCGTGGCGAATCGTCACCGTCTCCCTGGCCAGGTTCTGGAACAGCTTTCCGCGAATCCCGTAGGAGAGTTCATCGGTGATACGCGGGTAGGCAAAATCGGGGTTGGTGTCGCGGTTTTCGCCACGCTCCAGTGCCAGCACCTTGAGGCCTGCGGCCGTGAGCTCCATGCCCATGATGGCGCCGGTCCAGCCAAAGCCGACCAGCACGGCATCCACAGAAGGTTTTTTAATCGTTGCCATAACGCCGCCTTAACCTTGCGGTCCGTTGATGCTGACGGGGGGCAGCGGATATTGAACGCCGGGCCGGCCAACCCAGTCGGTGAAGTCAGCACGCGCACCCGGAAAGCCGATCATCTTCCACGCACTGGCGTCCTTGTTGCCGCCATGCATGGGGTCGCTGAGGTAACCCTCTTTGGTGTTCTGTAGCAAAAAGCCGAAGAAGGTTTTGGACGAGAGCGTGTCGAACTTCGCTTCACCCGATTCCATGGCTTTAAGTGCCTGGTCCTGCTGGGCAGCATCCAGTTGCGTGAAGGTCTTGCCGCTGAAGGTATTTTTGCAATAGGTATCACAGGCAGCAATGCCGGCACGGTAGACATCACGTGGGGGCAGCTTGCCCTGGTAGCCAAACTCGGGTGGTGACTCGACAAAAGGGCCTTGCATGTACCAGGTGGCCGCGTGGCCGAAGGCGGCGTCCATCTGGCGGTCAATGAATTCAGGCACACCTGCTTCGATGGCGCCGGGGCCGGTATCGTCAGAAGGAATCAGCCGCGCGACTGCTGACTTGATGAAGGCCCATTCGCCGGGGTTGAAAAATGCGGGGTTGTAGGCGACGCCTGAGTTGGGACCCGTGGTCGGGCTGGACGGCCCGGGTGGAATGACGGTTGTCGTGGTTTCCTGTGTGCAGCCGGTCGCCGCAAAGGCTGCGGCGGGCACGATGACGATGGATTTGCGTAGAAATCCGCGCCGGGCCGAATCGTGGGGCATGTCGTTTCCTTGTCAGCTGTCATTTGGTGACAGCTGTTTGTTAAATACGGAAGTGGGCCCAGTCACTATGTTTTTTTAGACAGAGACTGTCTGTAGGTGTTCTTCGCAAGCGCACGTCGGCTTGCCGATCATCAGCCTGACTGCGCTGTCGACGCCCTGAACCAGCGCATCAAACGCATGAAGGCGCCAGTGAACGGGGGTTTTCATGAGGCGCTACCGGGAGCAGCAAGCCGGGTGCTCCTGCTTCCAGTTCGCCGCGCAACCAGCGGTGCGCGGCGTCGTGCTGGTGGCGCTTGTGCCAGATCATGAACATCGGCATGGTGGGGCAGGGGACCGGTACCCGGATACTGGCCAGGCCATGGAGCAGGCCGGTGCGGAGCAGGCCCGGTACCGTCGCGACAAGTGCGGTGCCGCGGAGGAAGGATGGCAGACCAGCGAAGCCGGGAACCATGACCCTGAAATTGCGCCGGATGCCCTGGGCCTCAAGCCACTGGTCCAGGTCAAGGTGGCGGTGCGGCCCATACATGACCGTTGCGTGCTCGGCTGCAAGATAGTGTTCGCGCGTCACGGGTGGCAGGCGATGGTCAGCGTCATAAAACACACGGTATTCGTCTTCGAACAGGCGTTTTTGCAAAATATCAGCACCGTCTGGCGGACGCGGGCTGATGACGAGCTGGCAGCTTTCATGGCGGAGCATTTCCAGGTCGGGAATGTCGGACGGGATCACGCGAAGCGAAACCCCAGGTGCCCTTGCCCTGAGCCGGGCCATCAGCGGCGGCAACAACACATCACGCTGAAAATCGTTGGCGGCAATCGTGAAGGTGGTCTGCCAGTGCGCCGGGTCGAAGGGGCCCGATGTCGCGAAGTGCTCCATCGCAGACAACAACTCACGCGCCGGTGCGGCCAAAGCTTCGGCGCGATCGGTGGCGACGATCCCGCGACCCGATTTGACGAACAGCGGGTCACCGGTGATGCTGCGCAGCTTGTCGAGCAGATGGCTTACCGCTGACTGGGTGACGCCAAGCTTGTCGGCAGCTCCGGTGACGGAGCCCGTCTCCATGACCGCGAGCAGCAGCCTCAAAAGCCGGCCATCGAGTTGCGAGTAATCGAATTTGCTCATGCAACCCATCATGAAACTGCTGTTTATCTTTGGCAATGGGCGCCCCACACTTGCGTTTGACGATGATCAAAAGACAGTGAAAAAAGGAGCAAAAGCCATGAGCACAACCCCGGCCGCCGGCCCCATTCCCGGCACCACCCTGTTCGATGGCGAACAGGCCAAAAAAGGTTATGCGTTGAACCGCATGTGTTTCTCGTTCAACTCGGAGGCCAACCGCGCGGCCTTTCTTGCGGACGAAGAGGCTTATATGCGCCGCTATGCGCTGACAGAGCCGCAGGCCGCCGCCATACGCTCGCGCAACGTTCTGGAGATGATTGCCGCCGGGGGCAATGCGTATTACCTGGCCAAGTTTGCGGGCATCTTCGGGTTGAACATGCAGGACATTGGTGCGCAGCAGACCGGCGTGACGGTTGAAGAGTTCAAGGCACGCCTGCTGGCGGCCGGTCGCTGACAGCGCGCCAACAAAGTAAAGGAGACGTCATGGCACAACTCATTGGCGGTATCGCCACCTCACACATCCCGGCAATCGGCGGCGCCATCCACAAGGGCCTGCAGAAAGACCCGTACTGGGCGCCATTTTTTGATGGCTTTCCGCCGGTGCACGACTGGCTTGCCAGAACGCGCCCGGACGTGGTGGTCATGTTTTACAACGACCACGGGCTTAACTTCTTTCTCGACAAGATGCCAACGTTCGCTGTGGGTGCTGCCGCGCAGTACAAAAACGCCGACGAGGGCTGGGGCATACCGACATTGCCGCCCTTCGGGGGCGAGGTGGATCTGTCGTGGCAGGTCATCAACACACTGGTCGACCGGGAATTTGACATCACCACCTGCCAGGAGATGCTGGTTGACCACGCCTGCACCCTGCCGCTCAAGCTGCTGTGGCCGGGCGATGTTTGCCCGGTCACCATCGTGCCGGTCTGTATCAACACCGTGCAGTTCCCCTTGCCATCGGCAAAGCGCTGCTACGCGCTGGGCAAGGCCACAGGCGATGCCATCAGAGCCTGGGACAGCGACAAAAAAGTGGTGGTGATTGCCTCTGGTGGGTTGTCGCACCAGCTTGATGGTGAGCGTGCCGGGTTTATCAACAAGGGGTTTGACCTTCAGTTCATGGACAGCCTGCTGAGCAACCCCGAGTGGGCTACCCAGTTCAGCACCACTGAGCTGGTTCGCAAAGCCGGCACGCAGGGCATTGAGCTGCTGATGTGGCTGGCCATGCGTGCGGCCCTGAGCACGGGCGCCAGTCCGGCAGTTCGCAAGGTGCACAGCAATTACCACATACCCATCTCAAATACGGCCACGGGCCTGCTGGCGCTGGAGACTTGTGACTGATTGTTGAGTCAGGTGGCCCTGTCTGTTTTCATGGCGCCGCGAACATTCATGGCTGCAAGGCCCACCTGCAGCACGATGAGCGCCGGTGCCCTTGCATACACGCCCCATGCGATCCAAAGCACGTTGCTGGCGATAAAAACCCGGAAACCCCAGTTGCGCAGGCCCTTGTTGTTCGACCCTGCCAGTCATGAGGCGGCAATTGTGACGACCATCGCTGGCCATTGAAGCAGGTTGATCCAGTCCATTCCTTTTTGCGCCTTTCGTGGTTTCACGACATGCTGCTGCCGCTCGCTGCCCGGCAGCCCCCCGTGGTCATGCAGATCCACCGTAGGACATTGACGCGCAAAAAGCTCCTTGGCCGGGGTGAGCGAAAATCTGCTTATGCATACTTCCGCACTTGTCCTTTTTTCCGGTGGCCAGGATTCAACCACCTGCCTGGCGCAGGCGCTTTCGAAATACGAGCGCGTCGAGACCGTGGCCTTTGATTATGGCCAGCGGCACATCGTCGAACTGGAGGCGCGGCTCAATGTGCTGCGTGAGATCAAGGCGCAGTTTCCACAGTGGGCACACAAGCTGGGTGAAGACCACATGCTGGACCTGGCCGTACTGGGGCAGGTGAGCGACACGTCGCTGACGCGGGATGTTGCCTTCAAGATGGAAAGCTCCGGCCTGCCCAACACCTTTGTGCCTGGCCGCAACCTGCTCTTCCTCACGCTGGCTGCTGCGCTGGCTTATCGGCGCGACCTGCAGGTGCTGGTCACAGGTGTTTGCGAGACAGACTTTTCAGGCTACCCCGATTGTCGCGACGACACCATGAAGGCCATGCAGCTGGCGCTGTCGCTGGGCATGGACAAACGCTTTTTGATCGACACGCCGCTGATGTGGATAGACAAGGCCGACACCTGGGCCATGGCGCATTCGCTCGGCGGTCAGCCGTTGGTGGATTTGATCGTTGAGCACACGCACACCTGCTACCTCGGCGACCGTATTCACCGCCATGCCTGGGGTTATGGCTGCGGCACCTGCCCTGCCTGCGAACTACGTGCGCGGGGATTTGAGAAGTACACAAAGCGGCAGATTTGAAGGCAAGCAGGGGCCGTGGAACCGGCTTTGCCGGGCCACAGGCGCAGCGCCCCCTCAGAGGGGCAGCGCAGTACACGCAGCGACAAGCGTGGGGGCTTTAGATATGTCGCTGCACATCTTCAACGATGTGGCGGGTAACAACTGGCGGATCCTCGGGTAGATGAAACGCCAGCTTGCGTTCGCGCAGCGATACATCGCTGGCGGTGACGCGGTCAAAACGGCGAAGGTGTTCCGTCCAGGACTCATCCGTGATCTGTTCGACATAACGGCCGGGTTTGCCCATGTCGCGCAGCAGTTCCCATTGCAGCGCACCCTGGCGCAGGCGGCTGCGGCGGCTTTCCTGCATCAGCACGTGGAAAGCAGGACTGTGTACCGGGTCAATGATGTACTCAATGGTCACAACGACCTGGCCGACGCCGGGCGCCTCATGCTGGGGTACCTTGAATTCACGCGACGGGGTCAGGTCTTCTTCAATGCTGAGATCGCCGCCGATGCGGCGTTGCGCCAGCAGCATGGTGATGGTGCCGCTGACGGCGGCGACAGTCAGGCCGATGGCCACGGTGGTCAGGGTGGCGATCTGCCCCCAGAGTGCCGCCCCAGCTGCGCTCGCGCCCATGATGGCCATCTGGTAAATCGACATGCCGCGTGCGCGCACCCAGTCGGGCAATGAAAGTTGTGCCGAGACACTGAGCGAATTCGCGCATGAAATCCAGGCCGCGCCGTTGAGGACCATCGCTGGCACAGCGATGTAGATGTTGGGCGCAAAGGCAACGATGACGGTGGCCACCGACTGTGCAATTGTGGAGCGTAGCACCAGCGTGTCACGCGGCATGAGCTGGCGCAGGCGCGCCAGGTTGAGCGCCGCCACGATGGCACCCACGCCCATGGAGGCGAGCAACAGGGTAAAGGTGCCAGCGTCACCGCCATGCAGGTTGCGCGCAACCAGGGGAAGAAGTGCCAGCAACGCCGTTGAATGCAGAAAGAAAATCGACACACGCAGCAGTACGGCGCGCAGGCGGCTGGACTGCCTGACAAACTGCACGCCGACGCGAATCGCGCTGACCAGGCGTTCACGGCCCAGCGGGCTGGGCACATGGTCGCGCCGCCATCGCATGATGACCAGGCCGGAGATGACCGACAGCACGGCGTTCAGCACAAAAACATACTCGGTACCGGCGCTGGCGATGATGGCGCCGGCCAGCAGCGGGCCAATGATGCGCGAAGCATTCATGGCCACGCCGTTGAGCGCCAGGGCGGCTGGCAAATGCGCGCGCTTGACCAGCTCGGGCACGATGGCGGCAAACACCGGCCAGCGCATGGCGAGGCCTACGCCATTGGCAAAGGTCAGGGCCAGCAACAGCGCTGGTGTCATGACGCCCGAGATGACAACCACACAAAGCAGCACCGCCACAACGGCAACCCAGAACTGCGTCATGATGAAGTAGCGCCTGCGGTCCAGGATGTCTGCCAGTGCACCGCTGGGCAGGCCCAGCATGAACACCGGCAAGGTCGAAGCCGTCTGCACCAGGGCGACCCAGATCGGCGAGGTGGTCATGGAGGTCATCAGCCATGCTGCTGCGACATCGTTCATCCACATGCAGGTGTTGGCTGTCAGCCAGGTCAGCCAGAGCATGCGGAACACGGGCACCTTGATCGGGTCCCATGCCGAGAGCTTTTCTGTTGCGACCGGTGTGCCGCTGGCGGGCTGCTGTAGTTCCTCTGGCATTCAGTCGCTTTTCAGGTAGAAGTGGATGGGTGTCGGCAACTCATGTGTCATTGGGAGAGGGCGCGTTCATGTAGCGTATAGCGGGAGGGCGAGCCCTCGGGCTGCGCAACCAGCTCCCATTGGCGGTTGTGAAAGGCTGCGACGCTTGGCCGATGCGCGATCGACACCATGCCGCCATGATTGGCCTGAACATGCGCCTGCAGTTTCTCGTAGAGTGTTTTCTCGGCGGCTTCATCGAGCGCGGCTGTCGCTTCATCGGCAAATATCCATGTCGGTTTTTTCAGCAGTACGCGCGCAATCGCCAGCCGCTGCTGCTCGCCCCCCGAGAGTTTTTGACCCCACGCATCACTGTCATCCAGCCGGTCTGCCAGTTGCGGCAACAAGGCATCCGTCAGAACCTGTCTCAGGGCAGCGTCGGTGTACTGCGCGGCAGGCTGAGGGTAGGCCAACGCGTTACGCAGGGGGCCATCCGGGAAATAGGGGCGCTGCGGTATGAACATGGTGTCAGGCGGCAAATGGCGTTGTCCTTTTGAGAATGGCCAGATGCCCGCAAATGCGCGAAAAAGGGTGGACTTGCCGCTGCCGGACGGACCTTTGAGCAGCACGCTGTCTCCTGCGCGTGCGGTGAGTGTCAGGTCATTGAGCAGTGTTTGGCCGGTGGGCAGCTTGATGCTGAGGCCCTCAGCGGACAAGGTGTCGGCCCCCAGTGGCGCAACTGCGCTGTTTCCGGTGCCATCAACCGTGGCCTGTGCCTGTGCCTGCCGGTCTATCGCGGTCATGTTGTCTTCAAAGCTGGTCAGGCGGTCGGTGGTGGCGCGCCAGCTTGCAAGGCTGCTGTAGCTGTCGACAAACCAGCTGAGTGAGTCCTGGACCTTGCCGAAAGCCGAGGAAATCTGTATCAGTTGCCCGAGCTGAATGGCGCCACTGAAAAAGCGCGGTGCAGCCACAACGAAAGGGAAAATGACAGCCGCCTGTCCAAAAAAGCTGGTAAACCAGATCAGGCTCTTCTGGGCCTTGATGAGTCGCAGGTAGTTGGACAGGAGTGTGGCGAAACGGCTGTTGAGTTGTGTGCGTTCTACTGGCTCGCCGCGGTCCAGTGCGATGGCTTCGCTGTATTCGCGAACCCGCACCATGTGGTGCCGGAAGTCGGCTTCGTAACGTTGCTGCAAAAAGTTGAGGGGTATCTGGCGCCGGCCTATGTACTGGGTCAACACGCTGCCAACCAGGCAATACGCAATCGCAGCCCAAACCATGAAACCCGGGATGGTGTAGCTTTGCCCGCCGAGCGTAAATGAAAAAGACCCTGAAAGCGCCCAGAGGATGCCGACAAAGCTGACCAGCGTGACCACGGCATTGAGCAGGCCCATGCTGAGGTCTATGGTCGATGTCGTGAAGGAGTTGAGGTCTTCCTGAATACGCTGATCGGGGTTGTCGGGATTCCTGATGAGCTGCATCTCGGCCGGACTGTCATCGCCTGGCGCCGCGGCAGCCGGGGGGGACGAGAAGCGTGAGAGCTCCATCTTGTAGAAAGCGTGTTGTGACAGCCAGCGCCTGAGGTAGTCCTTCGTCATCCAGGACCGCCAGCGCATTTCAAGCAACTGGGTCAGGTAGAACTTGTAAACCGCGATGATGATGGCGCCAAACGCAAGGTAGCTGAAACGCCCGAGCTGTTGCCAGAAAACAGCCTGGTCTTTTTTTTCAAGAGCGTCGTAAAACACCCGGTACCAGTCGTTGAACTGTACCGCCATGTACACCGTACCCAGGTTGAGCAGCACGATGGTCAGCAAGAGGCCGCGCGCCTTCCATTTGTCTTCCGACCTGAAGTAGGGTGCGGCAAGTGCCCACACCCTTTTTGCAAAGGTCTTGAAGGCACTGAATTTTGCGAGGGGGCCGGATGGGCGTGTTGACTGGTTCACGTGGTATCCGTTCGTGGTTATGACAGCTGGTTGGAAACGCCGCTGACTACATGGCCAGCTGGTACGTGCTGGGCAGCAGCGTCTACATGACCTGTTTGATCATCAAAGAAAAAATCGGGCTCAAATTCGCGCAGGAATTCGGCTTTCGCAAGACCCCCCAGAAACATGGCTTCATCGACCTCGATGTTCCAGTCCATCAGCGTGCGGATGGCGCGATTTGCGGTTGTCAGGTCGCGTGCTGTGACCAATGCTGTGCGGATCCGGATGTGTGGCGTGCCGGCTTGTTGTAGCCTGTGCAGGGCTTGTAATAACGGCATGAATGGGCCGGGTGGTAGAGGTTTTCCTGCCAGCTTACGTTCGTGCTTTTGAAACGCGTCCAGTCCATCTTTCTGGAACACTCGTTCGGCCTGGTCTGAAAAAAGCACCGCGTCACCGTCAAACGCTATTCGTACTTCATTGGGATAAGTACTTTTGGCGTGTGCCGCGTGTGTTGCGACTGTGGCGGCGGCAAAGCCAGCATTGAGCGCAGCCCGCACATCCTGTGGATTGGCCGATAAAAACAGGTTGGCCTGCAGTGATTTAAGGTAGTTATACGGTGCGCGGCCCTTAGTGAATACGCCACGCTGCAGTTGCAGCTTGTTCATGTCAGCAGACTTGAAAATCCGCAAGCCCGATACTGGGTCGTTACGCGACAGCATCACCACTTCAACACGCTTGATATCGGTATTGAAAGCCAGCAGTTTTTTGACCAGAGAGAAAGCTACACCAGGTTTTGCGGGCTGCTCTAGCCTGTCAAGCTGCAGCTTCATGTAGGCACGGTCGTCTGATTCCTCGAAAACACGGTTTTCTTCTTCAAGGTCAAACAATGCGCGCGATGAAATCGCAACCACGAGTTGACCATTCAGATTTTCTGCCATGGGGTGCCCACTCCAATATTTGTTGTTTCAGTTTTGAATTTCGAGTGTGCACCATTGTCCATAGGACGGTCCACCTGAGGGCCACTGATCCGCCTTGTTTATATTGCGTATGCCGCGAGCAAGTAGTTGGGCTGCCCGAATTACGCCTGCATGAGTTACCCACAATACATCTGTATTGCGGGGCAAGGCATCGAATACGGATGCCACACGGGTCATGAATGTTGAGACGCTTTCGCCGTTCTGGCCTACCGTGTAGTTGGCGAAGTCTGCTGTCCAGTCGTCGAGTTCCGTCCTTGGCAAGCTGCGCCAGGACCTATTTTCCCAATTGCCAAAGTGCATTTCCTGCAGGCGCACATCGGGGGTGAACTTCATCTGGGGCTGGATGCCAATCAAAGCGTCGGCAAGCTGGCGACATCTTTGCAGTGGCGAGTGTGCTGCAAGGAGGTCCCTGGGGAGAATTCTGGATAGGGCTGTTGCGGCGTCTTGCGTTGCCCTTGCATCTGCCTGCATGTCCAGCTGTCCGTAGCAGATACCGCTGTCAATTAGTGGCTGCGCATGCCGGACCAGCCACAATTTCATAAGCTGATGGCCAGCCCGAAGTAAAAAGCGATTTCGCAAACCTGCTGCGTCGCGCCCAGGCAGTCGCCGGTAAAGCCCTGCAAACGGCGCTTGAATATCCTGCCCATCCAGAGCAGGGCCAGCACAGCAAAGCTGCAGGCCACCAGCAGGTTGCCGGCATCCATCACGCTGAATACGGACAGTAATACGACGAGGCACCATGACAAGGCGAGCACAAGGCTTGCAGGGCTGATCTGGTCAGCCAGGGGCTTTGATTTGGAGATGGCGGTGTCGCCGACGTGCGGCAAC
Organism: Pseudomonadota bacterium; assembly: GCA_040388335.1. Classification (GTDB taxonomy): domain Bacteria; phylum Pseudomonadota; class Gammaproteobacteria; order Burkholderiales; family Burkholderiaceae_C; genus Polaromonas. Next base: position 14,545 of record JAZKCB010000221.1, on the reverse strand, counting down.
AGGTAAATCAGCAGCAATGGCAGGCCGCGGGACACCACATGACCGGCAAACAATGCCGCGCAGATGTACCAGGCACCAAATGGCGCTTCTTCCCAGCCGGTGGGGGCACCTTCAACAGAACCCAGTATGGCCAGCAGCGCCACCTTTGCCAGCAAGGCCAGCACCAGCGCCATCGCACCAAAAGCGCCTACGCGCGAATCCTTCATGATCTCCAGTGCACGTTCGCGGTTCTGGCTGCCGCCCAGGCCGTCGGCCACGTCGGCCAGGCCATCTTCATGAAAGCCGCCGGTCACCAGCACTGTGACCACCGTAGACAGGACGGCGGCAACAAGGGGTGAGAAAGCGCTGTCTGGCAGCACCATCTGCAAAAAGGCAAAGGCTGCAGCGGCAATCGCGCCGACAAGAACACCAATGCCCGGAAAGTGCGCCGTGCTGGCACGCAGCATCTCCGGGCTGTAGCCCACCCATTCGGCAAGCCGGCCCGTGACAGGAATGCGGGTGAAAAACTGCAGGGCGAGCAGATACTCGCGCGCAAACTGGCTGATGGCTTTCATGACGACATCAGGCGGCCGCACCGTCCTTGTTGCTGATGCCAGCCGATGCAAAACTCGCCATCTCGTTCATCAGGCGTGCGGCCGACTGCACCAGCGGCCAGGCCAGCAGCGCGCCGGTGCCTTCACCCAGGCGCATGTCCAGATCCAGCAGCGGTCTGGCCTTGAGGTGGTCCAGCATCAGGCGATGGCCGCGTTCGGCCGAGCGGTGGCAAAATACCATGTAATGCAGAACCTGCGGCGCAAGGCCCTGGGCAACCAGCGCAGCGGCGCCAGCAATAAAACCATCTACCAGAATCACGCGGCGCTGGCTGGCGGCCTGGAGCATGGCGCCGGTCATCATGGCGATTTCAAACCCGCCCATGGCGGCCATCACCTGCAACGGCTGTACAGCGTCGGAGTGGCGCAAAACAGCCAGCATGAGCACCTTGCGTTTGTGCAGCAGTTGCGGGTCGGTCAGGCCTGTGCCACGGCCGGTTGCGTCCTTGAGCGTGATGTCCGTCAGGCGGTGCAACAGCAGTGCAGCCGAAGAGGTGTTGGCGATGCCCATTTCGCCGAAGGCGATGACATTGCCGGGCAGGGACTTGACAATGTCCGCGCCGGCCTGCAGGGCGGTGTGCAGTTCGTCTTCTGACATGGCTGCGGCCTTGGTGCAGTTTTTGGTGCCGTGCGCGACCTTCCTTTTGATCAGTGCGGGGTGGTCGTCGAAGTCGGCGGCGACGCCCGCGTCCACCACCTGGAGGTTAAAGCCGTGCTGCCTCGAAAGTACATTGATGGCTGCTCCGCCCGCCAGCATGTTGCCGACCATCTGCACGGTGACCTCTTGCGGGAAGGCCGACACGCCGTCCGCCGCGATGCCGTGATCGCCTGCAAACACCAGCATCTGCGGGTCCTTGAAGCTGACGACATCGTTGCGCTGTATCAGGCCGAGCTGTAGTGCAAGGTCTTCAAGCTGGCCGAGCGAGCCAATGGGCTTGGTCTTGTTGTCAATCTTGTGCCGCAACTTGGCTTCAAGCCTGACGTCTGTGATGGGTTCTATGGTCGGTAGTAGGAAGGTCATTGACTGGCTATCAGTTTTTGAAGGCAGGCGGGGCAGAGGCAAGCGGCGTTTGCCGGATTGTCTGCCGGAGGAACCGGGATGACGCGGGGCATTTCAAAACACCAGCACTTGCTGTCACCAGTCACCATGCCGCAACGCAGGCCTGCACCGCAACCGGGGCAGGTTGATGAGTCGGGCAACTGCTGGCCTTTCGAGGTGTCTGATGCAGCCATGCATCGGCCTTCAGCTCTGCAGGAACAACCGGTAGACCGGGTTATCGGTTTCTTCGACGTGCGGGTAACCCATGGTGTCAAGGAAGGTCTTGAAGGCCTTGCTGTCGGCTTTCGGCACTTGCAGTCCGACCAGAATACGGCCGTAGTCGGCGCCCTGGTTGCGATAGTGAAAGAGCGAGATGTTCCAGCCCGGCTGCATGCTGGACAGAAACTTCATCAATGCACCGGGCCGCTCGGGAAAGACAAAGCGCAGCAATCGTTCGTCTTTCGACAGTGCGCTGTGGCCACCGACCATGTGGCGAATATGTTCCTTGGCCAGTTCATCGTGCGTGAGGTCGAGGGCCTTGAACCCATGACGCGAAAAATTGGCCGCGATTTTGGCGCTCTCGCCTTTGGCGGAGGTCGTCAGGCCGACAAACACATGTGCCTTGGCATCGTCGCTGATGCGGTAGTTGAATTCGGTCACCGAGCGCGGGCCGCCCGGCAAATCGCCTATGACTTCGCAAAAGCGCCTGAAGCTTCCGCGCTCTTCGGGAATCGTCACGGCAAACAGGGCCTCGCGTTCTTCACCGACCTCGGCGCGCTCAGCGACAAAACGCAGGCGGTCAAAGTTCATGTTGGCGCCGCACAAAATGGCGGCGTAGGTTTCGCCATGGGTTTTGTTGGCAGCGACGTATTTCTTGATGGCTGCCACCGCCAGTGCGCCTGCGGGCTCGACAATGCTGCGGGTGTCGACGAACACATCCTTGATGGCAGCGCAGACGGCGTCTGTGTCCACCGTGATGAATTCATCGACCAGCTCGCGGCTGATGCGGTAGGTTTCTTCACCGACAAGCTTGACAGCCGTGCCGTCCGAGAACAGGCCGACATCATTCAACGTCACACGCTTGCTGGCATTGACCGACTGCATCATCGCGTCGGAGTCATTCATCTGCACGCCAATGACCTTGATCTCCGGCCGCACAGCCTTGATGTAATTGGCCACGCCAGAGATCAGTCCGCCGCCGCCAATGGCCACAAACACGGCATCCAGCCGGCTGGAGCCCAGAGTCTGGAGCTGCATCAGGATTTCCATCGCGATGGTGCCCTGGCCGGCAATCACATCCGGGTCGTCAAACGGATGGACAAAGGTCAGGCCGCGTTTTTTCTCCAGCAGAAGCGAGTGGCCGTAGGCATCAGAGTAGCTGTCACCATACAGGACAACTTCTGCATCCCAGCTTTTGACGGCATCAATCTTGAGCTGTGGTGTGGTCGTCGGCATGACGATGACGGCGCGGGTGCCGAGCTTTTGCGCGCTCATGGCCACACCCTGGGCGTGGTTGCCGGCAGAGGCGCAGATCACTCCCTTCTTCAGCTGGGCGGGGTTCAGGTGGGCCATTTTGTTGTAAGCGCCGCGCAGCTTGAAGCTGAAGACAGGTTGCTGGTCTTCACGCTTGAGCAGTACCGTGTTTTTCAGTCGCAGGCTGAGGGTTTTGGCCTTCTCGAGCGCTGATTCAACAGCCACGTCATAGACCCGTGCCGTGAGGATCTTTTTCAGGTAGTCGGCGGGTTGAAGGTTTTTCTTGCCGGCTTTAAGCCCCGGCCTGCTTGCGGGTTTGACGCGGACTTTTGCAGGGGTTTTGGCGGCGGTGCTGGTGTGTGATGGCATTGTTTTCTCTCAGCCTCACATCATATCGGGCGCCACCCAGGCAGGCAGCTCAAGGCATGGCGCCAAGAAAAAAGGCCCAGACCGTGAGGCCTGGGCCTGTAAATCCACCTTAGAGGAGGTGGAGGAGACAACCAGTGCAAAAATATCAGCGGGATATTGATGCGATGATTCGAAGTATATCGATGGATGTTGCGCTGCACAATTGCATTTGTAGTGAAAATTACACACTTGTGCAGTTTTAGAGCCGATTGACTATAAATTTTTTGCATAACGAAAGATGGATATGGAATGCACAGTGAGTTGGACCGGTCCCAGCGCTACAACCGGGTCGCGTTCAGGCATGACTTTCCTGGCTGAAACCGGCAGTGGGCACACGCTGGTCATGGATGGTGCACCGGACGAGGCAAAACCTGAAAATGGTGGCGCCAACCTCGCGCCGCGGCCCATGGAAACCGTGCTGGCCGGCACCGGGGGGTGTACTGCCTACGACGTGGTGCTGATCCTGAAACGCGGCCGGCACGATGTGCGGGGCTGCTCGGTCAAGCTGACTTCAGAGCGCGCGACCGTTGATCCCAAGGTATTTACGAAAATCCACATGCATTTTCTCGTGACCGGCAATGCACTGGTCGCCAGTGCAGTGGAGCGTGCGATTGCCATGAGCCATGACAAATACTGCTCTGCCACCATCATGCTGGGCAAAACTGCCGAAATCACCACCAGCTTCGAGATACAGGAAGCCTGAGGGCGAATCGCATCGCGTGAGTCAGATGTAGTGCGCCGTTGTGGTCATGACCCTGGCGGCCGCGCTCATCAGGGCCCTGACTGGCGGCGGCAGTTCAAGCGCCCCGGCGCTGGAAGCTTCCTGGGCGTGTCGGGCCTCGTCATCCTTCATCTGCGCCACGATGGCGCGTGATTCGTGGTCTCCTGGGGGCAGTTTCTCCAGGTGACCGGCCAGGTGGGCCTCTACCTGTCTTTCGGTTTCCACCACAAACCCGAGGCTGAGGCGGTCTCCCAGCCGGCCAGCGATCAATCCCAGCCCAAAGGCCCCGGCATACCAGAGCGGGTTGAGCAGGGATGGTCGTGCACCGAGTTCGTCCAGCCTCTGGCGCGTCCATGCAAGGTGATCGGTTTCTTCCTCGCTGGCGGCCATGAATTGCTGCCTCAAGGCAGGGTCCTGTGTACTGATCGCCTGGGCGGCGTAAAGCGCCTGTGCGCAGACCTCACCGACGTGATTGACCCGCATCAGCGCGCCTGCAAGGGCTTTTTCAGGATTTGTAAGCGCTGTGGCATCCCCGGCCACCGTGGGGCAGGGCCGGCTTGCCCGTGGCCTGGCAAAAAGGGTGCGGAGGGCACCGTCAGCGGCATTGATCAGGGTATCCATGAGGAGCGGCGCCTTTGAGAAGACTTTGAGAGGAGATTGTGCAAGTTTATGGCATTGTCCTTTCGTTGCACTCATTGGAGAGTCGCCCGATATTTGTGGTGCGGCTCCCACGGGCATTTTGAATTTGTTGCACAGCTGCAACGGAAAAGCCTTTTTCTGGCCAAATCCCGTCCAATTCCTTTGCCATAGCCTGCCGGGTCTGGTGCAATACATACAACTTCCTAAACGGAGGTTGGCCCGGGGATCCAAAATCCTGGAGCCCTATGTTTAACCTTGGAGAAACTCTCAATGAAAAAATCCCTGATTGCTCTGGCTGCACTCGCAGCTGTCAGCGCAGCATCTGCCCAGTCGTCCGTGACCCTGTACGGCGTGCTGGACATCGGCTACGGCTCACAAACCACCGAGCAGCGCGCAACCGCTACCGGTACCGCCCAGCTGAAAAGCCGTGGCGTGATGGACGGTGCCAATGCCGGTAACCGTATCGGTTTCCGTGGTACGGAAGACCTCGGTGGCGGCCTGAAAGCCAACTTCGTGGTTGAGCAGGGTATCAACCCAACCGGCGGCGGTCTGTTCGCTGGCCGTGCAGCTACTGGCGCACAGCAAGTTGCTTACCCAGCAGCATTCACCAACAACCTCGGTGCAGTTGGTGCAGCTCCTGCAGCAAACTCCATCTCCGCTTCCACCAACCGCCAGACCTACATCGGTCTGTCCGGCGCGACCTGGGGAACGGTCAACATCGGTTACCAGTACAACAATCTGTATGAACTGGCCACCCTGTCTGGCTACAACATCGGTTCTGAAGGCGTTCCCGGTGCTTACTCTTCGCACGTTTTTGGTAACACCTATCTGGGCGGTACCCGTTCTAACGGCCTGACCTACATCAGCCCTAACTTTGGCGGCGGTTTCACGGTTCGTGTTCAGTACGGCGCTAACGCTGGCAACATGGAAATCAACAACAGCACGACCGCAGCTGGCGTTCAGTCGTTCGCTGAAGGCCGTCGCTGGAGCCTGATGGGCCAGTACGCCAATGGTCCTCTGTCTGCTGCCCTGGCATACACCAGCAACCGTGTTAACACCACTGCAGCAGTTGCTCCTGCAACCGCAACCGGTGCAAGCCGCACCGGCAACCTGACCCAGTTGGGCGCAAGCTACGACTTCGGCGTTGTCAAGCTGGCTGGTACCTACAACACGGGCCGTGACGGTGGCATCGGCGCTGCCAACTTCGGCGCAGCTGCTGGTACCAGCACTGCATACCGTGCATACCAGTTGGGTCTGTCGGCTCCGTTCGGCGCTCTGGTGCCTTACATCACCTACGGCCGTGCTTATGCAACGACCGACGGCGTTGGCGCTCGCGCTATCGACATCAAGCAAGCTCAAATCGGCGCACGTTACAGCCTGAGCAAGCGCACCACCGCTTACGCCTTCTACGGCACGACGACCGACAATGCAGCACAAAGCACCGTGGCAGCCCTGGTTGCTCCGACCGCTGCGTCTATCTATCGTGACAAGAAGACCGTCATTGGTGTTCAGCACTCCTTCTAATTCACGGGCTGGCTAGTCCAGCTTTTGAAGAAGAATCAAAAAGCCCGCTGCTCGCAGCGGGCTTTTTTTATGCAGGTGCAAGACTTCACCTTATTTCAGGTCTGTACGTGTTTGTCATAAGACTCCTGCATGCTGTAGCCTTTATTCTCTGAACATGAACTTCCTCATCAGGAGCATCGCCGTCTGGAGTCTCTTCCAGCTTGTGGCGTGTTCATCCATCACGCAATCCCCACCTGCCGTGGGTGAAGATGCACTGGGCCTCAGTCCATGGGCGAAATCGTCAGTGTCTGGCCGGGATCCTGCAGTCTGGCAGCATTTCAAGTTCCCTGGCAAGCAGCCGACCCAATTCAGCTACGTGCATGAGGATGGAAGAGAGGCTCTTGCTGCTACGGCGCGGTCATCTGCTAGCCTGGTTCGCAAGGTCATGCACGTGCCACCGGCAGACATGGGCCAGATCAGGTTTTCCTGGAAAGTCCCGGCTTTGATGCCCAATGCCGATATGGCCATCAAGGAAACCGACGACTGCTCGGTCCGTGTGGTCTTGTCTTTTGATGGAGACAGAAGCAAATTCTCTTCAAAAAATGCCATGCTCTCTGAGCTGGCGCGTCTTCTGACCGGCGAAGAACTGCCCTATGCAACGCTGATGTACGTCTGGAGCAAAAACCGCCCTGCCGGAAGTGTCATCATCAACCCGCGCACTGACCGCATACGCAAGCTGGTGGTGGAGTCCGGCAGCGGTCGCCTGAACAGCTGGCTCGACTACGAACGCAATATACGCGCTGATTTTGAAAAAGCGTTCGGAGAGGCGCCAGGCGCATTGATGAGCATCAGCGTCATGACTGACAGTGACAACACCCAGAGCAACACAAAAGCCTGGTATGGCCCTCTGACGCTGACCGCCAGCAAGCCCTGAATACGAGCGTGGCGTCGCCTGGCAGTTCAGGCGCGCTCAGGTGTAGCGCTTGTTGCGCAGGTTGTTTTTCATTTCCTTGAGCAGCGGCTGCAACTTGCCGCCTATGCGCAACGCCAGGCAGGTGGCAAGGATATCTATCACCATCAGGTGCATCAGCCTGGACACCATGGGGCTGTAACGGTCGTAGCCTTCGGGATGATCGGCTGCGAGATGAATGTTGCCTGCAGCGGCCAACGGCGAGCCGGTGGCCGTGATGACGATGGTCGTGGCGCCGTTTTTGCGCGCAATGTCACAGGCATCCATCAGGTCGCGCGTGCGGCCCGAGTTTGAAATCACGACAACACAATCGTCCGGTCCAAGCAGCGAGGCACTCATTACCTGCATGTGGCCGTCGCTGTAGGCAATGCTGGTTACGCCCAGCCGGAAGAACTTGTGCTGTGCGTCCTGCGCCACGATGCCCGAGTTGCCCACACCAAAAAATTCGATGCGTTTTCCGGCCTTGTAGGTTGCCTCCAGTGCATCGGTTGCTTTCTGGATGGCCACCGACGATGCATCGTTGCGGTACTTGAGGAAGGCTGCTACCGTGTTGTCGATCACCTTGACCAGCACGTCGCTGGTTTTGTCGTCCACATCAACACTGCGGTGGATGAAAGGTACGCCCTCACTCACACTGCCCGCCAGCTTGAGCTTGAAGTCGCTCAGGCCATCATAGCCAACGCTGCGGCAGAAACGCACGATGGTGGGTTTGCTGACATGGGCGCGGACCGCCAGTTCGGTAATCGGCAAATTGGCAAATGCCCGCGGGTCGGCCAGTACCAGGCGACCCACTCTTTGTTCAGCTGGTGCGAGTGAAGGCAGGGAGGCTTTTATTCGGTCGAGCACTGAACTCTCCCATGCAAGTTCGAGCCGCGGAACCGGCTCTGCCGGGCCGCAGGCGGGCGGCCCCCTCGGGGGGCAGAGAGCCACACGCAGTGGGCGAACGTGGGGGCTAACATTCCTCGGTCCAGCAATAGCCGTCGCGGGCAATCATTGCGCTTGACGCGCTCGGCCCCCAGGTCCCCGCCGCATACTGGCGCGGTCCTTCAGCATCGTTCTTCCAGCTGTCCATGATGGGCTCGACCCAGCGCCAGGCTTCCTCCTGTTCGTCGCTGCGAACGAACAGGTTCAGCCGCCCGTCAATCACATCGAGCAGCAGCCGTTCGTAGGCGCCCACCCGCTCAGAGCCAAAACGTTTGTCGAAGTCGAGGTCCAGCTGTACCGGCGACAGCGTTTGCGATGTCCGCCGGTTGTCCTGGCCTTGTGCGAGCAAATGCAGTTCCAGGCCATCCTTGGGCTGCAGATGGATGACCAGGCGATTCGCCGCGCCAAGTGGCGACTTGAAGATGGCGTGTGGCGCGGGCCTGAAGTTGACTTCAATGTAGGCCGCCCTGTCTGCCAGCCGCTTGCCGGTGCGTATGTAAAACGGCACGCCAGCCCAGCGCCAGTTGGCGATTTCGGTGCGCAGCGCGACAAAGGTCTCTGTTTTGCTGGTGGCATCCACACCGGATTCCTGCCGATAAGCCGCAGCCGCCACGCCGTCTACGGTGCCCGCTGAGTACTGACCGCGAATGACATGCTGGCGCAAGGTTTCGGGCGTCCAGGCTTTCAGCGATCGCAACACCTTGAGTTTTTCATCGCGTATGGCGTCGGCATGGGCATTGATGGGCGGCTCCATACCGATGGCGCAAAGCAGTTGCAGCGCGTGGTTTTGCACCATGTCGCGCAGGGCACCTGTGCTGTCGTAGAAGGCACCGCGTTTTTCAATCCCCAGCTCTTCGGCAATCGTGATCTGGATATTGGCAATCGTCTCGCGCCGCCACAACGGTTCAAACAGGGCGTTGCCAAAGCGCAGTGCAAACAGGTTCTGCACCGATGGCTTGCCGAGGTAGTGGTCAATGCGGAAGATCTGCCGCTCGCTGAAGACCTTGCGCACACTCTCGTTGATGGCGCGGTTGGACTGCAAATCATGGCCCAGCGGCTTTTCAAGCACCACGCGCATCTGGGGGCTCGCCAGCCCGGCCGCAGCAATCTGCTCGCAGAACACGGTGAACAGGGCAGGTGCAGTGGCCAGGTACATCACCACCGTTTCTGCTTCCCGCTCCTTGAGCTTTGCACCAAGTTTTGGGTAGTCGTCCGCGCTTGAAAGATCCATGCGCAGGTAAAACAGGAGGTCGGCAAACTTTGAGAATTCTTCCTCACTGGGCCTTTTGGCCAGTTCGACAGAATCAAACCGCGACTTGATCAGCTCGCGGTACTGCCCGTCAGTCAGGTCGTCGCGCGCAACGCCAACAATGCGGCCATCCCTGGGCAAAGACCCGTGGCGAAAGGCCTGGAACAGCGCCGGCATCAGCTTGCGCCACACAAGATCGCCAGTGCCGCCAAAAAGAATCAGGTCAAAACTCATGCTTCAAACTTTCGATGACGAGAAAAGTGTGGGGCCATCTTGTAATAAAGTTTCACGTTTGCTCGGCATAATGGTAACTCACGCCTGCATTCTGCTGACTTCTGCTGACATGAAGCCGGCCCCGTGCCACATACACTCTCCGCCATGAATCAACTCGACGCCCTCAAGACATTCACCACCGTTGTTGCCGATACGGGTGACTTCAAGCAGTTGGGGCAGTTTCTCCCGCAGGACGCCACCACCAATCCATCCCTGATTCTCAAGGCCGTGCAAAAAGCCGACTACCAGCATTTGCTGGCAGAAATCGTGGGTCGTTTCCGCGGCAGGCCGCTGGATGAGATCATGGACCGGCTGCTGGTGCGCTTTGGCTGCGAGATCCTCTCCATCGTGCCGGGCAGGGTGTCTACCGAAGTCGATGCCCGTTTGAGTTTTGATGCCAACGCTACCTACACCCGGGGCGAACGCATCATCGAGCTGTATGAGGCCGAAGGCATCCATATCGACCGTGTGCTCATCAAGGTCGCTGCCACCTGGGAGGGCATTGAGGCCGCAGAAAGGCTGGAGCGGCGTGGCATACACACCAACCTGACGTTGTTGTTTTCCTTCTGCCAGGCGGTCGCCTGCGGTCAGGCCAAGGTGCAGCTGATCTCACCCTTTGTCGGCCGTATCTACGACTGGTACAAAAAATCAGCCGGCGCTGCATGGGATGAAGCCGCCATGTCTGGCGCCCACGATCCTGGCGTGAAGTCGGTGCGCGAGATCTTCAACCACTACAAACACTTCGGCATTGCCACTGAGGTGATGGGCGCGAGCTTTCGCAATGTCGGCCAGATCACGGCACTGGCCGGCTGCGATTTGCTGACCATCAGCCCCGATTTGCTGGCCCAGCTTGCCGCGTCTGATGCGCCCCTGGTCAAGGCGCTGGATGTGGATGCCGCCAAAGCCATGGACCTGCCTGCCGTGAACTTTGACGAAGCGGGATTTCGCTACGCGCTCAATGAAGACGCGATGGCGACCGAAAAGCTGGCCGAAGGCATCCGGGCATTTGCGGCCGACGCCGTGAAGCTTGAGCAATTGATGCTGGCGGCCTGAGCATGGCGGGCCGATCAGGACCACGTTGCGACAGCACGCCCGCCTGGGCGGCACTGGCGGCATATTTTGAAGCTGCGGGCAAGACATTCGACCTGCGCGAAGCCTTTGCTGTTGATGCGCAGCGCTTTGAGGATTTCAGCCAGTCCGCCCCCCACGTCTTTGCCGACCTGTCCAAAAGCCGTATCGATGCCGCCAGCCAGCGCCTGCTGATTGAACTCGCATCGCAATGCGGGCTTGAAAATCGCCGTGACGCCATGTTCGCCGGCGAGCACATCAACAGCACCGAAGACCGCGCCGTCATGCACTTCATGCTGCGCCGGCCGGCCGCCCCTAACATCCAGGGCGAACTGGCACAGGTGCATGCCACGCTCGACGCCATGTTGGCTTATGCGGAGCAGGTGCGCGCCGATGTCGCCATCACCGACATCGTCAACATCGGCATAGGCGGCTCTGACCTCGGCCCGCAGATGGCGGTGCTGGCGCTTGCTGAATTTGCCATCAAGGGCAAACGTTTTCATTTCGTCTCCAACGTCGATGGTGAGGAGCTGGCCGAGGTGCTGGCGCAACTCAAGCCGGAAAACACCCTGTTCCTGATCGCGTCCAAGACTTTCACCACGGCCGAGACCATGACCAATGCGCGATCGGCCAAGGCATGGTTTGAAGCAGGCGGCGGCAGCGATGTCAGCCGTCACTTCGCAGCACTCACCAGCAATGTTGATGGCGCCAGGGACTTTGGCATCCGCACCACCTTCGGTTTCTGGGACTGGGTGGGCGGTCGATATTCGCTCTGGTCGGCGATTGGCCTGCCGATTGCCATGGCGATCGGCAGCGAAGGATTCCGCGCCTTTCTTGCCGGGGCGCATGAGATGGATGAGCACTTTCGCACTGCGCCGCTGGCGCAAAACCTGCCGGTGCGGCTTGGCCTGCTGGATGTCTGGTACCGCAACTTCCATCGCTTCAGCAGCCGCAGCGTCGCCCCCTACAGCAGCGCCCTGCGCCGCCTGCCGGCTTACCTGCAGCAGCTTGAGATGGAAAGCAACGGCAAGCGTGTCGACCTGGAAGGCAAGGCCTTGCCGTATGACACCTCGCCCGTGCTGTGGGGCGAGCCCGGCACCAATGGCCAGCATGCCTACTTCCAGATGCTGCACCAGGGGACCAGTGTGGTGCCCGTGGAATTCATCGCCGTCAAAAAGCCCATGTCCAGCCTGAAGGGGCATCACGACAAGCTGCTCGCCAATGCGCTGGCGCAGGCGCAAGCGCTGATGCAGGGCAAGAGCGATGTGGGTGGCCACAAACATTTTCCGGGTAACCGGCCCAGCACGTTTTTGCTGATGGATGAACTGGCACCAGCCAGCCTGGGTGCGCTGCTGGCCTTGCAGGAGCATCGCGTGTTTGTCAGTGGCGCCATCTGGGGCATCAACAGCTTTGACCAGTGGGGCGTCGAGCTCGGGAAAGTTCTCGCGCAGGACATCGAGCCGCGCCTCGGAAGCGGCGACCTGGCTGGCCTGGATGCCTCCACGGCCGGCCTGATGCGCAGAATTATTTCGCGCCAGTGATGGCTGGCGCTGCGGTTGTGGCGCGTTAGCCATTGCCCGGCGACCGGGTTTCATGGTCCACTTGAGGGTGCTGCCGACGCAAGGCAGCGTCCCTCCAGCCATCCTGACCACCATGCGTTCACCGACTCCCCAAACCCCTGCGGCGCCGTTCCGGGGATTCATCGGCCTTGCCCTGCTGGGCGCCATGTTCCTCGCCTCATGCGCAAGCGTGCCAGATCCGGACGACGAGCCCGATACACCGGCTGCCTCCAGCCGCGGCGGCACGCTGGGGCCCGCGGTCGGCGTGACCGGTACAGCGTGGGCTGCGCTTTCGACCGCCGCCATGCGCAATGGCGACCAGAGCGACAACCTGAACTGGGAAATCTTTCGCGTGCCCGGTAAGGCGTCCACAAACTACAGCTATGAGCAGCATGACGGCCGCGAGGCGGTGCTGGCCATGGCCGATGCCTCAGGCAGCATCCTGCGCCACCGCCAGCGCATCGAGCCGGCAGACCTGGGCCGCCTGAGTTTTTCGTGGAAGGTCCCCACGGCAGGAACCGCCATCGCTGGCGGCAAGGCCGTCAACGGCTCCCTGCCCGAGCTTGAAGATGTGCCGGTGCGTGTGGTGCTGGCTTTTGAAGGCGACCGGTCGAAATTTTCATTCAAGAACACCATGCTCAACGAGCTGAGCATGCTGATCACGGGTGAAGAACTGCCGTTTGCCACGCTGATTTACGCCTGGTCGCGGGTCAGCAAACCCGGTGAAGTCGTCATCAACGACCGGACAGACCGCATCCGCAAGATCATCGTCAATTCGGGCGACCATGGCTACAACCAGTGGCTGGCTTACGAGCGGGACATTCGGGCCGATTACCGCAAGGCCTATGGGGAAGAGCCTGGCGCACTGCTGAGCTTTGCCGTCTTCACCGAGGGTGAAAGAAACGAAGGCCCGCTGCAGGCCTGGTACGGTCCGGTCAAACTGCTGCCCGCCGACCAGTCGACGGCCTCCGCCACACCGGCAAAGTAAATCAGCTGCTGCAAAGGCCGTGGCGCCAAAAGCGTTGCGGCCTTTTTGTTGCCTGCGGTAAAACCAGTATGGCGACAGCCTGGCCCCAGCGCCACAATGCTTAGTCAGCTAAACATTACAACGCAGGAGACAAAACATGCATCGTCGACTTTTCGCGGCTACGGCCGTCCTCGCTGGCCTGATCGTGGCTGGCTGCGCCTCCGCGCCACCGCCGCCGGTGACATTGCGGGTCAATGTGTTCCCCGGCTCCAGCAACCTGCCGCTGCTGGCTGCGGTCAACAAGGGCTTTTTTGCCAAACGCAACCTGACGATTGAAATCCAGAACACGCCCGATTCCGACTCGCAGCGTGCCGGCCTGCCTGCGGGCAAGTTCGAAATCGCGATTGCGGCCGTCGACAACGCCGTCGCCATGGTGGAGGTCGCCAAAAACGACGTCATCATCGTGCTGGGCGGTGACTCCGGCATGAACGAGTTCATGGTGCGGCCCGAGATCGCATCCTTTGCCGACATACGCGGCAAGTCGCTCGCTGTCGATGCGCCCAACACTGCCTATGCGCTGGTGGCTCGCAAGATCCTCAAGAACAACGGCCTCATCGACGGCCGCGACTACAGCCTCAAGCTGGCGGGCGGCACACAGGGTCGCTCTGCAGCGATGGTTGCCAACCCCGAGCTGGTCGCCAGCATGGTGAACCCGCCGTTTTCATTCACCGTGCGTGAGCGCGGCATCAAGAGCCTGGGCCGCGCCACCGATCTGGCCGGAGCCTACCAGGCCACGGGCTCTTTCGTGATGCGCAACTGGGCAGCAGCGAACGCCTCGGCGCTTGAGCGCTACATTGCCGCCTACATCGAAGGCTCACGCTACGCCATGGACCCGGCCAACCGCGCCGAGATGATCAAGCTGCTCGAAGACCGCTTCAAGCTGCCGCCAGCCGTCGCCGCGCAGAGCTACGCGGCCCTGAACACGCCCGGCTTCGGCATGGCGACGGATGCGCGCCTGAGCCTTGAGGGCTTCCGCAATGTGCTGGCCATGCGCGCCGAAATCGAAGGGCAATGGGGCGGCAAGGCGCCTGACCCGGCCAAATACCTCGATCTTTCGTACTACGAACGCGCCCTGGCGATGGCAGGCCGTTAAGACGCAAAC